>JBKJIV010000117.1:0-6751 GCA_046598365.1 Polaromonas sp. | reverse complement strand
TTGCTCGCTCAATGCCATGACCTGGCGCACCGTGTGGGTGGGCGTGATGACCACCGGGTCGCGCAGCACGCCGCTTTCGTAACGCTTGACTTTTGCCACCTCGGCCGCCTGCTGCTGAGGCGTGAGGTTCTTGTGGACGATGCCTATGCCGCCCTCCTGGGCAATGGCAATCGCCAGCCGGGCTTCGGTGACGGTGTCCATCGCGGCCGAAACGAGCGGCAGGTTCAGGCGGATATTTCGGGAAAACTGGGTGGAAAGCGAGGTGTCTTTGGGCAGGACTGAGGAGAACGCTGGCACCAACAATACGTCGTCGAAGGTGAGCGCTTTGCCGAGTAGGCGCATAGGGATAGCTCCAAAAACACGATTGTACCCGTGCCGCTCGGTACAAACCCTTGCGCTGGTTTGCGTGCTGCCGCGTTACAAAAAAGGGCGGCTGACATGGGCGCCAGACATCCTCACAGGGGCGCACGACGCTACACTCAGTTATGGCTCTGAAAATCGCATCTAAACAGCTCGTCCTGGCAATCGCAGGTCTCACGTTTGCGCTGAGCGCAGCCGCCCAGTGGCAGTGGATAGGCAAGGACGGGCGCAAGGTCTTCAGCGATCGCCCGCCTACATCCGACATTCCGCAAAAAGACATCATCAAGCGACCCGGCGGTAGCCCAGCGGCTCCAGCTATCCGGGCTGAGACCGCTGATGCCGCCGCACCTGTTGCCGTACCAGCGTCAGCGGCTTCAGCCTCCAAGGCCAACGCCACCAAACTTCCGGGCAAGGATGACGCACTGGAGGCGAAGAAAAAGAAACTCCAGGATGACGAGGCTAAAAAACTGAAGGCCGATGAGGAAAAGATCGCTGAAGTTAAAGCTGATAATTGCGAGCGCGCAAAGCGGGGTTTGCTGACTTTTCAATCGGGCGCACGGGTCGCCATCACCAACGCCAAAGGTGAGCGGGAGGTCATGGATGACAAAGCGCGTGGCGCAGAAATTCAGCGCCTTCAGGGCATGGTGGACAGTAACTGCAAATAGGACCCATTGCAGCAGCGTCGCTACCGCGTACTGTCGTCCTGAGTCACTGCTTTTTCAGTAGCCCGCTTTGGCGCCAGCCCTTTTGCTGGCAAACAGGCCGGATTTTTTGACACCCTGCTGGGTAAAGCGCTCACGCCGCGCCATTTTCGGATCTACCCGGAGAGCGCGGTAAATTTCCAGGCGATCCTGCGGGCGCAGCAAGTGGCGCAAACTTGTTTTTCGACCCCAAATCCCGAACGACAAACACTCCACCTTCAGGTCCGGGAATTCTTCGAGGATGCCGCTGGCGGCAATGGCAAGCTCCACCGTGCTCCCGGAAGGTAGATTCAGGTGCCACTCCCGGACCTGGCGCGGAGCTGGAGAATAGACCAGCAGGATGCGCAGCCCTGCGCTCATTCAGGTTCGCCGTATACCTGCGCCGCTCTTTTCACAAAAGCGTCCACCAGGCTGCCGGCAATCTTGTCGAATACTGGACCGACCAGCGCGGCCAACGCGGCGTTGTCGAAGTCGTAGCGCAAGGTGAAATCGATCTTGCAGGCGCGCTGACTGCCGTCACCCAATGGATGAAAGTCCCAGTGACCGTCAAGCTTTGAAAAAGGACCGTCAACCAGCTTGAGGCTGACCTTGCTGTCTTTGACGTGGGTGTTGCGCGTCGTGAAGCTTTGCGCGATTCCCGCAATCGAAATCCCGACCTTGGCGATCATGCCCTTGGCATCTTCCTCGACCACCTGGGCCTGGTCGCACCAGGGTAAAAACTGCGGATAACTCCCGACATCGGTAACCAAGGCAAACATTTCGGCTGCGCTGTACCAAATAAGAACGGACTTGTGAACGGTTTTCATACAATCAAAGGCTGGGCGCAATTGTATTAGCCGCCGCTGCCCTTACCTTTTATCCATGGCCACCAAAGAAGCATCCTCCAAAAAACCGGCCGCAGCATCTTCCGGAAAACCCACTGGCAAGCCTGCCGCCAACCTCACGCCCAAAGCTGCTGCTGCGGCGGTGCGGATTGCTGACAACAAAAAGGCGACTTTCAATTACCACATTGAGGAGCGTTTCGAGGCCGGCATGGTGCTGGAAGGATGGGAGGTCAAGTCCCTGCGTGAAGGCAAGGTCCAACTGACCGACGGTTATGTCGTCATCCGCAATGCTGAGCTGTTCATCATTGGCTGTCAGATCAACCCGCTCGGTACCGCATCCACCCATGTGCGGCCAGACTCGGTGCGAACGAAAAAACTCCTCATGCACAAGGAGGAGATACGTCGCCTGATTGGCAAGATTGAGCAGAAGGGCTATACGCTCGTGCCGCTTAACCTGCACTGGAAAGCCGGCAAGGTGAAGTGCGAAGTGGGCCTGGCCAAAGGCAAGGGCGAACACGACAAACGCGACACCATCAAGGACCGCGAAGGCAAGCGCGAAGTGGAGCGGGCCATGAAGTCGCGCAGCCGCTGACATTTACCTCTGGGGTAATCGCGCCCTGCTGCCATGACAGCCACACTGGCGCCATGCAAAAATCTGTCTCCGCCCTGCTCGCCGTTGTCGCCCTCATCCACCTGCTGCCGCTGGTCGGCGTGTTGGGCCCGCAAAAGCTGCAAAACCTCTACGGCCTGCCGTTCGACGAGTCCAACCTGCTGATCCTGATGCGGCACCGCGCAGTGCTGTTCGGGCTGCTAGGCGTTTTTTTGCTCTGGGCAGCATGGCGCCCGGCTTTGGTGCCGCTGGCACTTGTGGCCGGCTTCGTAAGCGTGCTCTCGTTCCTCGGGTTTGCATTGGCGACGGGCGGCTACAACGCCGGCATCGCGCGCGTGGTCATGGCTGACTGGGTCGCCCTGGCCTGCCTGGTGGGGGCGACGTTTCTGCGGTATGGGCCGGTTGCTAAGTGAGATCGCGCAGGGGGTGCGTGTCGGCCGACCAAGGGCTGGTAAAAAATGCTTGCACCATTTGCGGCTTCACGTCGTCAATCCGCGCCGGTTGCCATTTGGGCGTGTAGTCCTTGTCAACGGCCAGCGCGCGTATACCTTCAACGGTTTCGCCGGTCGCACCTGCGCGCAGGTGAAAGCAGTGATGAACCATGTCGCGTTCCATGCGCAAATCGTCGGCCAGGTTCATGCTGCGTGCACGGCGAATCTGCTCCAGCGTCACATGGAGCATCAGCGGCGAGCGTTTGCGCAGCACGACGGCCGTTTTTTGTGCCCACTCGTCGTCTTTTGCCGCTTCAAGCGCGTCCACGATGTGCTTCACACGCGCCAGTGAAAAATAGGCATCAAATCGACTGTCTTCCCTTGGCGGATGGTTGGCGGATGCTATTAAATCAGCAGCAATCCATTGTTCTGCAGCAGTCACGTCCGTGAACTGCTGATCACCCAGCTGCTGCCATAGCGCAGGCAAGCCAGCGGCGGGCATTTGGATATCAGCCAAGCCGCAGGCGAGCGCTTCTTGGGCGCCGATGACCGCGCCAGTCAGCGCCAGATACTCGCCCGTGGTGCCTGGGCAACGGCTCAGGAAGTAGCCGCCACCGACATCAGGAAACAATCCGATGTTGGTCTCAGGCATGGCCATCTTGGTGTGTTCGGTGACGATGCGCACCCTCGCCCCCTGGCTCAGTCCCATGCCACCGCCCATGACCACACCGTCCATAAAGGCAATGTAGGGTTTGGGGTAGTTGTGGATCAAGTGGTTGAGACGGTATTCCTCGGTAAAAAAGGCATCCAATTCGGAGTTTCCGGCCAGCGCGGCCTCGTGGAAAAAACGGATATCGCCGCCGGCACAAAACCCGCCAAACCGGCCTTCCGGCGTTCCGGGGCGGCCGATCTTGTTGGTGCCGCGAATCGCGACTGCGACAACGGAGGCGTCATCGCGCCATGCCGTCAGCGCACCGGTGAGTTCCCGAACCATGGACAGCGATAGCGCATTGAGCGCCTTGGGACGGTTCAGGGTGATAAACCCCACCCGGCCGCGAACTTCCGTCAGGACATCGCCCGCAATTTTTAGTATGTACTCTTGATTCATGCTCTTTGTCTCCACCCCAGTATTTCGTTGACGACCAGCGCCCCTATGACGAGCGCGCCTCCAGTTAGCACGCTGGGTGCAGGCGTTTCACCGGCACCCAACCAGGCCAGCAGGATGCCGAAGATAATTTCCAGCAGGGCCAGCAGGGATATCTCCGGCGCCTTCAGCACGCGGGCGCAAATAACCGACAGCACGCAGGGGATCGCCAGCTGCACCAAGCCCAGAAAGGCCAGCAGGCCAATGTCATGCGGTGTTGCCGCAAAAGGAAATGCCAGCGGCAAGGTGAGCAGTGAGGAAATCGCGGCGCCCACCAGCACCGCGGGCACGAGGTCGATCTTTTCGCCGTGCGCCTGGCTGCGCTGCACCACGGTCCAGTTAACTGCCGCGGCCATGGGCACCAGCAGCGCCACCAGCGTGCCGGCAAATTGCCCCACACCGCCGCCCAGGTTGACTTGGCTGCCGTGCATCCAGGCAATGCCTACACCAGCCATGGCGATGGCGAACCAGGTGCGCGGGGCGATTCGGTGACCAATGAATACGCGGGCGATCAACGCCGTGAGGAAGGGCCCCAGTGCCATGGTCACCAGCACATTGGCCACGCTGGTCATGGTCAGCGCCAGCATGAAAGCGGTGAACATGATGCTCCAGCAGACCCCGGACAGCCAAAGGAAGCGACCCGCATGGCGGATCTTGGTGAAAACTTCGCGCCCCTGAAACAGCGGAAGAATCACCAGCAGCGACAGCAGCGTGAAAAAACTCCGCCAGAAGGTCACTTCAAAACTCTTTGCCGACTCCAGATGGCGCGTCACCACGCCCGCGATGGACCACATCAGCGTGATCGCGAGCATGAGCAGTACGGCGCGGCTGTGGGTCAGTTTCATCTCTTGTTTCGAACGTTGATCTCTCGTTGTTCCTGACCTAGACCCGAGAACGCACCCTCTTCAACCAAGCAGGGGCCCCCTCGGGGGGCAGGGAGCTACGCGCAGCGAGCGAACGTGGGGGCAACGGCCGCCGTGCAGGGCCGCCCCAAGCAAGGCCAGCCCCTCGGGGGGCAGCGCAGTACGCGAAGCGACAAGCGTGGGGGCAATTTATCTACCAGCGCGCTTGCGTTCGCTCTCTGTCAGGTGGCGCTTGCGCAGACGCACCGATTTGGGCGTGATTTCGACCAGCTCGTCGTCTTCAATGAATTCCACGCCGTATTCCAGCGTGCACTCGATCGGCGGTGTGATCTTGATCGCATCTTCCTTGCCGGACACGCGAAAGTTGGTCAGCTGCTTTGTACGCGTTGCGTTGACCACGAGGTCGTTGTCCCTGGAGTGGATGCCAACAATCATGCCCTCATACACCGGATCGTTGGCCTTGACGAACATGCGGCCACGGTCGTCCAGCTTGCCCAGCGCGTAGGTGAAGATCTCACCCGCGTCCATGGAAATCAGCACACCGTTTTTACGGCCACCGATGTCGCCCTTGTGCGCTTCGTAGCTGTCAAAGATGTTGGAGATCAGGCCGGAACCTCGGGTCAGGTTCAAAAATTCATTGGTGAATCCAATCAGGCCACGCGCCGGAATGCGGTATTCCAGGCGGACGCGGCCACGCCCGTCGGACTCCATGTTGACCAGATCGCCCTTGCGTTCGCCCAAAGCCTGCATCACGCCACCCTGATGGGTTTCCTCGATATCGGCGGTGACCAGTTCGATCGGCTCGTGCTTCTCGCCGTTGACTTCCTTCATCACCACGCGCGGCTTGGACACAGCCAGCTCAAAGCCTTCGCGGCGCATGTTCTCCAGCAGGATGGTCAGGTGCAGCTCGCCACGGCCCATGACCTCAAAAATGCCCTCCTCGCCGGTTTCCTTGACACGCAAGGCCACGTTGTGTTGCAGTTCTTTTTGCAGACGGTCCCAGATCTGACGACTGGTGACGAATTTGCCTTCACGGCCGGCCAGCGGGCTGGTGTTGACGCAGAAGTTCATGGTGAGCGTCGGCTCATCGACCTTGAGCATGGGCAGCGGCATCGGCGTGAGCGGATCGGTCAAGGTCACACCAATGCCGATTTCATCAATGCCGTTGATCAGCACAATTTCGCCGGGGCCGGCCTCAAGGGTCTGCACACGCTCCAGGCCCTGGAAAGTCAGCACCTGGTTGATCCGGCCCTTGACGGCTTTGCCATCCGGGCCTTCCATCACCACCACGTCCATCATGGGTTTGACCGTACCCTGGCTGATGCGGCCCACACCAATGCGCCCCACAAAGGTCGAAAAGTCGAGTGCGGAAATTTGCAGTTGCAGCGGCGCAGCCGGATCGCCTTCCTGATGCGGCACATGCTTGAGGATGGTGTTGAACAGGGCCGACATGTCGGGACCCCACTGCTCGTTTGGAGGACCCTCTTCCAGCGAGGACCAGCCGTTGATGCCAGAAGCGTACACCACCGGGAAATCCAGTTGCTCATCGGTCGCGCCCAGCTTGTCGAACAGGTCAAAAGCAGCGTTGACCACGTAGTCAGGACGCGCACCGGGCTTGTCCACCTTGTTGACCACCAGAATCGGTTTGAGGCCCAGCGCCAACGCCTTCTTGGTCACAAAACGGGTCTGCGGCATCGGGCCTTCCTGCGCGTCGATCAGCAGCACCACACCATCGACCATGGACAGCGCACGCTCCACCTCACCGCCGAAGTCGGCGTGGCCCGGGGTATCGACGATGTTGATGTGTGTGCCTTCCCA
>JBKJIV010000089.1:0-9742 GCA_046598365.1 Polaromonas sp. | reverse complement strand
GCCGGGCATGATGCCCCCGACGCTTTGCTGAAGGCTGGCGCCGAGCTGATTTTTACCGACATGAACCAGTTGGCGGCCTTACTGGGCTGAACCGGCGCGGCTCAGCCCAAGGCCATGTGTTTGGCCAGATGGCTGAACACCGTGGACACCCGCCGCAGGTGGCGGGACTCGGTATGCGTCAGCAGCCAAAGCTCCGTCTGGCACTCGTCCAGCGGGTCTGTCAGGGCGCGCAAATCGGTGCGTCCTTGCGCCAGAAACACAGGTAGCAGACCGATGCCCATGCCTTGCCCCACCATCTCTGCCACGGTGAGGATGCTGTTGACCCGGTAGCGCGGCGTCACTTTGGGGAAATGCTTTTTTCGCCAGACGACCGATGGGTGGTCGGGCAGCGAGTCGTCGGGAGCGATCCAGTTGGCCGTGCCGGCCACGTCTGCATCAAAGCGCTTGGCCCCACCCTTCTTCGCGGTAAACAAGGCCATGCGAATCGGGCCGACATGTTTGCCCACCAGGTGTTGCGGCGGGCGCCGGGTGGCGCGCACGGCAATGTCGGCGTCACGCCGTGTCAAGCTGGCCAGCTCATTGCCGGCATGCAGCTCGAAGCTCAACAAGGGGTGGCTTGACTGCAGTAGCTTGAGCGCTGGCGTCACCAGTCCGTGCAAGAGGGTGTCGGTGGTGGTGATGCGCACACTCCCCGACACCTGCTCCGGCTCGGCCTGTGCGGCAGAGCGGGCGGACTCCAGTTGCACCTCCAGCTGTTCCCCATGCGTTGCCAGCACCTGTGCCAGCTCCAGCGGTTGGTAGCCGGTGCGCGAGCGCTCAAACAGGCGCTGGCCCAGACCTTTCTCAATGCGTTGCAATGACCGAAACACCGTCGACGCATCCACACCGATGCGGTCGCCCGCTTCAGCCAGCGTTTTGGTTCGTACCAGCGCCAGCACTACCTCGACATCAGAAGCGCTGAGTTTGTATTGCGTTTGTGCAATCATGTTTTGCGTTGGCGCCTATTTTCATTGCGTACTTGCAATACTACATTACATCCATCAATCAACCCAATGGAGAAACGCAATGAACCCAACTCAAACCAACAACACCGCCGCGTATGGGGTGACGCTGCTCCGCATCAGTCTGGGCGCGATGTGGATCGCCCACGCGCTTTTGAAGCTATTTGTATTTACGCTGCCGGGTACCGCGCAGTTTTTTGAAAGCGTGGGTTTGCCGGGCGTCCTGGCCTACCCCGTGTTTGCCGCAGAACTGCTGGGCGGCGCGGCCATCCTGCTCGGCGTTTATGCGCGCCAGGTGTCGCTGGCACTGACGCCTGTCATGGCCGTGGCTGCATCGGTGCACTTTGGCAACGGCTGGTTGTTCACCAACCAGGGTGGCGGCTGGGAATACCCGGTGTTTCTCGCCTTCGCATCGGTCGCGCTTTGGCTGGCGGGCGACGGCGCGCTGGCGATTCGCCGCAGCCAACGTTTTGTGCCTGCCTTGTCGTAAGGGCCACGCCATGACCACACCCCAACTCACACTCATCAGTCACCCGTT
This sequence comes from Polaromonas sp., assembly GCA_046598365.1. Classification (GTDB taxonomy): domain Bacteria; phylum Pseudomonadota; class Gammaproteobacteria; order Burkholderiales; family Burkholderiaceae_C; genus Polaromonas. The sequence goes on along the minus strand of JBKJIV010000089.1, from coordinate 8,203 downwards.
GTGCCCCTACGTCCAGCGTGCGGCAATTGTTCTGGTCGAGAAAGGAATCGCCTTCGAACGCAGAGACATCGACCTGGCCAACAAGCCGGATTGGTTTCTCAAGCTCTCACCGTTGGGCAAAACGCCGGTTCTGCTGGTGGACGTTGACGCGGTGTTTGAATCCGCCGTGATCTGCGAATACCTGGATGAGACCGCCGCGCCACAGCTTCACCCCGAATACGCTTTGCAGCGCGCCCGGCACCGCAGCTGGATGGAGTTTGGCTCCGCAGTGCTCAACACCATAGGCGCTTTCTACAACGCATCGGACGACCAAGCACTGGCGGCGCGAGCTGCCGAGTTGCGTTCCAAATTCGAGCAGATCGAAGCCGCGCTGGACCAAGGCCCCTGGTTCGCGGGGGAGCACTTCAGCATGGTGGACGCGGTCTTTGGCCCGGTTTTCCGCTACTTCGATGTCTTTGACACCATCGCCGATTTCGGCGTGTTTGCCAACACGCCCAAGGTCAATGCCTGGCGGGTGGCACTGGCGCAGCGCAGATCGGTACGCATGGCCGCCGGACCCGATTACCCTGAATTTCTGCGCACCTTCCTGAAGCAGCGCGGGTCGGCGCTGTCCGCGCGCATGGCGGCTGAACTGCCCACTTGAGGGCCGGGTGTTTGCAGGCGCTTAGGCGACGGTTTCATTTTTCAAGACTAACGTACCAGATGTCGAAATACAGCCTCCCCGTTCGTCGTCAGGGTGTAATGTTCAAAACCTGAAAGGAAGCTCATGAAATACCTCTGCCTCGCCTACTACGACCCCGAAAAAATGGACGCTATGGCGCCCGCCGACATGCAGGCGCTGGTTGAACAGTTACCTGCGAAGGACGCCGCCCTGGCGCAAACTGGCGCCCTTGTCTGGAGCGGCTCACTACAGGGACCGAAAGCCACCTTCGGCATGCGCCCGCGCGGTGGCAAACCCGTGGTGACCGACGGGCCTTATGCCGAAGCGAAAGAGATGGTGGGCGGCTTTTTTGTCATCGAAGCGCCCGACAAGGCGGAAGCCATACGCATCGCCTCGCTGCATCCTGCAGCCACGCTGGGTGAGCACATCGGATGGGGGATCGAGGTGCACCCGATTGGGACCTGTTCGGTAAAAAAATAGCACAGGCTTCCGTTTTTAGGTGCGGCAGCAGACGGCCCGCAGCATGTTATCTTGGACCCCGCTCGTCATCCCGGACTTGATCCGGGATCCATGCCCCGCTTTTCCCAAGCCGTGGCTCGGCCCTCGCGCAAATAGAGTGTGGCGGCACCACGGGCAACGGCCGCTCGCCTTCGCCCTGCCCCGACGCGGCGGCAGTGACGACGGGCTCTATGCCGAAGCCAAGGAGATGGTCGGTTGGCCCACTTCCGCAACGTTTACGCCGGCCTGAAAGACATAGAGAAACTTATTTTGGGGGCGAAGCTTTAGCGAGGTGTGTGCCTAGTGCAGACTGATCTGCCTCATGAGCGACTACTACCATGTCGAGTCAGGGTTGACGGATTTTTGCAGAGCGTATGCCCGCTAAGGGGGGCAAACTGGCGTATAGCTCTCCTGTTCGCGCAGAGCCCATCACCGCCCCAGCTTTCGTTTGAATTCAGTTGGTGACTTGCCCGTCGCTTGTCGGAAGGCCCGGATAAAACTCTTCTCGTTCCTGAATCCGGCTGCCGTCGCCACCTGCTTGATCGGCTGGTCGCTGCGGTTGAGCAATTCCTTGGCGTGCTCGAAACGCACCTCGTCCTTCAACTCCTGCAGAGATGCGCCTTGCTCGTTCAACTGCCGGTGCAAAGTTCGCGCAGAGATATTAAGCAAAGCCGCCACCCCCTCAGCGTTGTGAGTCCGATTCGGATAAGTACTCAGCGCTTGCCGCACCTGCTGCACCAGCAACCTGTCCCGCCGATACTGCAACACTGTCAGCGGCAGCGCCCGCTGCAGCATCTGCTGCAAAGCTTTTTCATCCCGCCGCAATGGCAGCACCAGGTAGCGCGCATCAAACCGAATCTCTGCCTGCGCAGAATCAAAACGCAGTTGGCCCGGAAACATTAGCCCATAAGCGTCCTCATGCGCAGGCGCGGCAAACGGAAAGCGCGCACCTTGCAATGGAATGCGAGAGTCGATGAACCAGCAGGCCAGGCCGTGAATGTTGCGCAGCACGTGCACCAGGCAAAACTCTCTGGCGGCTTGTTCAAGGCGGCGCAGTGCGTCGCTCTCCGTAATTTGTATGGCGGCGCTGTCACCGCTGGTCACCAGCTTGAGGGTGATGTCGTCTGTCAGCAGGCCGTGATGGCGGCACCAGCGTTTCAGGGCCACGCCCAGATTGGGTGCGCTGAGTGATGCCCGGGCCAGCATGCCGTAGCTGCCCCAAGGGAGGCGGCGGCTGAAGGCGGCCAGGGCTTCGTCGTCCAGCTCTTGCATGGCGGTGCCAGATAACACTTCCATCTGGCGGGCGGTGATTCTGGCGTCGACTTGCCTCAGCTTTGTTGGCGTGATCTGTGCCAGCTTGAGGGCTTTGGTGGGGTCGCAGCCCCGCTTTTCGTAGGCCGCTGCAATCACTAGTGCAAAGGCTATGGGTGTGGCTGAAACGGGTTGTGCCGCAGGGGCGGGCGGGCGGCGGGCGGGCATCTGGCAAGTTTGGATGAAGTTGGCACGATTTGCAACCTTTGCGGCGCTGACTTGGTGCCTGTCCCGCCCCAGGTCGGGCGGTTTGGCGTTATGGTGTGGCTGATGTGCGGCCGCGAGTGCCGCTATGAGGACAACATGCCAGTGCTGGAGACAAAACTCAACGCCCGCTCTGCGGACTTTTCTGCCAATGCCGCTGCCATGCGGGCGCTGGTGGATGACCTGCAGGTGCAGGTGGCCAAAGCCGCTGCCGGTGGCGGTGAAGCGGCTCGGGCCAAACACATGGCGCGCGGCAAGTTGCCCCCGCGCGAGCGAGTGCAGATGCTGCTGGACCCCGGCACGCCCTTCCTGGAGCTGGCGCCCTTGGCGGCGCTGGGCATGTACCCCGACCGCGACGGCACCGACAGCGCGCCGTGCGCCGGCCTGATCACCGGCATAGGCCGCATTGAAGGTGTGGACTGCATGGTGGTGTGCAACGACGCCACCGTGAAAGGCGGCACTTATTACCCGCTCACCGTCAAAAAGCATTTACGCGCGCAGGAAGTGGCGCAGCAAAACTGCCTGCCCTGTGTGTACCTGGTGGACTCGGGCGGCGCCAACCTGCCCAACCAGGACGAGGTGTTTCCCGACCGCGACCACTTCGGCCGCATCTTTTTTAACCAGGCCAACATGAGCGCGCAGGGTATTGCACAGATCGCAGTCGTCATGGGTAGCTGCACGGCGGGCGGCGCCTACGTGCCAGCCATGAGTGACGAAAGCATCATCGTCAAAAACCAGGGCACGATTTTTCTGGGCGGGCCGCCGTTGGTCAAGGCGGCAACGGGTGAGGTGGTTACCGCCGAAGACCTGGGCGGCGGCGACGTGCATACCCGGCTGTCGGGTGTGGCCGACCACCTGGCGCAGGACGACCTGCACGCGCTGGCCCTGGCGCGCACCGCAGTCAGAAATCTGAACAAAAACAAGGTTGCTACCCCTTCCACCCGGACGCCGATGGCGCCTAAATTTGTAGCGGAGGAGCTTTACGGTGTGATTCCCACCGACACACGCAAACCCTTTGACGTGCGCGAGATCATCGCCCGCATTGTCGACGGCAGCGAGTTTGACGAATTCAAGGCGCGTTATGGCACCACCCTGATCTGCGGCTTTGCGCATATTGAAGGCATGCCGGTCGGCATCATCGCCAACAACGGCATTTTGTTCAGCGAGTCGGCCCTCAAGGCCACGCATTTCATCGAGCTGTGTTGCCAGCGCAAGATCCCGCTGGTGTTTTTGCAGAACATCACCGGATTCATGGTCGGCCGCAAGTACGAAAACGAAGGCATAGCCCGCAACGGCGCCAAGATGGTGACCGCAGTGGCCACGGCCCAGGTGCCCAAGTTCACCATCATCATCGGCGGCAGCTTTGGCGCCGGCAATTACGGCATGTGCGGGCGCGCCTACTCACCGCGCTTTCTCTGGATGTGGCCCAACGCCCGCATCAGCGTTATGGGCGGGGAGCAAGCCGCTGGCGTGCTGGCCACCGTCAAGCGCGACGGCATTGAGGGCAAGGGCGGCAGCTGGAGCGCAGAGGAAGAAGAAGCATTCAAAGCCCCGATACGCCGCCAGTACGAAGACCAAGGGCACCCCTATTACGCCACCGCGCGGCTGTGGGACGACGGCGTGATTGACCCCGCCGACACCCGCCGCGTGCTGGCGCTGGGTTTGAGCGCTTCGCGAAACGCGCCGATTCCCGATACGAAATTCGGCCTGTTCAGGATGTGAGACGAATAAACTGCGGTTTCTTTCGTTCACAAATAAACAGGGAGTTTTGATGCGTTCATTTTCAAAGTTTTGGTTGTCTGCGTTATTTGCCGGCGCAACGGTTCAATCTGCATTCGCACTTGATGTTGTTGAGGCTGCCGTACCTCAAAAGATTGCCGACAACCAATTGACCATTGGTAGTCGAACATTGAGCTTGCCGGTGGGCAACTGGACTTACGTTGCGCAAAAGAAGGGAGTTGTCACCAACACTGGCACCTTGGAGGTGCTCGGAACGACCTACACCGTATATGCGATGGACGCGAAGAACGGTGAATTTCGTAGTGGCGTTCAGTTGCGGCTTCCGGTCTCCAGCTTCAAGTCAACCAGTTGGGTGCCGGACCCGTGCAAAAAAGTTGAACGAGCGCTGTTTGTAGAAGACTTCAACAGCGGTTTTAAGACTCCTGAATGTTTAACGGTTTACAAAAACGCCTCGCATCTAAGTAAGACCGACGACAGTTTCTATTCTCAAGCCCGGCAATGGGCCATGGATCAAAAGGTCAGACTTCCGGGGGCTGTCTATGAGATTACGTATACCAAGTACGCAATCAATGAAGTTGGCGCGATACACATTTGGATTCCAGCCAAGGATTTTTCTGGCGATGCTGCCGCGATCGCTTGGGCGCAAGAGCTGCCGCCGAAGCTGCTGCATTTTTTCGAGAAGCGTATTAAGGACGCTGCGTTACCTACCATGCCGACTGGTCCGGAAAAGACAGTCGGCGCGGAGAAAACCGCGACTCCTGTGGCCGTGACGCATAGTTCGCCGGTTCCGCCTCCGACTCAGTTTGCGGCCTTGTCCGACGTTGCTGCGGTTCCCAAAATCACCGCGTTTGGAAGGGGCTTGTATGAAGAGTGGCTAACGAAGCCATTTCCGCGCGCCGTGGCAGTCTCTGACAAAGGTGCAATTGCACGAGGATATGGCAGCAAGGGCATGGAGACTGCGATACAAAATTGCGAGAAGCACGGCAGTCCCTGTCGCCTCTATGCGGTAGACGATCAGGTCGTCTGGACAAAACCGTGACAGCGCTTCATATCAGTGTTGCGGACGGTGCGGCGCAGGTGACTTTGAATCGACCCGAAGTACGCAACGCGTTCAACGATGAAACCATCGCCGAAATGACGGCATGCTTCAACGACTTGGCCGCGCGCGACGACGTGCGCTGCATCGTACTGGCCGCCAACGGCAAGGCCTTTAGCGCAGGGGCCGATTTGAGCTGGATGAAACGCATAGCGACCTACACGCGTGAAGAAAACCTGGCAGACGCAGGCGCGCTGGCCGAGATGCTGCGTGTCATCTACACCTGCCCCAAACCCACCATTGCCAAGGTGCAGGGTGACGTGTATGCCGGTGGCACCGGCCTGGTGGCGGCCTGCGACATCGCCGTGTCGGTAGACACTGCGGGCTATTGCCTGAGCGAAGTCAAGTTGGGTTTGATTCCCGCCACCATCAGCCCCTATGTGATTCGCGCCATGGGAGCCCGTGCTGCGCATCGCTACTTTTTAACCGCAGAGCGCTTCAGCGCGGCCGAGGCTTTGCGCATCGGATTTATCCACGAGGTGGTGACAGTAGACGCGTTGGACGCCAAAGTGGCAGAGCTGACCACGGCCTTGGTCCATGCGGGCCCGCAGGCGGTGCGTTTGTGTAAAAAACTGGTGCAGGACGTGGCTGAGCAGGCGATTACGCCAGCGCTGATCCAGATGACGGTTGACAGCATTGCCGACATCCGGGTGAGCACCGAAGGTCGCGAAGGCGTGCAATCGTTTCTGCAAAAGCGCAAGCCGAACTGGTTGCCGGATCAAACTAAATAGGAGTCGATATGCAAGCCATGGACACCGTACAACTGATTGCCCTGGCGGGCGCGCTGGGCTGGGCCAGCGGCGTACGCCTTTATTTGGCGGTGCTGCTCACCGGGTTGGCCGGTTTCATGGGTTGGATCCAGTTGCCACAAGGTCTACATCTGTTGGCCAATCCGGTGGTGTTGGGTGCCAGCGGCTTCATGGTGTTTGTTGAGTTTTTTGCAGACAAGATTCCGGGACTTGATTCTTTGTGGGATGTGGTGCACACCATGATCCGCATTCCGGCCGGCGCTGCACTGGCTGCGGGTGTGTTTGGCGCTGATAGCGGAGCGATGGCGCTGGTTGCTGCGCTGATGGGCGGCACGCTGGCCGCCACCAGCCACGCGGCCAAGGCTACAACGCGCGCGGCCATCAACACCTCGCCCGAGCCATTCAGCAACGTAGGTGCTTCACTGGTGGAAGACAGCCTCGTGCCTGCGGGCTTGTGGCTGGCCATTGCGCATCCGGTGGTCTTTGTTGTTGTGCTGGTGTTGGTGTTGATCCTCAGCGTATGGTTGATTCGTGTCTGCTGGCGCTTTCTGCGGCAGCTGTTCGCGCGAGTCGCCCGTGTCTTCAGCGGCAGGCCGGATACGGGGCCCTCGCCCGCCTTCACCCTCAAATCTCCTTTTACAAAGAATGATTGACGTGTTCAATCCCTTGCGGGCCAAGGGCATGCAACGCCGCGAACTGCTTCGCTGGGCCGGCAGCACTTGCATGGGCCTTGTAGGGATGGCGCATGCGCAGCAGGCGGTGCGCCTGGACGAACTTGCCCGTGGCAGTGGTCGCCGGTATGGATTTGCGGTCCACCCCAGCTATGCGGACAAAGAACCCGTCAAAAGCATCTTGCAGCAGCATGCAGGCGTTATCACTGCGGAAAACGCCATGAAGTGGCGCAGCATTGAAAACATGGCCGGTGTGCCCGATTACGCTCAGGCGGACAAAGTGGCCGCGCTCGCAGCGAGTCTGAACGCCCCCATGCGCGGGCACACGCTGGCCTGGCACCAGTCCACGCCGGCCTATCTGTCGAACGCGTCCCCCGAGGTGTTTGTTCAGGCGCAGACGGCGCATTTGAAGGCACTGGGCGCGCGTTACAAAGGGCGTATCCATACATGGGACGTGCTCAATGAAGTGATTGATGGAGACCAAAAGCGAGGTGACGGCATGCGCGACTCTGTGCTGTCACGGCTTTGGGGCGCAGAAAAATACCCGATCCTGTTCGAGCTGGCGCGTGAAGCAGACCCGCAAGCGCGCTTGGCCTACAACGACTACGGCATGGAACAAGACGAGCCCTGGTGCGAGCGCCGGCGTACCGCCGTGTTGCGCATGCTGGAAAGCTGGGTCAAACGGAAAACACCGATCGACACGATGGGGTTGCAGGCGCATCTAAATCTGTCTCGTCGATTCTCTGGCACACGGATGCTTCAATTTTTTGATGAACTCCGGGCTTTGGGTTTGAGCATTCAAATCACTGAGCTGGATGTCAACGACGCGCAGGCAACCGGCGATGTCACCTCACGTGATGCAGCCGTGGCGGGCTTGTACAAGGATTTTCTGGATGCGTGTCTCAGCCACCCGTCAGTGGAAATGATCGTCATGTGGAACGTGACCGACGGCGACAGCTGGATCAACCGCTGGGCGCAAAGCCCGCGCCGTGCTGACGGCCAACCCATGCGCCCGACCTTGTTTGATGCCCAAGGCCAACCCAAACCCGCATTTGACGCAGTAGCAAGCAGCCTGCGTCAGGCGGCAGTGAAGTTTGATATGAAAGAAACCAGACGTGTTTAAAAAAATACTGATCGCCAATCGCGGTGAAATCGCCTGCAGGGTAGCGGCCACCGCACGGCGCATGGCCATCCAGAGTGTTGCCGTCTATTCGGACGCAGATGCCAACGCCAAACATGTGAGCGTGTGCGACGAGGCCGTCCATATTGGCGG
>JBKJIV010000182.1:0-13319 GCA_046598365.1 Polaromonas sp. | reverse complement strand
GTACGATGGGCATCAGCGGAACGATGGCCTCTACGGCGTCCTGTTCCTGGGCTGGCGTAGGACTGCTGTGGGCTGCATTGGTGGAGTGATCGGCTGAGCTTGACATGATGGTTCCTGAAAACTGGGGGCAACTCTTGCGATTTTACCGTGTTCATCCCGGCGTGCGTCATTTCAGGCCCACGCTGGCTTTCAGCCTGGCTTTGGCCATCAGTGGTTTGACCGGCTGCGCCAGCACCGGTGCCAACAGCCCGTCGGCCCGACCGGTCTTCTACCGGTCGCGGGGGCGAAGGTGTTGTTCGCGCTGGCGCAGCAGGTGCTGCGGTTGGCGGCTCGGCTGGTGCGGTCCAGGGCGCTTTTCGCAACGACCGGCCCAGTGGGACTTACCGCAATTTTGTCCAGCGCTGCCTGTCAGAAAAAGGTTTTGATGTGATTGGCTGGAACTGAGCTTGCAGCCTTCGCGGCGAGGTTAGATCTCTAAAGCAGGGCGTAGGTTGTGCTTGCGCGGCACACGCTTTTCCCGTCATTTGCGCCGCGGATGTCGATCTCGCCAAAGGCCAGTGACTTGCCCGCGCGCAGCACGCGCGCCTCGATCAATGCGTCCTGATTTGACAGGGGCTTTAGAAAGCTGCTGTTCATCTGTACCGTCGTGCAGGGTTTGAATTCGCCAAAATGATTGATCAGGGCCAACACCATGGCGGTGTCCGCCGCTGACATCATGGCTTGCCCGCAGAGCATGCCGCCTACGCGTGAGAGCTGCGCGTTCTGGGGTAGGCGCAAAATCACGCTGCCGCTGTCGAACGATACGACCTGCAAATCCAGCGCCTGTACCCAGGGGGCAAAGTATTCCAGCAGGGCGGCCTGTAAGGTTTGCGGGCTCACAGCTGCTCCTCGGCTTCGAAGTCGGCCGCTTTCAGAACGGCCAGCACCTGCGCAATATGCTCGCGCCCACGCGTCTGGATCACCAGCTCGATATCCACGTTTTGCGCGGACAGCATGGTGAATGCCCGCTGGTGATGGACCTCGTCGATGTTGGCGCCGGCATCGGCCACCGTGGCTGTGATTTTGGCCAGCGAACCGGGTACATCGCGCGCGCTCACGCGGATGCGGGCCAGACGGCCGGCACGGACCATGCCGCGCTCGATGATGGCCGCCAGCAGCAGGGGATCGATATTGCCACCGCACAGAACCAGCCCGACTTTTTTGCCTTTGAATCGCTCGGGGTATTTCAGCAGCGCAGCCAGGCCTGCCGCTCCCGCGCCTTCGACCAGGGTTTTTTCAATTTCGAGCAGCATCACCATGGCCTGCTCGATATCGCCCTCATCGACCAGCACAAGGTCGTCCACCAGGCGTGCAATGATGGCCTGCGGTATGACGCCGGGGGTGCCAACGGCAATGCCCTCGGCAATGGTGCTGGTACCTTGCGGATGATGCGTTCCTTTGATGGCGTTGACCATAGCGGGAAAGCGCGAGGTTTGCACACCAATGATTTCAATGCTCGGTTTTAGTGCCTTGGCTGCTGTCGCCATGCCGGCGATCAGCCCGCCGCCACCCACGGCCACGACCAAGGTGTCCAGCTCCGGCACGGCGCGCAGCATTTCCAGGCCGACAGTGCCTTGACCCGCAACGATGGCCTCGTCGTCATAGGGATGCACAAACACCAGCCCTTCGGCCTTGGCCAGTTCCAGCGCATGGCTGCGTGATTGCTCCAGGGTATCCCCGTGGAGCACCACCTCGGCACCAAACCCCCGTGTACGCTCGATCTTCACTCCGGGCGTGAATCGTGGCATCACGATGACTGCGCGTAATCCCAAGCGTTGTGCGTGGTAGGCCACACCCTGGGCGTGGTTGCCCGCGCTCATCGCGATCACGCCGCGCCGCCGCTCGTCGCCCGACAACTGCGCCAGCTTGTTACACGCTCCGCGCTCCTTGAACGAGGCCGTGTATTGCAGATTCTCAAACTTGAGAAAAATCTCGGCACCCGTGATCTGGGACAGTGTTTTGGATGCCACGCATGGGGTATCCAGCAGATGGGCTTGCAAGCGAAGGGCCGCAGCCTCAATATCGGTCAAGGTGAGCAAGATGTCTCCTCTGGGGTTTCCACTAGAGCGCTGATTGTGGCGCGATTTTGTGGCGCAATTCACACAGGGCCGCTCAATTAGCGTCTTCCACCGGGCATCAAGCTGCGTTATGGTTAGGCGTGCGTTCAATCGGCGCACATGTGCATATGAAGTTGCCTTCCAGGCTGGAGGTTCCTCAATGAGCAAGCGTTCCGGTGCTGACAAGCATGGTCAGCTGCTGCTGTCCCCCGGCTTGAAAGACGCGCCGGTGCTCGACCTGATGTGCTCGCATTTTGTTCTCACGCTGGCGGCGAGGCAGGGCGCCAAATTCAACGTGCGGCGCGATCTGAACAGCCTGCTGTCACTGTCGGGCAGGCATCTCGTCTGGCCCTTGCCTGCCTTGCAGCGTCTGCGCGAATTTCTGGGGCGTCGATGTAAAGACAACGAATTCTGGCGCGGTCACGAGTCCTGGAGCGATACCGAATTCATGAATCGGCACGGCGCCTGGCGTGGACCCTACGAAGAAGGCACGCTTTTCTTCTATCTCGATGAATATGCCAAGGACCAGCCCAAAGACCTGTTGTCAGTGCTCAGCGCTACGGGCGACTGGTTGACGAACGCGCTGAAAAAACAATCCACGCTGGTGGAAAAAAACATCGATGCGCTGGCCAATTTGCTTCAGCTCAACCAGGCCGAGCGCGCCTTGCTGCTGTATGGGACCCTGGCGCGTTACCAGCGTGACCTGCGCTCCCTGCTGGTTGAGTTCAAGGTCAACAATGCGCCAGAGGCTTATGCGGCCATTGCAGAAGTAGCCGGCGTCAAGGCCAACGACGTGGCCGAAGCGCTGCGCGCCGGATCGCGGCTGGAGCGCATCGGCATGGTCGAAAACCTGATTTCCGAGCACAACATTACTGACTTGGCCGACTTGATGAAGGTCAGCGAGAAACTGCCTCCAGTGTTGATGCGTGAGTACCGCGACCAGAACGAGTTGATGGCGGTGTTTACCCGACCCGTGGACCGAAGCCGCTTGGGACTGTCCGATTTCTCTTTTGCGCGCGAAGACGCGCAAGTGCTGGTGTCGCTGCTGCTCAATGCCGTGGCAAGCAAAGAGTTGGGTGTCAATGTGCTGCTTTACGGCCCACCGGGCACCGGTAAAACGGAGCTGGCCAAGGTGGTTGCCCAAGCCGCCGGACTGGATCTGTTCGAGGTTGAATATGCTGACCGCGATGGCAATTCGCTTAGCGGGCGCGACCGTTACCGCTCATTGCAGATTGCGCAGGTGTTTCTCAAAGGCAGCGACCATGCGGCCTTGCTGTTTGACGAAGTTGAAGACGTCTTTCCGACCATCTCTAGTGAAGCTGCGCAGCTGATGGCCCGATCCGACCAGATGGCGGCGCCCGCCACGTCCTCGGTCAGCGGCAAAGCCTGGGTTAACCAGATTCTGGAATCGAACACCGTGCCTACCTTGTGGGTGACCAATCGGATCGAGCAAATTGACCCGGCCTTCCGGCGCCGGTTCGCCTACCACCTCGAGCTGAAATCACCACCCCCCGGCGCGCGGGAAGGCCTGGTGCGCAAGACCCTGGAGGGCGTGCAGGTCAGTGATGCTTTTGTCGCCAAACTCACGGGGCGCAAGGGACTCACGCCCGCGCAAATACGTACCGCCGTGCGCTTTGCCAAATTGGCCAGTACCCCCGGCGCAATGACCGATGAGGCTGGTATGGCCACAATTTTGTCGGGTGGCCATGTGGCCCTGATGGAGTCTTTGATAGAGCGGCAACTCAAAAATGCCGACCTGGCACTTGGCAACAAGGTCGACGCGGTTGGTCGGCGCAGCGTGACGAGCTACGACCTGTCCATGCTCAATGTGGAGTCCCGCTTTGAGGTGCCGCGCATCGTGGAAGCGCTGAAAGCCCGCGGTCATGGCACCTTGTGCTTTTACGGCGCGCCTGGTACCGGCAAAACAGCGTTGGCCGAGCACATGGCCAAGGCGCTCGACCGTCCCCTGATCATCAAACAGGCCAGCGACCTGATGAGCAAATACGTTGGCGAGACCGAGCAGAACATGGCGGCGATGTTCGCTGAAGCTGAAGCGGAGAAGGCGGTGTTGTTGCTGGATGAAGCCGACAGTTTTTTGCAGGACCGGCGCGGTGCGCAACGCACGTATGAGGTGACCGAGGTCAATGAAATGCTGCAGGGCATGGAGCGCTTCAGCGGCATTTTTGTCTGCACCACCAACCTGATGGAAAGCCTGGATCAAGCGGCGCTGCGCCGCTTTACTTTCAAGATCAAGTTTCTTCCATTGACTCCAGCGCAACGCGAAACGATGTTTGTCACCGAGGCGCTGGCCGGAGACGGCGCGGCTCTTGGCGGGCCTTTGCAGGAAAGGTTGGCCCGGCTGACGCAGCTGTGTCCCGGGGACTTTGCCGCCGTCAAACGACAGACCGACATACTTGCCACGACCTTCACGGCGGATGAATTTTTATGTCAACTCGAGGCAGAGCACCGCATCAAACCAGAAGTACGTGAAAGCCGGTCCATGGGTTTCATGCAGTGATGTTCGCAGTTTGTTGCCAGAGGGGCAGCGCTAAATAGCTTTCAGAGCTGAACCAGGCGGATCGCCTTGCGCGAACCGTCGTTCATCTCCCTGACTTCCTGCATCATGCGGGTCAGATACTCTTGAGGGGACGTTGAGCCCCGGCGCGGCGGATCGGCTATGTAGCCAATGCCGACATGAAATTGCAATGGATCCGCTTCAGGCAACTGGGGAGAGGGTCGCAGGCCACTGGCGACAATCCGGGTGGCGACTTGGGTCACTGAGTCGGGGGTCATGGGCCCCTCCATCAGCAAGGCGAAATGACTGTCACCCACCCGGGCCACCGTGTCGGTGGGCCGGGCTGCAGCACGAATGCGCGAGGCCGCCATCACCATCGCACGGTCACCTGTCTCCCGGCCATACTGCTGCTGCAAGCTGGCCAGGTTATTCAGGTTGATGATGAGCAAGCTGCAGGATTGCTGGTAGCGCTCGGCAGTGCTCAAAGCCTTACGCAGACTGCTCAGCAGGACATGTTCCGAACCCAGTCCGGTCAGCGGGTCCGTGGTTTTCAGGGTCGTGGCACGCGCGTTTGACTTTCCGCCCTGCGTCACCCGGCGCAGCAGTCCGTAAAACAGGATGGGCGCTTCTATGGCCGACCCCAACAACAGCGCATTCTGGGTCAGAAAACCGGAGCTCAGTACGCCGAAGTTGCGCAGGATGGGAAATACCGCCGCAACAACAATGGGTAGAAATCCGAGAAGAATCCAGCGGGCATGGCGGTCGCCTTCAAACAGTGATACGCCAACCGCCATGAGCAAGACCATGATGCCGGCAGCGACCATGATGTTGATCAGCGCAAAACTCTCGGCAGTAGGGTAGGCGATGTCAATGAGGGCGAGCACCGGCAGCAGCCCGATCAGGGCTAGGATGAACCAGTCCAGCGCCCGTGAGAAGCGCTTTGGAGTGGCAATGGTTCGCACGAACAGCAGTGCGGATGCCGCAGCGCTCAGCCGGAGCATGACGATGGCAGTATTGTTCAGCTCAGGACGTTCTGGCCACAAGTAAAGGCCTGCAATGCCGTTGAACGCGGCTTGGGCTCCTGAAAAGGTGGCCATATACAGTGCGTAAGTGGCAAAGCCCCAGTCGCGATGAAGGATGGCGTTGACCAGCGCCAGCAGAATCACCAGCGTGGCCAGACCGAAATAGGCACCCAGCAACAGGTTTTCCTGCTGATGGTTGGTGGCCAGGCGAGCGTCTCCCATGACCTGCGGCAGCGTCGAAAAGGGGACGCGGGCATGTTCAACACGAAGGTAGTATGCGGTGGGCTGCCCGACCTCGTGGTTCAGCGAGAACACCGGGTAGCGGCTGGCTTGCGGCCACGCACTCATGGGCAGGCTGTCGCCCGCTTGCTGCACCACCCAACGGCCCAGGCTGTCACGGTAGTAAAGCGTTACCTTGTCTATGCCGGCCAAGGGCATTTCCAGTTTCCACCGAATGCGTGGGTCCAGCACCACCGCTTCAAAGCGCAGCCAGAGCGCGCCGTTCTCCAGCTGGTATTTGTTGCCGGGCGTGACTTCGGCAAAGGGCAGGACATCGGCGCCTGACTCGATCTTTTCCACCGGAGTCTGGCCGGCCCGGTCCAGCCAGAATTCCAGCGATGGCGCCAGGGCCACCGCGCCCCCATCGCTGCCCAGCGGTAGCAGCTCGGAACGTGCCCACGCGGGGTTGGTGAGCATGGCGGCTTGAAGGCAAAGCAGGGCTAGCACCACCCGGAAAAGGGTGGTTGCGTTTTTCCTCACCATGTATTTTTTCAAAGCTCCCACGGACTTATTGTGCCGCAGGCATGGTCCGTCTGACGGTGGTCGTCAGGCTTGCGCTTCAGACGTTCAAATCGCTATCACAATAGGAGCAAGCCATCGTCTCCCTTAAAGGGCGAAATAGCGATTCCGCTAGTGGGCTGCGGCACAGACCCGTACAACCTCGCTGCCATAGGCTTCCAGCTTCTTGGCGCCAATGCCGCTGATACCGTCCAGATCGCCGAGGCTCTGCGGCGACCGCTCTGCAATGGCGCGCAAGGTCGCGTCGTGAAAAATCACAAAGGCGGGCAGGTTGTGTTCACGCGCCACCTCCGCGCGCCAGGCCTTGAGTCGGGTCAGGCGCTCCAGCGCTCCGGCATTGAGTGCCGCTTCTGCCATTCCCTTAACGGAGGTTTTGGTGCTTTTCTTGCGCCGGTCAGTCTTGCCGCCCGCCGCTTGTTCGCGCAGCATCACGGCGACCTCGCCCTTGAGCACCTGCCGGGCGTCGGGTAACAGTTGCAGGGTGTTGAAGGCGTCCGGGTCAACCCGCACCATGCCTTTGGCGATCAATTGGCGCAGCACGCCCCGCCACTGCACCTCACCCAGGTCGGAGCCTATGCCAAAGGTGCTGAGCTTGTCGTGGTTGTGCTGCATCACTTTTTCAGTCGCCTTGCCGCGCAAAATGTCCATCAGGTGGCCGGCCCCAAAGCTGATGCCGCTGGCCTGCTGCACACGGTAAATACAGCTCAGCATCTTGCGTGCGGCTTCGGTCGCATCCCACACCACCGGCGGGCTCAGGCAGTTGTCGCAGTTACCGCAAGCCTGGCTGTCTTCGCCAAAGTAATGCAGCAGGCTGACGCGGCGGCAGCGCGTGTCTTCAGCCAGGGTCAGCAATGCATCAAGCTTGCCGCGCATCACCTGTTTGAACTCTTCGCTGGCTGCGTCACTGGTGTCAATCATGCGGCGCTGGTTCACCACATCCTGCAAGCCATAGGTCATCCACGCGTTGGTGGGCAGACCATCCCGGCCACCGCGGCCAGTCTCCTGGTAGTAACCTTCAATATTTTTCGGCATGTCCAGGTGTGCCACAAAACGCACGTCGGGCTTGTCGATACCCATGCCGAAGGCGATCGTCGCCACCATCACCATGCCTTCTTCGCGCAGGAAGCGGTCCTGACGTTGCTGGCGCAATGCGCTGTCCAGCCCCGCGTGGTAGGCCATGGCCTTGATGCCTGCGCCCGCCAGCATCTCTGCGACTTCTTCCACGCGTTTGCGCGATTGGCAATAAACGATACCAGCTTCGCCTGCATGTTCGCTTTCGATGAAACGCAGCAACTGGTGTGCACCATCGGTTTTTTCAACAATGGTGTATCTGATGTTGGGCCGGTCAAAGCTGCTGACAAACGCGCGCGCGTCTTCCAGCTTGAGGCGCTCAATCATGTCCTGGCGCGTCAGCGCGTCGGCGGTGGCGGTCAGCGCGATGCGCGGCACGTCCGGGAAGGTTTCGTGCAGCAAGCTTAAGCTGCGGTATTCAGGCCGGAAGTCGTGGCCCCACTGGCTCACGCAATGCGCCTCGTCAATCGCAAACAGGCTCAGCAGGCCGCGTTCATGCAAGGAACCGAGAAGCCCTTTCATGCGCGGCGTGTTGATGCGTTCGGGCGCTGCGTAAAGCAGCGTCAGCTCGTTGCGCAGCAATTGCTTTTCCAGCAGGCTGCTTTCTTCCTGCGTCTGGGTTGAATTGAGAAAAGCGGCTGAAACACCGGCCTCGTGCAGTGCACCGACCTGGTCGTGCATCAGCGCAATCAGCGGCGAGATCACCACCGTCACGCCGTGGCCGGCGTTTTGCCGAACGATGGCCGGAATCTGGTAACACAGCGATTTGCCACCGCCCGTGGGCATCAGCACCAGCGCGTCACCACCTTGCACCACATGGTCAACAATGGCCTGTTGCGGCCCGCGAAAGTCAGAGTAACCAAAGACCTGGCCGAGAATATCCAGGGCTGTCGGGAGGGTGGTGGCGTGCTGCAAAACTACATCTGCTCCCAGGGCAGCCCGTCAAAGCGCCATCCGCTGAGCGTCGAGCGCCGAAACTGCTCGTCCAGTTCACCCTCGAAGCCGTGCACGATGTTGATGACTTCGGTGAAACCCGCGTCTTCGAGTGCTTTGCCCGCGTCCAGCGTGCGCTGGCCTGAGCGACAAATCAGCAAAACCGGCTGCTCCTTGCCGCTGGCCTCCTGAGTGACGGCTGCGGAAAATTTTTGTGGGTCTGGCACCAGGTCCGGGTACTCATACCAGGGCACGTTGATCACGCCCGGCGGGCGGCCCACATACAGCGACTCAATCTCCATGCGCACGTCGACAAAAAGCGCGTGCGGGTGTTGCTGAAGGTAGTCCCAGGCTTGTTTGGGTTGGAGGTGTTTCATGGGGCAGGCGGTGCTATCGTCCTTCTATTGTCACGGGAAATCGGGGCGAAACCGCAAGTGCTGGCAGCCCCACCTTAAAATGTAGCCATGAAGCAAGCTATCTACACCCGCGGAGCCGCGCTCCCTGCCATTTTGGAAAACCGCATCGCCATTCTTGACGGCGCAATGGGCACCATGATCCAGCGCTTCAAGCTGAGCGAGGCGCAGTACCGCGGTGAGCGCTTCAAGGACTTCCACAAGGACGTCAAAGGCAACAACGAACTGCTGAGCCTGACCCGCCCGGACGTCATTCAGGACATCCATGAAAACTACCTGGCTGCGGGCGCCGACATGATCGAAACCAACACCTTTGGCGCCACCACGGTCGCGCAGGCTGATTACGACATGGCCGAGCTGGCGGTGGAGATGAACTACGAGTCCGCCCGCATTGCGCGCGCCGCCTGCGACAAGTTTTCCACACCCGACAAGCCCCGCTTTGTGGTCGGCGCACTTGGCCCCACACCCAAAACGGCCAGCATCAGCCCCGACGTCAACGACCCCGGTGCCCGCAACACCAGCTTTGAAGAACTGCGCAAGGCTTATTACGAACAAACCGAAGCCCTGGTCAAGGGCGGTGCCGACGTACTGCTGGTCGAGACCATTTTCGACACCCTCAACGCTAAAGCGGCGCTGTTTGCGATTGACGAATATTTTGACAACAGTGGCGAGCGCCTGCCGCTGATCATCAGCGGCACAGTAACCGACGCGTCCGGGCGCATTCTCAGCGGGCAAACAGTAACTGCCTTCTGGCACAGCGTGCGCCATGCGCAGCCGCTGGCTATTGGACTCAACTGCGCGCTGGGTGCGGCACTCATGCGTCCCTACATTCAGGAGTTGGCGCGTGTTGCTGGCGATACGTTCATCAGCTGTTATCCCAATGCCGGGCTGCCCAATCCGATGAGCGACACCGGGTTTGACGAAACCCCTGACGTCACATCCCGGCTGCTACGCGAGTTTGCTGATGAGGGCCTGGTCAATATTGTGGGGGGGTGCTGCGGGACCACGCCTGAGCATATTGGCGCGATTCATGAAGCCGTCAAACCACTGGCGCCAAGGGGTATCCAGCGTGGGTTTTTCTACAAGGAAGCGGCCTGAAAGGCTGTCATCCCGAACCCCGGCTCAAGTCCGGGGCAGGCCCGATCCGGGCCCCACGGCTGCTGGTTAAACACAACCGCTGGAGGCAAAAAAACTTCTACAGCCTCAGCTTCGAGCCGCCTGCAACACATCCCGCGTCTTCATGGCCTCCCGCCGCGCCGCATCCGCAAAGTCATCCCCCGACGAAGCGTAGATGATGGACCGCGATGAATTAACGATGATGGGTGCACCAGGCCGCCAGCCGGCTTTTACCGTGGCCACCGCATCACCGCCCTGCGCGCCGACACCGGGAATCAGCAGCGGCAACGTGGGCGCTACCGCGCGCACACGCTCAATTTCCGCCGGGTAGGTTGCCCCCACCACCAGGCCGAGTTGGCCATTGAGATTCCACGGTCCCTGCGCGAGCCGGGCGACGTGTTCATAGAGCAGAGGCTGGCCTTCCACCGACGCGAGACGCTGGTTCTGCAGATCATCGCCTCCGGGGTTGGACGTACGGCACAGCAAGAAAGCCCCCTTGCCTTCGTGCTTCAGATAAGGGGCTACGGAATCAAAACCCATGAAGGGCGATAGCGTTACCGCGTCCGCACCGTAACGCTCAAAAGCCTCAATGGCGTACTGCTCGGCGGTGCTGCCGATGCCGCCGCGTTTGGCATCCAGAATGACGGGCACATGCGGCGCCACGCGGCGCATGTGCTGCATGAGGCGCTCAAGCTGGTCCTCAGCGCGGTGCGCTGCAAAGTAGGCAATCTGCGGCTTGAAGGCAATCGAGAGGTCTGCGGTTGCGTCAACGATGGCTGCGCAAAAATCGTAGATCCGGTTGGCGTCGCCCTTGAGCTTGCCGGGAAATCTGACGGGGTCCGGGTCCAGGCCGACACACAGCATGGATTGGTTCTGGCGCTCAGCCGCGCCCAGCATCTCAAGAAAAGTCATGAAGCATTTTAAGCTCCCAGGTTCGCTCACTGCGTGAGGCGCCGGCACCTTGCAGGCCGTCGCTCGCCAGCGGCTTTGCTTCTGGCGCCTGCGATGCCGAGCCCTCAAAGTTTGAAATGGCGCTGTGGTATCCACACAAGCTGACGGCGTAACAAATTTACGCTGCTTGAATTCTTAAGTGACAAATACACCCGCTGCAGTGACACAAACCATGTGGCTGCGTTGGGCTGCCCGGGCTGTGTTCGGACTATGCCGGATAAGGTTTACCGTATAAATAACCGGCGACCGAGGGCCGGTGGCCCCCAGGCGCCAACAGTCGCTAGCTTGACCTGCCCTTGCGGGGTCCGAGGAAAAACCACAGTATCAGACCCAGAACGGGCAGGAGTACTACAGCAAGAATCCAAATCAATTTTTTCTCGTTGGAGGCTGAGCTTTGAAAAATATTAAGGATGGCCCAAATGTCGCCAGCGAGCACCAGCACACCAATGAGTCCGTTGTATCCAAATTGCATGCTTTGAGGTTCCTTATGCTTATGGCCCAAGCCACCAGTGCCCGAACATCAGGCAATATAACTTGAATGCACCTGTTGCGCGCCGTTATCCGAAATGTGCCATGAATTCACTGTCGCATGTGCTGCGATAGCGGTCTTTGTTCAGTAGAGGATGCAGCCGTTCAGTTTGTCGTCACCGGCTGCCAGTTAACGTCAAAGCCAAGAGGCGCCGAAGGCGTCCGACTTGGACGAAATGTTAAAGCGGGCATTCATTTGCGACCCCACGACTTGCGCGCCATGGCAACCCAGCCCCATGACACAGCACCGAAAACCAGTACTACACCTGTCACCACGAGCCCGAAAGCCAGATTGGCGAGAGGATTATCGTCGCGATAGTCAATTAGCAACCCAAGCGCCGCACCTCCGGCTGCAATAGCAATTCCAAAAAGCCCAAGACGCAATGGCTTCGCGACCGGGCTTGCTATATCAGGAGAATTTGCCATGACGTCTGCACGCTTTAACGTTGGCGCTGACCGGAACACAACACCAGCGGCGAAGGCGCCGCCTGCAATTGTGTTTCCGTGTCGAGCGACCTGTTATAGCGGGTCATGGGGACTTTCCTTCTGGTCGCGCTTAACTTGCGCAATCCACTTTCCGAGTCGCTTCTTCTTGTTTGGCTCCGAATGCACATCGCGCCATCTATCAAATACGTCAGACGAGTACCGATGTCTATCGCGAAACATGGGGTGCACCTTTGGTGGAAAGTCCCAAATCCACCAGACAAGCAACGGACCGAGAACAGGAATCCAAACCAGGGCTGACAGCGACACCTTGAAGAATAGGTGTTGCTCTGATACCCAAAGCCTCCAAATCAAATACAGAGACATAAGCCATGAAGCGCCCACGATAGCAATCTTGAAAGGGGTCATTTCCATACGAACTGCCGCTACTCGCTATAACGTTGCCGCTCAGCCGACGCCGAAGGCGATCGGATGGAGCGGCCTGTTAAAGGGTTATATACGAACATAGTTCGTTACGTAGCGGCCAAAGTACCCCGCAGCTCCGCCAAGCAGGAGCGCGAGCCCATATCCCTCTACTGGCGCAAAGTTGATTGCGGCGATCGCGAGACCTCCGACCGCACCAACTAGCATGCGATGACCCGCGCTCGCTCCACGTCGAACTGTATCCACCAGATGAATATAAGTGAGAGTGGCGATTCCGATCACGAATGCGGCAATCGCTCGAACGCCTATTGGCTCGCACCAATCGCGTGGCAGCAGTTGAAACGCGACCACTAAAGCGCCAACACCCACAGCAATTCCAAACTCAACCCAACGCATGGTCTGCCCTTTAACGTTGGAGGCAACCGGACCACAACCGTTGCGGCGAAGCCGCAGCCTGCAGTTGTGGGTCCGCGTTGGCCGACCTGTTAAAGCGCAGTTTCTTCAACATTTCAGGCCCGTTCTCCTCGCACCATAGAAGGCGAGACCCAATCCGCATGTGAAAACGATGGCCGTCACAAAGGACGCCACGTCCAGCCCGCCCCCGCGAAGATAGGTGTAGCCAGTGGTCGCCCACATTCCCAGCGCCAACACAAGCCAAAGGAGAACACCAGTCGAAGGGATCCGGCTCTTGTGGCTGCCTACACCGTAGATCTTCGCGCTCCGGTCCCACATCTCATTCAGTTCAAGAACTTTGCGCTCGCACTCGCCAGCGCACGCGAGGCCATTCCCAACGTCAACGGCGCACTCACGGCATACAGCTTTGAAGCACGTCTTGCAAAGGCCAACTGCGTTATTTGGGCTGTGTCTGAAGCAATGCATGTGGTCCTGCGCTTTAAGGCTACGCTGAATAAGCCCCGTTTTTGAAATGGCACTTGTTGATTTCGCACAGGAGCGCTGATTTCGGTCCGAATGGCGTTGAATTTGTGCCCACGGGGACCTTGTTGTCAGG
>JBKJIV010000070.1:0-25039 GCA_046598365.1 Polaromonas sp. | reverse complement strand
CAGGGTATCGACCGTGCGGCACTCGAAAGTGCCGTACAGGCCGTCGCCAGATTTGAAGGCAAAACTTGCCGCGTCATGGCCATGGCCGGTGCGCGCGCGCACCCACCCTTTGGCACTAACGACCACCGTCACCGGTTCATCCAGCACTTTGACTTTAAGCACTGCTTTTTTCTCGGCCTGGATCAGCGTGCGGCGCGGATCTGCAAACTGTTTCGCATCAAGCTCTATTTCCTTGACCATGAGGCGGCGCAATGCGGCCGGGCTACCCAGAATTTCTTCGAGCTTGCCCTGCTCTTCACGCAGGCCTTTGAGCTCCTGCTCGATCTTGATGGCTTCCAGTCTGGCCAGTTGGCGCAGGCGGATTTCAAGAATGTCTTCGGCCTGACGGTCGCTGAGATTAAAGCGTGCAATCAAAGCGGCCTTGGGCTCTTCGGCCTGGCGGATGATGGCAATCACCTCATCAATATTTAGCAGCACCAATTGCCGCCCCTCGAGGATGTGGATGCGGTCCAGCACCTTGTCGAGCCGGTGTTGCGAGCGTCGCTCTACCGTCGTCTGGCGAAAGGCAATCCACTCCAGCAGCATTTGCCGCAAGTTTTTCTGGGTCGGCTTGCCGTCCAGCCCAACCATGGTCAGATTGATGCTGGAGGAGCTTTCCAGGCTGGTGTGTGCCAGCAGGGTCGTGATCAGCTCGGACTGCCCGATGCGGCTGGTTTTCGGCTCGAACACCAGCCTCACTGCCGCGTCTTTACTCGACTCGTCTCGCACAACATCAAGCACGGCCAGAACGGTCTGCTTGAGCTGCACCTGATCCTGGCTCAGCGCCTTTTTCCCGGCTTTGATCTTGGGGTTGGTGATTTCTTCAATTTCTTCCAGAACGCGCTGTGTGCTGACGCCGGGCGGCAACTCCTGAACCACCAATTGCCACTGGCCACGCGCCAGGTCTTCAATCTTCCAGCGCGCGCGTACCTTGAGCGAGCCGCGTCCCGTGCTGTAGGCCGCAGCGATGTCGGCGCTGCTGGAGATGATCTGCCCACCGCCCGGATAGTCGGGCCCGGCAATCAGGGAATACAGATCTTCGTCGCTGAGCTTGGGCGTCTTGATGAGCGCCACGCAGGCATCGGCGACTTCGCGCAGGTTGTGGCTCGGAATTTCGGTGGCCAGACCCACGGCAATACCGCTGGCGCCATTGAGCAGGGTAAACGGCAGTCGTGCTGGCAATTGCTTGGGCTCTTCGGTAGATCCGTCGTAGTTAGGCACGAAGTCGACCGTGCCTTCATCGAGCTCGTCCATCAGCAAGGTGGTGATTTTGGCCAGGCGCGCTTCGGTGTAGCGCATGGCTGCGGCCCCATCCCCGTCTCTGGAGCCGAAGTTGCCCTGCCCGTCGATCAAGGGGTAACGCTGGCTGAAGTCCTGCGCCATTCGTACCAAGGCGTCATAGGCCGCCTGGTCACCGTGCGGGTGAAACCGGCCCAGCACATCGCCAACCACGCGCGCGCTCTTGACTGGCTTGGCGCCGCTGTTGCCGGAAAAACCCAAACCCATGCGCGCCATGCTGTACATGATGCGGCGCTGCACCGGTTTCTGGCCATCGCAAACATCCGGCAGGGCCCGGCCCTTGACCACGCTCAGCGCATATTCAAGATAGGCGCGCTGGGCATAGGCCGCCAGTGACTCCTGGTCGGGTGACTCGGGATTGGAAACCGGGGCAGGCGTAAAAAGATCGTCCATGGGGGTTCAGGCTGGAGGTCGGAAGTAAGGAAAAGGTAACCCACCGCAAGAGGCAGGCTGTCGAAGGGAATTATCGACTCAGAACTGGCTGGGGCTGGCAGCCTGGGGCCGGCGAACCTGACCGCCGGAAAAGAGCAGAATGCTGCGCGATCTGTGGGTATCGGGCCAGGCAGCGAAGTGACTGGTCAACCCGCGCAGCCAGTGCTGGGCAGTCGCCACGTTTGGTAGCACGGGCACTTTCAAGTCACTGACAATCACGCGGAACTGCAAAGCCACGCCTGGCAAAAAGGTGCTTTCGATCCGCAGGCCGCTGACCACCAGTTTCGTGGCCAGGGAGTCAACCTGTGCGTTGTCTTGCAGGTCCTGAGCCACAACCGCAAACAACTGCTCACCAATGCGGGCAGCGGTATCGCTGTCGCTGACCGCACGCCGAATGCGGTTGGCTGCCTCCAGCAATATTTTTTCCTTCGCGTCTCCACCCAGTTCTTGGGTCAGACCAGCCAGGTTTTGAATTTCGATCAGGTAGAGCGCACCGCCGTGCGCCATCTGCTGGGCCCGGGTAATCGCAGGTCGAAGGCGGTCCAGCAGAACCCCAAGGCTTGCCAGACCGGTCAGGGGGTCGGTAACCCGTGCGGCCACCCCACGCAGGCGGCTTTCATTGAGGAGACGACTGCGCCAGACCAATGCCAGATAGGTCGGTGGCAACTGAAACAACAGCATCATGGATACCGACCAGTAATTGACTTTCGCGTCTGCCCAGCCGGAAAGGAAAAGCATGGCGACGCCCAGCCCTCCCATATGTCCCAACAACAGCCACCACTTCCACGGGCCGGAAATGCGCCAGGCTGGCAGGCACAGATACAGCCACGACAGCGCAAGAACACCACCTAATCCAATCGAGCTGGCCGCGACGGAAACGGAAGAAGTTTCCATCATGCGGAACGCCACCAGGCCGAGCACCATCACGGTGGTTGCGCCCATGGCAACCTTGCCGGGAACCCCAAGTTGACGCTGACGCAACAGCCACGCATGCAGCCCTCCCACCATCGCGGGGCCCACTATCAGCACTCCGGTTTCCACGGTTTCCACCGTCAGCCCCGTCTGGCGACCCGCCACCAACGCTAACGCGATGGCCGCCAGGTAGCCGCCGAGAGCGAAAAGCGTCACTTCGTCGTACGCGAACGCAATGATCAGGCTGAACAGCAGCACCAGCCCCAAGACCCCAACAGCAATGCCGAGGACAAACATGTCAGGAAGAAAAACGGAATTCACGCTATTCGCGCTCTACCCGAAATTCCGGCGCCCAGGGCGTTTGCACAACCTGCGTGGGCAGGTTATTGCCACGCCGACCCAAGCCACTTGCGGGTTGCGCGTCGGCGACTTGGCTTTTTGCGCCGCCCATCATTTCCATTCGGACTCGACCAGCGCTACGGCGAGAGTCGGTGACCATGGTTGGCGGGCTGAGATGTCCGTAGAGCTGCATCACCGTCTTGACGTAATTTTTCGTCTCGGGATAGTTGGGGATTTTGTTGCCCGCGCGTTGCACAGCGCCTTCACCCGCGTTATAGGCCGCCACCGCCAGCTCCAGCTGGCCGGGAAACATGTTGATCAGGTAGCGCAAATAGCGGGAGCCGGCCCTGATATTGGTTCGGGGGTCGGTCAGCTTTTTCTCTATGGGGGACGTCTTGTCCCCTTTGACGCCATAACGCTCAGCCGTAGGCGGCATCAGTTGCATCAGACCAACCGCGCCTTTCGGCGAAACTGCATGGGTGTTAAAGCCTGACTCGGTGGCAATCAAGGCCTGCAGCAGGGCATAGTCAATATCCTGGGCAACAGACGCTTCGCGCAGCAAATGCTTGACCGCCTTGTAATTGGGCGAAACATCAAAGAAAGCAAGCAACTTGGGTGGCGCACCAGACATGCCCTGGCCACTGACCCGGCGGCTGGTATCAAAGGTCTCTCCGCCGCGAAAAAATAATTGGTAGCGCTCGTCAAGCCGATCGGCAGAAAAATGAGCCACCCCTTTATCGTCCACATAGCCCCAGACGTCCGCATGCGCCGGTGAAGCGGCAAGCATACAAGCACCGACCATCACACACGACAGAAGTTGGCGAATGCGCGCAAACGGCAGCAACCCAATTTTTTGCACGGAAAAGTTCATGTCATACCAACTGAGCGCACAGCATCCGTCATTTCAGTACCTTTTAAATATCAATTTCCACGGCATCACCGTGAAGCTCCATCAGCTCACGCCTGGCAGCAGCTTCGCCCTTGCCCATCAATTTGGTGACAAGGCTTTCGGTTTGGGCAAAGCTTTGATTGCCCAGTTGTACCGGCAAAAGACGCCGGGTATCTGGATTGAGTGTGGTTTCCCACAATTGTTCCGCATTCATTTCGCCCAGGCCCTTGAATCGGCTGATGGCCCAAGCCCCTTCGCGCACGCCTTCCTTGCGCAATTTGTCCAGAATAGCACTTAACTCCCCGTCATCCAAGGCATACGCCTTGGATGCGGGCTTCTTCCCGCGGGCCGGCGCATCCACCCTAAACAGCGGCGGTCGGGCTACAAATACATGCCCGGTTTCTATAAGTTTGGGGAAATGCCGGAAAAACAAGGTTAGCAGCAACACCTGGATATGGGAGCCATCCACGTCGGCATCGCTGAGGATGCATACCTTTCCATAACGCAGGCCGCTTAAATCAGGGCTATCGTTGGGGCCGTGCGGGTCAACGCCGATGGCGACCGCGATGTCGTGGATCTCGGTGTTGGCAAACAGGCGGTCACGCTCGACCTCCCACGTGTTGAGCACTTTGCCGCGCAGAGGCAGGATGGCCTGGCTTTCCTTGTCGCGGCCCATCTTGGCGCTGCCGCCGGCGGAATCGCCCTCAACCAGAAAAACTTCGTTGTGAGCGAGGTCCTTGCTTTCGCAGTCGGTTAACTTGCCTGGCAACACGGCCACGCCCGAGCCTTTGCGTTTTTCGACCTTCTGGCCGGCCTTCTGGCGGGTCTGCGCGGCCTTGATGGCCAGTTCAGCCAGCTTTTTGCCGTAGTCCACGTGGTGGTTGAGCCAGAGCTCCAGTGTGGGGCGCACAAAGCTGGAAACCAGCCGCACAGCATCGCGCGAATTGAGCCGCTCCTTGATCTGGCCCTGAAATTGCGGGTCCAACACCTTGGCCGACAAGACATAACTGGCGCGGGCAAAAACATCTTCCGGCAAGAGCTTCACGCCCTTGGGCAACAGCGAATGCAAGTCAACGAAACTCTTCACGGCGTTAAAGACGCCATCGCGCAAGCCGCTTTCATGGGTGCCGCCAGCGCTGGTAGGGATCAGGTTGACGTAGCTCTCCCGCACCGGTTGCCCATCTTCAGTAAAAGCCAGACACCACTGCGCGCCCTCGCCTTCGGCAAAGCTGTCGTGGCTCGCGTCGGCAAAACCCTGCTCTTCAAAGAGGGGAATCACCGGATCGGCGGTGAGGGTCTGCATCAAATAGTCACGCAGCCCGCCCTTGTACAACCAGGTTTGCGTCTCTTTGGTTTTTTCCACCAAAAGCGTCACGGTAACGCCCGGCATGAGAACAGCCTTGCTACGCAGCAGGTGGGTCAGTTCGGCCATGGGCAGGGCCGAGGCTTCAAAATATTTGGCGTCCGGCCAGGCGCGCACTGTGGTGCCTGATTTGCGGTCACCCTCAACGGTTTTGCGCAGGTGAAGCTTTTCGGTGACGTCGCCGCCCTCAAAAACCAGCTTGGCCACGGTGCCGTCCCGGTAGGAGGTGGCTTCCAGTCGTTTGGACAGCGCATTGGTCACACTGACACCGACGCCGTGCAAGCCGCCGGAGAAACTGTAAGCCCCGCCCTTGCCTTTGTCGAACTTGCCGCCCGCATGCAGACGGGTGAAAACCAGTTCGATCACCGGCGCTTTTTCCTCGGGGTGCATGCCAAACGGGATGCCGCGTCCGTCGTCTTCGACACTGACCGAGCCGTCTGTATGCAGGGTGACCTTGATCTTCTTGCCGTGCCCGGCCAGCGCCTCGTCCGCCGAGTTGTCCAGCACCTCCTGGATGATGTGCATCGGATTGTCGGTACGGGTGTACATGCCCGGACGCTGCTTGACGGGCTCCAGGCCCTTGAGCACACGGATCGAGCCTTCGGAATATTCAGTAGGTAGTTTGGCAGCCATGAGGCCGCAATTGTAGACCTAGCCGACGTAGAAGCTGGATATACGTACAGCTCACAGCCATTCAAACGTCATCCATTCCAGAAGCGCATCAATCGTGCAGAAATTTTTCAAAAGCGGAAATCGGCTTCTTTGGTTACATTGTCTGGATGCAATCCAGCACCAAAACCCTCTCCATGACGCAGCTGCTTGTTTGCGGCGCCGTGATTGTTACGCTCTCCATGGGCATACGCCATGGTTTTGGCCTGTGGCTTCAGCCTATTACCCAGGAGCAAGGTTGGACGCGCGAGACGTTTGCGTTTGCGATTGCGGTGCAAAACCTGTCTTGGGGCGTATTTGGCATCTTCGCCGGCATGCTGGCCGACCGTTTTGGCGCGTTTCGGGTCATCGTCGGCGGCGCCGTTTTGTATGCGCTCGGACTGGTGGGCATGGCACTCTCCCCGACCGGCCTGCTTTTTACCCTGACTGCCGGTGTATTGATAGGAGCAGCCCAGGCAGGAACAACCTATGCCGTCATTTACGGCGTTATAGGGCGCAACATTCCGGCTGAAAAACGCTCCTGGGCCATGGGCGTGGCGGCGGCTGCGGGGTCATTCGGCCAGTTTCTGATGGTGCCGGTCGAAGGCTATCTGATCAGCAGCATTGGATGGAAAGAGGCTTTGCTTGTTCTGAGCGCCATGGTGCTGTTGATCGCGCCCATGGCCTGGGGCTTGCGTGAAAGCAGCTTCGGCGGCGGCCAGGCGCCTGCGCGCGAACAAAGCATTTTTCAGGCACTTACAGAGGCTTTCAAATACCCCAGCTTCCAGTTGCTGATGGCCGGGTATTTCGTTTGCGGCTTCCAGGTCGTGTTTATTGGCGTTCACATGCCCAGCTACCTCAGAGACAAAGGCTTGTCTCCGCAGGTCGCCAGTTATGCGCTGGCATTGATCGGCCTGTTCAACGTGTTCGGCACTTATGCTGCAGGGGCCTTGGGACAGCGGCTGGCCAAGAAAAACATTCTGGCCTTCATCTATTTTTCACGTGCCGTTGTTATTGCCGTATTTCTGGCCGCACCACTGACGCCGGCCAGCGTGTACATCTTCTCTAGCGTGATGGGGCTGCTTTGGCTGTCCACCGTACCTCCAACCAACGCGGTCGTGGCACAAATTTTCGGCATTCACCACCTCTCCATGCTCAGCGGCTTTGTCTTTTTCAGCCACCAGATCGGATCCTTCATGGGGGTCTGGCTGGGAGGGATTCTTTACGACAAAACGGGAAGCTACAACATCGTCTGGTACATCACCATTGCGCTGGGCGTGTTTGCGGCGCTGATCAATCTGCCGGTGCGGGAAGCGGCCATTGTCCGCAGCAACACGGCCCGCCTGCCGCAAGGTGCTTGAGATGGCACGCAAGTTGGGGCTCTACTCGCTGGCGGTTGCAGTCACACTTGCAGTGTTTGCCCTCTACACAAGACCGGAATTTCTGGTGACCCTTGCAGATCAGGTTTGGGCCTGCTTCTAGCGTTGCGGCGCCATCTGGCCGGCAAGGCGGATGTGTCGGCTTGCCAACAGACAAAATGCACAATGAACCCGAATCATTGTTGCTACTCACTTTGAAAACCCCCAGATGAAAACAATAGTCATCACCGGCGCCTCGGACGGCATAGGCGCAGAGCTGGCGCGGCAACTGGCGCACTCGCAGCGCGAAGGCCTTGCGCTGGTTCTGGCTGCGCGCAACGAAGCTTTGCTCACGGAAGTCGCCGCCCAATGCAGGGTACACGGCGCCAACGCCATCGTCATCAAGACGGATGTTTCGGATCAGGCGCAATGCCGGCAATTGGTGACCGCTTCGATGGATCACTTTGGCCGTATCGACGCGCTGATCAACAATGCAGGCATCTCGGCACAAGCCCTGCTTGACGACGTAGTTCCCGGGGATATGGGTTGGTATGAAGACCTGATGCGCGTCAACCTGTGGGGCAGCGTCTGGTGTACGCACGCCGCCCTGCCCTATCTCAAACAAAGTCGCGGAAGTATCGTGGCAGTGTCGAGCCTGGCGGGGCTCTTCGGGGTGCCAGGCCGAACCGCCTACTGCGCCAGCAAATTCGCCATGACCGGTTTTTTTGAAGCCCTGCGTGTCGAACTCAAACCCTCCGGCGTCAGCGTCACTACAGCTTACCCGGGTGTGGTCGCCACGCAGATCCGCCACCGGGGCCTGAACGCAGCGGGCGAGCCTGCCGGGGCCAGCGGACTGAGGGAAGACAATGTGATGAGCGTGGAAACCTGTGCACGACTGATTCTTGACGGCATGCAAAAGCGAAAACGCGAGGTCGTGATGACGCCAAAAGGAAAACTGGGCCGATGGCTCAAACTGCTAACCCCCGGAATTGTCGAATCCATGGCACTGGCGGCCCTGAAGGATGATGTGAAGCCACGTGGCAACTGATTCCCCGAACATCAACCCGCACCACAGTCAGGAGCCTTCCGACTGGGTACGGCGCTGGACTCACCTCGTGCCGAAGCAGGGTCACGTCCTTGACGTCGCCTGCGGCCACGGCCGCCATGCCCATTGGTTCTACATGCAAGGTCACCGCCTGAGCGTCGTCGATCGGTCGCTGGAAGCTATTGAGTCCATAGCAATTCCGCCTGCCTGCTGCGAATCTGTCGTGGCCGACATCGAAGCCGGGCCGTGGCCTTTTACTGGCCGCCAGTTCGACGCCGTGCTGGTGACAAATTATCTGTGGCGCCCCTTGATGCCGACCCTGGTGACCAGCATTGCGCCTGGCGGGGTACTGATTTACGAAACCTTTACCAAGGGCAATGAGACCGTGGGAAAACCGTCGCGGCCAGACTTTCTGCTGCGTCCCGGCGAGCTGCTGGAGATGTGCAGCGCCCTGCGGGTAGTAGCGTACGAGGACGGCTTTCAGGAGGCGCCAGACCGCTTTACGCAGCGGATCGCAGCAATCCGGGAACCAGCACCCGCGGCGGCGGTCCCACGCTACTGGCTGAACCAGCGCACTGGGTAGAATGCGGGATCGGCTTTAAGGGCCGGGCTGACCGCCATACCCGCCCTTCCTAGACACACATACATGAAACTCATTACCGGCAGCATCGTTGCACTGGCCACCCCGCTACATGAAGACGGCAGCGTGGACTACCCGACCCTGAGAAAGCTGGTGGACTGGCATATCGCCGAGGGTACTGACTGCATTGGCGTCGTTGGTACGACAGGCGAGTCACCTACGGTCAATGTTGAAGAACACTGCGAAATTATCCGAGTATCAGTTGAGCAGGCCAAAGGCAAAGTTCCGGTGATGGCCGGCTGTGGGGCGAACTCCACCTCCGAAGCGATCGAGCTGGCCCGTTTCGCCAAAAAAGTCGGCGCAGACTGCCAATTGCAAGTCGTTCCCTACTACAACAAGCCCACGCAAGAAGGCCAGTATCGCCACTTCAAGGCCATTGCCGAAGCCATCGAATTGCCCATGGTGCTTTACAATGTACCGGGCCGCACAGTGGCGGACATACTGCATCCCACCGTGCTGCGACTGGCCCAGGTCCCGGGGATTGTCGGTATCAAGGAAGCCACCGGCAACATTGAGCGCGCCCAATGGCTCATCAAGGAAGTGCCGGCCGGCTTTGCCGTTTATTCAGGCGATGATCCGACTGCCGTGGCGCTGATGCTGTGCGGCGGGCAGGGCAACATCAGCGTGACGGCCAATGTGGCGCCCCGGTTAATGCACGAATTGTGCGTCGCGGCTATCGCGGGGAACACCCGGGCCGCCATGAGCATCCAGCTCAAGCTGCTTCCGCTGCACAAACACCTCTTTGTGGAGGCCAACCCCATTCCCGTTAAATGGGCGATGGCTCGCATGGGGCTTTGTGGTGGTACGCTGCGCCTGCCGATGACGCCTCTCGAAACAAACAACGAAGCCACCGTGGAAAACGCCTTGCGCGTATGCGGTTTGATCTGATTTTTAAGGGAACCTCCAGTGAAGATATTGCACACATCCAAACCCGCGCGCCAGCAGCTTTCCCTCTCATCCATCGCGGTCCTCACCGCCGCTCTTTTTCTGGCCGGATGCTCAAACCTATCGGAGACCCTGCAAGGCGATAAGGTTGACTACAAATCCAGCGGCAAGGGCCCTTCCCTGGCTGTTCCCCCAGACTTGACACAGTTGTCCCGCGAGACCCGCTATGTGGTACCGGGTACCGCGGTCACCGCCAGCAGTTATCAGATCGGAGCCAGCAGCCAGTCTTTGCCCACCGCATCCACTGAGGTGGGTGATGTGCGCATTGAGCGGGCGGGTAGCCAGCGTTGGCTGGTTGTCAACCGTCCGGCCGACAAACTCTGGGGGCCCGTGCGTGAGTTCTGGCAAGAGAGCGGCTTCCTGATGGCGCTGGAACAGGAAAACCTTGGGATCATGGAAACAGATTTTGCAGAAAATCGTGCCAAGCTTCCGCAGGACATCATCCGGGCCACGCTGGGCAAGTTGCTTGACAGCGTCTATTCCACCGGCGAACGCGACAAGTTTCGCACCCGCCTTGAGCGCACACCCAGCGGCGGTACCGAGATTTACATCAGCCACAGGGGCATGGTTGAAACCCTGTTAAAAAGCAATTCCGCTGCAACGGCTGGCCAAACCATGTGGCAGCCTCGGCCGGCAGACCCTGAGCTTGAAGCTGAGTTTCTGCGCCGACTTATGGTCAAACTCGGTGTAAGCCAGGAACAGTCCAAAGCGCTGGTTGCAAGCGGCACATCCCGTCAAACCTCCCGTATTGCCAAGATTGACAACCAGCCTGTTATTCAAATGGACGAAGGTTTTGAGCGGGCCTGGCGCCGCGTTGGCCTGGCCCTCGACCGCACCGGCTTCACGGTGGAAGACCGTGACCGTGCAAAGGGCACTTATTTTGTGCGGTATGTTGAACCTACTGCCGACAAAAAAGAGCAAGGCTTTCTGAGCAAAATATTTTCCGGTTCGGCTCCCGGCGCCGCCCCTCTGAAGTACCGCATTGCGGTGCAGAGTCAGGGAGAAGCGACCACGGTTTCCGTACTGAACGCGCAAGGTGGTCCCGAAACTTCGGCCAATGCCCAGCGAATCGTACAGGTCATCGCTGACGACCTGAAATAAGGTCGCGCTGCAGGGCATCGACTGAGGCCAG
The DNA here is from genome assembly GCA_046598365.1 of Polaromonas sp. GTDB lineage: Bacteria > Pseudomonadota > Gammaproteobacteria > Burkholderiales > Burkholderiaceae_C > Polaromonas. The sequence continues at coordinate 13,998 of JBKJIV010000070.1, read as the reverse complement.
GTGATAAGGTTTAAGAGCCTTGGCAGCGGCAGCACTGGCAACGCCACGCTGGTCGAGGCCAGCGGCGGCATCACCTTTCGCCTCCTGGTGGATTGCGGCTTGGGGCTTAAACAGCTTTCATCGCGGCTGGGCGAAGCTGGCTTGGCCGATGGCGACATCGATGCCATTTTTATCACTCACGAGCACAGCGATCACATCGGATGCGCGCGCCAGTTTGCCCGACGTTACCAGGTGCCCGTCTGGATGAGTCAGGGTACCTTCGCGGCGCTCCATACGCCAGACTTTGAAGGCTGGCTGCGGATTGCACAGGACGGCGCGCCCATTGACCTTCATGAGCTGCAAGTCACACCCTTCACTGTTCCCCACGACGCTCGCGAACCCTTGCAACTGACCTGTACTGACGGCGCTGCCAAGTTGGGCATTCTGACGGATCTCGGCCACGCAACTCCTCATGTATTGGCCCACTTAAAACAATGTGACGCATTGCTGCTGGAGTCCAATCATGACAACGATTTGCTCGCAGCTTCAAGTTACCCGGCTTTCCTGAAGCGACGTATCGGCGGCCAGTTAGGGCATCTTTCAAATGATGCCGCTGCGTACATCGCCCGAACACTCGACCATTCCGCGCTGAAGCACGTCGTGGCAGCCCATCTAAGCCAGCAGAACAACCGTCCCGCCCTGGTCCAGGATCTGCTATCCCAAGCTCTCAATTGCGGGCCGGACGACATCGTGGTGGCTTGTGCGGGCAAGGGCTCCCCTTGGCTTACGCTTTAGGGCGCAGTCGATTTTCGTCCAAACACCCATCATTCAGAAACGAAAAAGCCGCTCGAAAGCGGCTCCCTTGACGTGAGAAGAAATTACTTCTTCGCGTCGCTCGCAGCTTGCATTGCGGCAGCAGCAGCGCCAGTTGCAGCGGTAGCGGCAGCGCCTGCAGCTGCGGCAGAGCCTGCAGCAGCAGAAGCGGAACCGGCTGCAGCGGAAGCATCAGCAGCAGGTGCTGGTGCAATCACAACAGGTGCTGGCGTCACAACCACAGGTGCGGGAGCTTCGGTTTTGCTGCAGGCAGCCAGGGCAACGGCGGCAACGATGGCGGCCAAAACGAGGGACTTGTTCATTTGAAATGATCCTTGATGAATGAAAAAACAACTTCCGGAAATCGTCATAAAAAACCGCGCCAATAGTCGCGGTTTTTGTTGTCGGGGGTGAAAGAAGTCGAACTCTTTCTTCCCAGCCTCTGATTATATGCGGGTTTTCACTGGTCTGGAAATCCCTAGGTTCACGGAAGACGGCGGGCGCTTCAGTTTCCGCAGCACACGAGATCAGATGCCCAAGGTCGTCGCAGCAAAAGAGGCCGTGCTTCTGAGTAATTTTTCCTCCAGACGCTCTTTTAATGCAGTGCGGCGCACAGGCTCTGACCCTGCTACACCGGTGCTACGGACTGGATCCAGCCGCTCGAATACCCAGGCAGGACTCCAGAAAGCGCTGGGCAAATCACCTGCAGCGCTGCGGCGACAATCAACAACATGCGCCCAGGTGCGCCGCCAGGTCACAAAACGCGCGTGTCGACGAGTGATCTCATCGTAATTTTGAGCCAGCACCGTCAGCTTGCGTCCGGTTTTTGCCCAGTCATTGAGGGCCTGGGCCACGACCCGCTCACCCAAAGGCCAATCCTCGAAGTTGCTGTCGCACAGAATGATTTCCCGCCACCCCTGAGTCGCGGCTACTGCAAAAGCCTGGCGAATCAATGCACCAAACTCCGAGCGCCCCTCAAACCTGCCCTCCAGCAGTATGGGAGAAACCGGTTCTGGCGATGGGGGGGTATCCATGGTTGATCTTCAGGCTGGCCGCAACCATCCGGCGCTGTGCCAATCGGCCAGCAGAGTCAGTGCGGACGAGCTAGCCCGGCGCAAGTCGACCGCAGCAAGGAAACGCTGGTCGGCCAAACGTCGCATCAAAGCCGCGTCCCCTCCCGCGGCCCGGTAGCTTTCACCATTGATAAATATGTGGTGGGAGTCATACATCATGCGGGTACGCAAATCGAGGCGCAATCCGCCGGGCGCCAGCGAGTTCCAGACCTCGGATGGATCATCAAACCAGACGGATTCTTTGGGCTCCGTCAGGTACTCACCCAGTGTGCAAGCCAAGGACAGGGGATTTTCGAGCGCGCTATGCACTGCCCTGCGTGCGAATTCCAGCAGTTCGACGGGCAAAGCTGCCGGGGTAGCTGTCGCAGCCTGGGTCGGATCGCGATAAAGCACTTGATTTCCAGTGCCGTCCTCATCGCCGGAGAAATCCGCCAGTCGCTGCAGCATCTCGCTGGCCAGTTCGGATTGCCTCGGCGCCCGAAATCCAATGGAATACGTCATGCAGTCCGCCGCCCCCCCGTATGCCTCGGGGCAAGCCTGCGCCAAACCGTCATGGGCGTAGCGCGGTGGCAGGTAAAGCATGTCCCCGGCCTCCAGCACAAACTCATGTTCAGGCTGGAAGTTTTTCAGAATTTTCAAAGGCACATCATCCTGCAATGTCAGGTCTTTTTGTTTGCCTATTTTCCAGTGGCGGCGCCCACTGGCCTGCAACAGAAAAACATCGTAGCTGTCAAAGTGCGGACCCACACCGCCCCCCGGCGTAGCAAACGAAATCATCAAATCGTCAAGCCGCGCATCAGGTATGAAGCGAAAGTTTTGCAGCAGATCATGCGCATCCTGGTGATGCAAATCCACCCCTTGAACCAGCAAGGTCCAGCCAGGCGTTGCCAAGGCAGGCAAACTGCGCTTGCCAAACGGACCCTGCTTCATGCGCCAGCCTTTGGCCTGCTGCTGCACCACCCGCGATTCCACGTGTTGCTGCGAAGCAAGCTGGAAAAGCTCTGCGCGGCTCATCAAGGGCTTGAACCCCGGGATAGCCTGACGAACCAGTAGCGGCTTTTTCTGCCAATGACGGCGCATGAACTGCGACGGAGTCAATCCGGCTAGAAGGGCGAGGGGTTGATTTACATCCATGGGACAATTGTCGAATGAAAATCACCCCGCAATGTGTCGTTGCCTTGACCTGGACGCTGAAAGATACCTTGGGCGAGGTACTTGACGAACTCGACGACCCCGTTGAATTTTTATTGGGCGGGCAGGATCTCCTCGCCAAAATCGAAGAGCGTCTGCAGGGCCACGAAGCGGGAGATACCGCTGAACTGCACCTTGAACCGGAAAACGCTTTTGGCGACTATGACGAGAATCTGGTTTTTCTGGAAGCACGCAAGCTTTTCCCCGCTGAAATTGAAGAAGGCATGACCTTTGACGGTGCGGCTTTACCAGCCGGCTGTACAGCCGGCATACCAACTGCTCTGATTTATACGGTGACCGAAATTTATCCCGAGCACGTGGTGCTGGACGGCAACCATCCGCTGGCAGGGATTGCGATTCGCCTGAGGTTGAAAGTAGAGTCTGTACGTGAAGCCACCGAGGAAGAAGTCGGACAGGGGTCAATGGGCACCGGTTTTTTCAAACTCGAAGCTCAAGCCCCAGGCAATAACACGCTGCATTAGCGACAGACGAAAAAAACCGACGCAGCCCCGGTAGAGCTACGTCGGCGGATTGGATACTGTCGGGTTTACAGTATGCGAAGAAGTTGGTTGTTTTCGATCTTCACCCGATCGCCGATGCGCAACTCGCCGAAAGAAGGCACCTCATAAGCGCGCGAAGTACCATTGTCCATTTGCACTGAAACGCGATAGCTTTCGCGAACGTTCACGTTCGCCGCGGCACGATTACGTTCAATTGCATTTCCGGCAACAGCACCGCCTACTGCACCGATCACGGTAGCTGCGGTACGCCCGCTGCCGCCGCCGATCTGGCTACCAACAGCCGCCCCGGCTACCCCGCCGAGGACGGCACCGACGCCTGACGTAGACGCTGGCTGATCGGGGGTCCTAAGAACTTCGACATTGCTGACACGACCGTACTCAGCAAAGTTCGCCTGGGACCCTTGAGGATACGATGTCGCAGGGTAAGTCGTCGTTGGATACGTCGCCACCGGAGGGTTCTGAGTGGGCGGAGCCACGCAAGCAGCCAAGCTGGCAACCAGAACAGCGGAGGATGTAACTGAAACTAAGCGGGAAATGTTGCGCATGGAATTCTCCTGTAAATGAAGTTAATTCAGCTCCGAAAACCACTCGCCTGATCAGGCGAACCAGTTTTCTGGCTGGCATGAGGTTCATTACAGTCTCGGGTCTGCGGCAGCGCAGTGGGGCCGCAGGCTGTTCAACCGTGGGATGTCGCTAGCCGGCCCTGTAGGAAAAGCCTGACGCCGTGCGTAATCGGGCCGTCTCAGCCTTTACCTGTGGAGCCGTAGCCGCCTTCGCCGCGTTGGGTCGCGGCAAACTCATTAACGACGTTGAATTGCGCCTGCACCACTGGAACGATAACCAATTGGGCTATGCGCTCCATCGGGGCTATGGTGAAAGCGACATCACTGCGATTCCACGCGCTGACCATCAACTGCCCCTGGTAATCGCTGTCGATCAATCCCACCAGGTTGCCCAACACAATACCGTGCTTGTGCCCCAGCCCGGAGCGCGGCAGGATCATGGCCGCATAGCTCGGGTCCTGCAGATAGATCGCAATGCCCGTGGGCACCAGTTGCCAGGCGTTTGGCAGCAACTCCAGCGGCTCGTCCAGGCAGGCGCGTAAATCCAGGCCGGCACTTCCGGGAGTGGCGTATGCGGGCAAGTTGCCGCTCATGCGGGGGTCGATGATCTTGACGTCGATTTTCATTTACGGTTTTTTCTGTCGGTGATTCTGGTGGTGAGTTTGTTGCGCTTTTCGGGCCTCTTCGGCGGCGTACGCCAGCACCTCGCGCAAACGTTCGGCCAGGGCGCCTGAGCCATTTTGGTTCACCCTGAAGATGATCCACGCCACGTAAGCCAGCAGCACCGGAATAAACAGAACGCCAGCCCAGGACACAAAGCTGGCCAGCAACTGGATGGCTATCCACGCCAACACCAACCACTTCAGATGTGTCAAAAAGGCAATTCCGGCGAATGAAGGCCGTTCGACTGGAGGCTGGGCTACAGTCGCACGCGCTGCAGGCTGAGAGCCGCGTTTACTGTTCTGGTTTACGCCGCTTTCAGGCTTGCGCAAGTCTGCCTGCCCGGTTGCCGCAATCGCCGCACTGCTGGCGGTCAGGCGCTCCACATAGCGGACAAAATCCCCGTTGGGGGGGGTATCGGAAGGATGCATCATGCCGCTTTAATCTCCGGGCCGGCTTGCCTCCCCGTTGCGTGCGCCTTCATTCTGGCTCCAATCTCGCGGACCAGTTGCCGGGCGAGCACCAGTTTCGAAGCGCGGGCCAGCTCGGTACTGCCTGACTCGTCGACCAACAGCAGCGTATTGTGATCCTGTCCAAAAGTGTCGGGGCCAATGTTGCCCACAAGCAGCGGCACATTTTTTCGCAAGCGTTTGGCCTGCGCATTTGCCGCAAGGTCATGGCTTTCTGCGGCAAAACCAACACAAAAAAGCTGTCCAGACACGGCTGCGGGTGACTGTGCCACGCCGGCCAGAATATCTGCGTTCTCGGTGAAGGCAAGCTGGGGCGCCTGGCCTGAACCGTCCTTCTTTATTTTTTGACTGGCAGATGTCGCAGGACGCCAATCTGCAACGGCTGCCGACGCTATAAAAACAGTAGCTGCTTGCGACCGTGTTGAAACGGCTTCCAGCATATTTTGAGCAGATTTCACATCGATACGTGTCACGCCCCGGGGAGTTCTCAGGTTGACCGGTCCGGCTACAAGCGTCACCTGCGCCCCAGCCTCGCGGGCAGCACGGGCCAGCGCAAATCCCATTTTTCCACTCGACAGATTGGTGATGCCACGCACCGGGTCAATCGCTTCATAGGTCGGCCCGGCCGTGATCAGTACCCGCGCGTCCGCAAGCACCTTGGGCGCGAAAAACGCCACGATGTCTTCCAGTAATTCGTCTGGCTCCAGCATGCGGCCGTCGCCGGTTTCGCCGCAGGCCTGAAAACCTGTGCCTACGCCCAAAATAGTGGCGCCATCGGCTTGCAACTGGGCCATGTTTCGCTGCGTAGCTGGATGAGCCCACATCTCCCGATTCATCGCCGGAGCAATCAATAGAGGCACGGTATCCATGGGCCGAGCCAGACACATCAGACTGAGCAGGTCGTCGGCCCGACCATGCAGCAGTTTGGCCATGAAATCTGCACTGCAGGGTGCGATCACGATCGCGTCGGCCTCCCGGCTCAAGTTGATGTGCGCCATGTTGTTGTTCATGTCGCCAATGGGTCGGCTGTCCCACTGGCTGGTGTAAACAGGACGTCCACTCAGGGCCTGCAAAGTTACGGCGGTGATGAACTGCTCCGCCGCTTCGGTCATAACCACCTGAACGGTGGCACCTTGCTTGATCAGTGCACGGCACAACTCCGCTGCCTTGTAGCAGGCAATCCCACCAGACAGGCCCAACACGATGTGTTTACCGTCCAAATCGAGGCCCTGCATACCGCCGAGCCCTGTTTCTTCATTTGTCATGTCCGCAATGTAGCAGTTTGCGGACTTGTTCCAGTCAAGGCAACAGCCACCCGTATAATCCCGGTTTACCACCTATGCGAACTTGCGGTTCGTACCTGACATGACCAAATTTGTCTTCGTCACCGGCGGTGTGGTGTCTTCCCTGGGCAAGGGAATCGCCTCAGCCTCCTTAGCAGCGATTCTTGAATCGCGAGGCCTCAAAGTCACTTTAATCAAGCTGGATCCCTACCTTAACGTTGACCCTGGCACGATGTCGCCCTTCCAGCATGGCGAAGTATTTGTGACAGACGACGGTGCGGAAACCGACCTGGACCTTGGCCACTACGAGCGCTTTGTAGAAACGCGCATGCGCAAGGCCAACAACTTCACCACCGGCCAGATCTACAAAAGTGTGCTCGAAAAAGAGCGCCGCGGCGACTACCTTGGCAAGACCGTTCAGGTCATCCCCCACGTCACCAACGAAATCCAGGAGTTCATCAAACGTGGTGCGGGATACGACACACCGCAAGGCGTGGATGTTGCGATTGTTGAAATCGGCGGAACCGTGGGTGATATCGAATCGCTGCCTTTTCTGGAGGCGGTCCGCCAGATGAGTCTGCGCCTGGGCGCGAACAACTCAGCTTTTGTTCACCTCAGTTATGTCCCGTGGATTGCCGCCGCGGGCGAACTTAAAACCAAACCCACACAGCACACGGCCAAACAGTTGCGCGAAATCGGCATTCAGGCCGACGTGTTGCTTTGCCGGGCCGATCGGCCCATTCCCGCCGAAGAGCGCGAAAAAATATCGCTTTTCTCCAACGTCCCCGAATGGGGTGTCATATCCATGTGGGATGTGGACACGATTTACAAGGTCCCGCGCATGCTGCACGAGCAGGGCCTGGATGGCCTCATTTGCGACAAACTACGGCTGAACACGCCGCCGGCAAACCTCAAGCGCTGGGACGACCTGGTGTACGAGACGGCGCACCCGGCCAATGAGGTACACATTGCCATGGTCGGCAAATACGTGGATCTGTCTGACAGCTACAAATCGCTCAATGAAGCCATCCGTCACGCCGGCATGAAGAACCACGCCAAAGTCGTGATCGAGTATGTCGATTCGGAAACTCTCACACTGGAAAATGTCTCGCGCCTCGCCAAGTTTGACGGCATTCTGGTGCCCGGCGGTTTTGGCAAGCGCGGCATTGAAGGCAAAATTTGTGCGGCCCGGTTTGCCCGGGAAAACAAAGTCCCTTACTTGGGCATTTGTTTGGGCATGCAGGTTGCCACCATTGAATTTGCGCGACATGTGGCAGGCTTGAAAGATGCCAACAGCACCGAGTTCGAACCGGACAGCCCTAACCCGGTGATCGCGTTGATCACTGAGTGGAAAGACGAAGACGGCACCATCAAGACCCGCAACGAGCAATCTGACCTGGGCGGCACCATGCGCCTCGGTGCACAAAGCTCAGACGTTGCAAAGGGAACCCTGGCGCACAAGATATATGGCGACGTTGTGACTGAGCGGCACCGTCATCGTTACGAAGCCAATGTGCATTATCTGGACCAATTGCGTAATGCGGGTCTCGTGATCTCGGCACTGACGCAGCGTGAACAGTTGACTGAAATTGTGGAGCTGCCGCAAAACGTACATCCCTGGTTTATTGGTGTGCAATTCCACCCTGAATTCAAGTCCACCCCCTGGAACGGTCACCCGCTCTTCAATGCCTATGTGAAAGCTGCACTGGATCATCAGACGGCTGGTAAATCGTTGAAAGTGGTGGCATGAAACTCTGCGGATTTGACATCGGATTAACGCAGCCATTTTTTTTGATCGCCGGTCCCTGTGTAGTTGAATCCGAACAATTGCAGATGGACACTGCGGGCACGCTGAAGGAAATCACAAGCTCTCTGGGCATCCCTTTCATTTTCAAGTCGAGCTATGACAAGGCGAATCGCTCCAGTGGCACCAGCTTTCGTGGGCCTGGCATGGACAAGGGCCTGGAAATTTTGGCGAAGGTCAAGCGCGATTTGGGTTTGCCCATCCTGACCGATGTGCACTCCGAAGCACACATTGCAGCCGTAGCCGCTGTGGTTGACGTTTTGCAAACACCGGCCTTCTTGTGCCGACAGACCGACTTCATCCATGCCGTCGCGCAGTCAGGCAAACCAGTGAACATCAAGAAGGGCCAGTTTCTCGCGCCCGGCGACATGAAAAACGTGATTGACAAGGCCCGCGCGGCAGCCCGTGAAAAAGGCCTGGACGATGACCGCTTCATGGCCTGCGAGCGTGGCGCAAGTTTTGGCTACAACAACCTGGTCAGCGACATGCGCAGCCTGGCCATCATGCGCGAGAGCCGCGCACCTGTGGTGTTTGACGCGACGCATTCGGTGCAATTGCCCGGCGGCAACGGCACCAGCAGTGGCGGGCAGCGAGAGATGGTGCCGGTGTTGGCACGCGCTGCAGTCGCTGTAGGCATTGCCGGTCTGTTCATGGAAACGCATCCCGACCCGGCCAAGGCCATGAGTGACGGGCCCAATGCCGTTCCTCTCAAACACATGAAGGCGCTGCTGGAGACGCTACTTGAACTCGACCGCGTGACCAAGAAAAATGGTTACCTCGAAAACAATTTCAGCGCCTGAAGCTAGCCCCCAACCTCCGCCTACCGGGAAACCGCATGACACCCGCCTACATCATCGTGGATATGAAGATCACCGACCCCGAACAGTACAAGCAGTACATGGCGGCAGCACCTGCCGCCGTAGCGGCTGCAGGCGGCGAGTATTTGGTGCGCGGCGGCAAGTTCGAAGCGCTTGAAGGCCACTGGCAGCCAGCGCGCGTCGCGATGTTGCGCTTCCCCAGCTACGAAAAAGCCAAGACTTTCTACGACGACGAAATGTACCGTGCCGCACGCGACAAGCGCGCAGGCGCAACCGAGTTTTTCAATATGGTGCTGGTCGAAGGCGTTTCCGCCCCGGTCTGATATCCCTCTTTACAAAAAAGGAACTAAAAGTGAGCGCAATTGTTGATATCGTCGGCCGGGAAATTCTAGACAGCCGTGGCAATCCCACCGTTGAATGCGATGTGCTGCTGGAGTCCGGCATCATGGGCCGTGCAGCCGTTCCATCTGGAGCATCCACCGGCTCACGTGAAGCCATTGAGCTGCGCGATGGCGATAATGCCCGCTATCTCGGCAAGGGTGTGCTCAAGGCAGTTGAACATATCAACACCGAAATCTCTGAAGCCATACTGGGCCTGGATGCCAGTGAGCAGGCCTTTCTGGACCGCACCCTGATTGACCTGGACGGTACCGAAAACAAATCGCGTTTAGGCGCCAATGCCATGCTGGCTGTCAGCATGGCGGTCGCCCGTGCAGCGGCTGAAGAAGCTGGCCTGCCGCTGTACCGCTACTTTGGCGGCAGCGGCGCCATGCAGATGCCGGTACCCATGATGAACGTCATCAACGGCGGTGCACACGCCAACAACAACCTGGATTTGCAGGAACTGATGATCATTCCGGTAGGCGCGCCCAGCTTTCGTGAAGCGGTGCGTTATGGCGCCGAAGTTTTTCATGCGCTCAAGAAAATCATCCACGACAAAGGCATGAGCGTGGCTGTTGGTGACGAGGGCGGCTTTGCCCCCAGCCTGGCCAACCATGAAGCAGCCATCCAGATGATTCTGGAGGCCATCGACAAAGCCGGCTATGTCGCTGGCGAGCAAATTGCCCTCGGCCTGGACTGCGCGGCTTCCGAGTTTTACAAGGACGGCAAGTATGTGCTGGGCGCCGAAGGCCTGAGTCTGGACGCGACCGAGTGGACCAATGTGTTGGCCACCTGGGTCGACAAGTACCCCATCATCAGCATCGAAGACGGCATGGCCGAGGGTGACTGGGACGGCTGGAAGGTGTTGACTGACAAGCTCGGCAAAAAAGTTCAGCTGGTGGGCGATGACCTGTTTGTGACCAACACCAAAATCCTCAAGGAAGGCATCGACAAAGGTATCGCCAACTCCATCCTCATCAAGATCAACCAGATCGGCACGCTCACTGAGACCTTTGCAGCCATTGAAATGGCCAAACGCGCGGGTTACACCGCGGTCATTTCGCACCGCTCTGGCGAAACCGAAGACGCCACCATTGCCGATATCGCTGTGGGCACCAACGCCGGGCAGATCAAGACTGGCAGTCTGAGCCGATCGGACCGCATGGCCAAGTACAACCAGTTGCTTCGCATCGAAGAAGACCTGGGCGACATCGCGACCTACCCTGGCCGCGACGCTTTTTACAACCTGAAGTGAATGGGCCCCCACGTTCGCTCACGTCGTGAAGCTCTCAGCCCCGGAGGGGCGCATTTTCCCTTGGGGAAGCCCGTCGGGAAAACCTTGACCGTTCCAGGGCATAGGTCGCCATGATTTCACGCCTTGTCCCCACCTTCCTGATTGCGCTGCTGGTTATCGTGCATGCGCAACTCTGGGTGGGTCGGGGCAGTATTCCCAGCGTCAACGAAATGCAGCGCAAACTCAATGAGCAGACGACTAAAAATGCCCAGGCACAAGTCGACAACGAACGTCTGGCCGCAGAGGTGAAAGACCTCAAGGAAGGCCTTGAAATGGTCGAAGAAAAGGCGCGGGAAGAATTGGGCATGGTCAAGCCCAACGAGATTTTTGTACAGATCGCTCGCTGATATCAGGCTCACCCATGCTGCAAGTCGCCCTGCTGGGCGCCCCGGCTACCGGCAAAACACAATTAGCCGCCGCGCTGCTCGCTACGCGACCCGACCTTGGAGTCACGGTCAGCGATGACTGGGAGATGTTGGCGCGCCTCACGCCAGAACAGAGCTTCCCCTTCGACATGGTGTTGCTGATGGGGCTGGACCTGCCCTGTCGGGCGAGCCACAGCTGCGATCGGGAAAGCACCGATGCACTGCTACGGCGTGCGCTGGCGCAAGCGGGTGTTTCTTACAAAGTGATCTACGGGCAAGGACCAGAGCGACTGCTCAATGCCCTTAGCGCGTTAAGTGCGCTCGACACCCTGACCTCCAGCAATTCAAACCGCTGGGTCTGGCCATGCGACAAATGCAGTGACCCGCAATGTGAGCGGCGCCTGCTCAGCGACCTGATAGCAAAACGCAGTTCATAGTCACTGCACTGCCGATGCTGGCGGCAATTGTCGATCAGGGCCAGTGAAAATCTGCGCCGCGTCAACGGGATCGAACCCGTACTGCGCACCGCAAAACTCGCACCCGACATCAATACGTCCGCGCTCGGCAATGATGCTTTCTACTTCCGCCGTACCCAAGCTGCGTAGCATGCTGCTGACCCGGTCATGCGAGCAACTGCAGGAAAAGCTGGGGGCTTGCGGCTCAAAGCGCGTAAGCTGCTCTTCCCAGAACAAACGACGCAAGATGGTGTCGGCATCGAGCCCCAGCAGTTCCTCACGCTTGAGCGTACCCGCCAACAAAGCGATGCGTTTGTAATCTTCATTCAGGCCAATCTGGTCCTCGTTGGCGTCGCGGGCAATTTGGCCTTCAAGGTTGCCCTGCCCTTTCACCGGCAGACGCTGTATCAGCAAACCAGCGGCCACCTTGTCATCAGCCGCCAAAATGAGCTTGGTGTCCAGCTGTTCACTCTGCAGCATGTAGTGCTCCAGAATCTCACCCAGATTTTCAATTTTTTCATGGTGATCGCCAAACAGCGGAACCACGCCCTGGTAGGGCTGTTGGCCCGGTAGCTTGTCCTGGGGGTCGAGCGTGATGGCGCAGCGACCCTGGTTGTTGACGTTGACCAACTGACTCAGGCTGTCACCGGGCTCCACGGTGCCGGTCACCGTGGCGGTGGCGCGCAGGCTCAGATCGGGCTGAACCTCAGCCACGGCCAGTTTGACCGGCCCGTCACCGAAAACTTGCAGGATCAGCGCACCGTTGAACTTGATGTTGCTTTGCATCAAGGCACCAGCCGCCGTCATTTCACCCAACAACTGCAGCACTTCGGCGGGGTAGCCGCCACCGGCCTCACGGCGCTTGAGAATTTCCTGCCAGGCATCGGTCAGACGCACCAGCATGCCACGCACCGGCAGACCGTCGAAGATGAATTTATGGAGTTCAGACATGGAGCCCCCACGCTTTTCGCTTCGCGTAATGCGCTGCCCCCCGAGGGGGCGCATTTTTCCTAGGAGTCTGGGCGGCAGAAGGCGTCGAAGCGAAAAGCGGCCACGGCGAGGACAGTTTTTGCCGGATTTGCAGACCCATAGCCGTAGCTATGGGGCAAAAAACCGGTGAAAAATGGACCGTCGCGGTCGCTTTGTAGCCGACGTTCCTTCTGCCGCCCAGACTCCTAGGGGCGGCCCGTCGGAAAAACATAGCCCCCGCGCCAGCCTTGTGTGTGCACTTGTTGGATTGGGTCATGTTGGATGTGAGTTCAGGCAATCTTTTTGAGCCCGCCTTTGTAGCGGCTGGCATTGTCCACATAGTGCTGAGCGCTCATTTTTAAACCCTCTATCTGTTCAGGCGTCAGTTGCCGCACCGCCTTGGCCGGGCTGCCAATGATCATCGAGCCGTCGGGGAATTCCTTGCCTTCGGTTACCAGCGAACCGGCGCCGACCAGACAGTTCTTGCCGATCCTGGCGCCGTTAAGCAGCACCGCCTGAATACCGATCAGCGAACCGTCGCCGATGGTGCAGCCATGCAGCATGACCTGATGGCCCACGGTGACGTTTTCACCGATCACCAGAGGCATGCCCATATCGGCATGCAGGACACTGTTGTCCTGAATATTGGTCCCCCTGCCAACACTGATGGTTTCGGTGTCGCCGCGAATCACGACGCCAAACCAGACGCTACTGTCCTCGGCCAGGCAAACATTGCCCATGACCTGCGCGTTGTCGGCAACCCAGGCGGTTTCGTGGATAGAGGGCGTCAGATCGTCGAGTTGGTAGATGGCCATAACTGCGGGTGAGTGCTGGGGGATGCAGGGGCAAGGCCGCTTGCGCGGAGCAGACCCCAATTGTAGGCAAGCACTCGCCCGTCTGCAGTTCGCGGCGATCACCGACAATGGGGCCATCATGAGCACGCGCCCTCCCCCCGACCTGCGCGCACAGGCGCTGCAAGCGCTGCTGGAGACCGATCCACAGCAAAAAGTGCTTTTAGTCCTTCACCTGCATGCGCAAGCAGCTACTTTTTCGATAGCGCTTGAAGGCCGGATCGAAGCCCCCCGCGCCCTGCCAGGCTGCCCCTCACGCCCGGAGTTGCGCTCCCACCTTGACGTCCCCAAGCGTTCTCCATTCACTCCCGAAGGCCTGGCTGCCCTGTTGCACGCGGTGACGCATATCGAGTTCAACGCGATCAACCTCGCGCTTGATGCCGTTTGGCGTTTTGACGGCATGCCGCGTGACTATTATCTTGACTGGCTCTCGGTTGCGGCTGAAGAAGCGCATCACTTCAGCCTTTTGCGCGCCCACCTTCAGACCTTGGGGTATGACTACGGCGAT
>JBKJIV010000206.1:0-6229 GCA_046598365.1 Polaromonas sp. | reverse complement strand
CCCAACGACGCCGCCACCGCCTGCAACGGGCGCACCACCTGTGCCAAAGGCAACAGATCAAACTTGGCGGACAAGTCGTGCAACATGGCTTTCATACAAACGTTTGGCCGTTTCAATGCAGCGTGCATCGCCAGTCGCCAGCAGATCGGCATACACCAGCACCGGCGGCACGCAAGGCTGGGCCGCTGCGTCCTCAGGGAAATGCCAAAACCGGTGGCGCACCTCCACCACGGCCTTGTGCCCCACGTCCGCCTCTTTGGCAAAACGGTAACGTGCGGCAAGGGGGCCGGGCAACTTGTCGGCATACATCGTCAGCTCACCCGGTGTCAGGTAGTTGGTCAGCAGCGCGCCAGCGGGCTCGCCGCCCCACTGAGCGCCGTATTTGTCGAGCGGCCATTCCTTCCAGCCCTCCAGCGCAGGCACGTAGTAGCGGCCCAGCAAGGTGCGTGGCCGCAACTGGCGTGCATAGGCATCGGCCCACAGCGCCAGCAATCGCTCACCGTCAAACAGCCGGCGCGTGCCGCGCTTGCCATTGAGGTCTGCCACAAAGCCCTGACGCTGCAGATCGGGCATGACCCAACCCACCGTGCCGTGGGCCACGCCGGCCCGGGCGGCCAGCTCGCGGTAAGGCAAATTGACCCACTCCGGGTGGCACAGCAGCGCAAACAACACCTGCAAACCCGTAGGCTGGAAGGCACGCCCCACCTGCGGCGCCACGGCCCTCAGCACCGGCTTGCGGCCTGTGGCCCACACCAACACATGGGGCTGCTGAATATACGCATTGCCCGCAGTGTCCAAAAACTCACGGCCCTGCTTGCGCAAAGTCTCTGCCATGTCCGGGTTGATGTAGTCGGCCACCAGCAGACCCGGCAAGGCATGCGCCTCTGCTTGCCGGTCCAGCTGGTGCAGCGTCGCGCCCAGATTTGCAGGCCGCAGCAGGCGGCGTACTTCTGCCACGTACTTCTGGCCCTTGCCACCGCGGCCAATGCGCACCACGGCATCTGCGTCGTCCCTGCCCCGTTTGGGCTGGGCGTGCTCCAGTTGCGCGTCCAAGCCCAAGCCGAGCGCTGCTTCAAGGGCAGCGTTCAGGAGATTAGTTTCCGGCTGTGCAGGCATTTTGTCCATTTATTCGTATTGTCCACGATTAATGGACAAGCATCAATAATGGACAAAAGAAGTGCGTCATTTGCGCAACTCAGCCAAGACACCCCAAGGCCAACCCAGGAACAGAAAAGGTCCGGCAGGCACAAAAGCAGAGGCAACTTCCCTGCAAACAGCCGTCGATACCCGCGCCGACGTGACGCTAGCGCCGCCAGCAAGCGCCAATCGCCACACTTGAGAGATCAAGCAGGCACGTAGGTCAACCTGATCACATCCTCACCCATCAGGTCACTGCCCACCAGGCGCAACGGCGGACGGGGGCCGGCGAAATAGGGCTTGCCACCGCCAACCACCACGGGGTGCAGGTAGATTCGATACTCATCAATCAAACCAAGCTCAGTCAGGCTGTGCGCCAGTGCCGGGCCGGCGACTTCAATCTCGCCATCGCGCTCGGCCTTCAGCTTGCGGATCGCGCCCTCAAGATCACCCCCGACCAGCGTGGCGTTGGGGCCAACCGACTTGAGGGTGCGCGAGACCACCCATTTGTGTTGCTTTCGCCACGCCGCCGCAAAGGCGCGCTCATCTGCACCCCATTCAGAATGCTCGTCGTCCCAGTAACGCATGACCTCATACATGATGCGGCCGTACACACTGCCCGCCTGGCCCTGAACTTCTTCGACGAAATGGCGAAACAGCGCGGGGCCAGGCGCAAACGCCGTATGGTCGACGTAGCCGTCCAACGATTGGTTCATTCCGAATACGAGTTTGGCCATAGACACCCTTCAATTAACTAGTCGCCCAGAAGGAAGGCGTAGGCCGAAAACGGTCATCTAAAAATCGAGGACCGCAATCATTTCCGCAACTATCTTTACTGATTCCCCCGACTCCGGCTCGAAAACTAGCGGGGCGAACTTCGGATCGGTACTGTCCGGCGATAGCCGCACAATCGCGTGAGCCCAACTCCCGTCCGCAGACTGCGTTTTCTCGCTGGAATAAACCTTTACGGTATACGAGCCGCCGGACTCTGGGTCTTCAATGGAGCGGTGTTCCGCAACAACCACTTTTCCCGCTCGCGTCCCCTGCGGATTCGCCCTGAACAGGCACCAGCTCCCATTGGGGATTCGACGGTTCATGGACTCACCAACTACTTGCGCGATAAACATACCTGGCTGAGGACGGTAGATATCAGGCAACGCAACCCATTCGACTGCATCATTGTCAAAGGACTGCACTTCGCTGAACATGCCGGCAGCGAGCTTGAGCGCCACCACCGGAACCGCGTTTTTAAAGGGCTTGACGTGTTTTCGGTCCAATGGTTTGAACGGAAACACATTTGTCTGAACCGGCGGCGGGCTAACCGACTCGGTTGCCACCACATCAACAACGGGCTGGCGCGACTGGATGCCCGTGCGCGAACGGAAGTAGTCCGCTGTTTCCTTATCCGTGCAATAGATGTAGCAACCCTTCATGCCACGGGTCATCAATGTGCGGTAGGTATTCTTGATGATCAGATCGAGGCGCTGTTTACCCTCAATCGGCTCCTCCGTCAGAAGCTTCTTCCAGCCGAAGATTGATTTGTCGGAAGAGGCCCGCTTCTCAGGCTGGCATACCACTTCACCATTCCGAACCACAAAATCGTCGCCGACGATCACGCCGATGTAATCGACCTCAAGACCTTGGCAGGTGTGAATGCAACCGACCTCTTCCACCGAGTCGGGCGCGACGATCCACAAACTTTCGTCCTTGGTCAAATTCCAGCGTTTCTTGAATCCGTACTCCGGAATTTCAACGTCAAAAGCCTCTGGTTGCTTTTTGCTGGGCCACTTCCAGCAGTAACCAGCCACAACACGCGCTTTGTTGTTGACCTTGTTCTTTTCCAGGATGCGTTGATGCAATTCCGTGGGTGAGTCGAATACGTGAAAGTCGAAGGCCGCTCCCTCGAGAAGCGGATTAGCCGTGGGCCGGACACCGAGGGTGTTATCCAGCCAGGCCAGATAGCCGTCTGACCCATTGCAGCGGAACTGCGAGGCCAACTCCATCACCGACACCTTGGCCCCCGCTTTGGCCGCCCATGCTGCGATGGCAGCCTTGCCGCCAATATCCTTGAGCGTTACGCGTTGGTCTTCATCAATAAAAAAGATCGTGCAGTTGGCGGCGTTGATGAGTTCCTTGATCTGGTTCTCACCGAGGTTTCCATAGAGGCCGCCCTTTTCGTTGAGGCGGTGGGCCTCATCGACGATCAGCGTATCGAATATGCCTGGGTCCTTATCGACAAAGGCGCCGGAACCGGAGAAAAAATTGGAAATGACGGATTTTTTGAAGTGCTTCACCAACTTGCTCTCGTACACAGCGCGAGGAGCAGCATTTTTGGAAACATATCTGCAGTTCTGACCAATCTTCGTCAAGGCAGTCAGCAGGTTGATGGCCACTACCGACTTTCCGGTCCCTGGACCACCCTCAATGATCATTACCTGTTTCTTCTGCGGCTTCGCGTGTCGCGCCACAGCGAGTGCACTTTCGTAGACCACTTTCTGATCGTCAATCAGCACAAACTCTTCTTGCCCCTTGAGCATCTTGACCAGACTATCGGCCAACATCTTGGATGGACGAATCCGTCCGTTCTCAATCTTGTAGAGCAGCTCAATGCTGTCGCCGTGTTTCACGTGTTTTTTGATGAACGCTCGCAGCTTGTCCCGCTCACCGTCACCCTTTAGGAAAACCGGCGCTCGCTCGATGTAGGCAGCGTAAAAGTCGTGCGCGATCACGCCATCAGGCAGGTAGTTGTGCAAATAGGCGCAAGGCTGCAGAGTCACACCACCCTCATGGATGGCCTCGTTGAATCCATCCAACAAGGCTGCGTATGACCAAGCCTGGTACGAGGGGTGACTGACTTCCCGATGCGCGCCACCCGTGTAAGTCGAAACAACACCATCCATTTTTGTCAGCTTGGCGGTCTCCCATTGTTTTAACTCAACGATGATGACCTGAGGCGACTTGTCTTCACCCAATCCCGTCAGAATGAAGTCAACACGTTTTCCGCTTTGCGGAATGTTGTACTCAATCGCTACGCCTGCGTCGGCTGGAATTCCTTCGTCGTTCAGAACACGTGCCATGCAAACGAGAGAAGAGCGCCAGGAGTTGATCTCTGAGGGCCCGACCTTGTGTCCAAGTTTCTGAAAAAAGGCGTCGCTGACAGCAACCTCGATGGCGGTGCTGTGCACTTGCTCAAGAAATTTTGACTTGGTTGCCTGATAGACGATCACTTGAGTTGCACCATTTTTCTTTTTACAAGTGCCGCCGGGTCACCCAGGCCGCAACTCATATCTCCGTGTACTTTTTGCTGGAACCGAGTGCGCGTTCGACCGGATACTTTTCGGCGTTCAAAACTAATTTGGTCCTAGCCGCTTCCATCAGATCAATCTGAAGTTTGTCGCAAAGCTGTAGCAGATACAGCAACACGTCGGCCGCCTCTGCAGCGACTGTCGCTTTCTTTTCGGTTGGAAGATTGCGACTTTGATCTTCTGTCAGCCACTGGAAATGCTCTAGAAGTTCCGATGCTTCTACCGTCAGTGCTGAGGCGAGATTCTTGGGTGAGTGAAATTGCTCCCAATCCCGCTCTTTGGCAAAATCACGTAGGGCTTGAGTGAGAGATTGAAGGTCGCTGTTCATGGGGAGACTGTATAGCAGCGCCGTCGCTTCGCGACTCCATTGTTCTACCTACCGTTTTAGCGCCACCCCAAACCCCCGCCCCGCCCCATCCCGCGCCATCATCACCCCATACCACCTCTGCACATGCGGAAAATCCGCCAAATCCACCTTGTGTTTCTCATGCCGCCAGGCCCTGCCGATGATGGCGAAGTCGGCGGCGAATCAACCCCATGAGCGGGTAAGCAGTTCGTCAAGCGCATCTGCGATGGTTTGGCCGTGTTCGGCCAGCGAGCCTATGTGTTCACCTAGCTGATCCACGGCGACAGATACCATGTCGAGCGGGTGCAGCACCACGTCTACCCCCTGCAGTGTGAATGCAGGGTTCATGCGTGAGCCAACCGTAGGCGTGCTGGTAGGCAAAGCGCTGCGCCGCACCAGCGGCACCACCATGCGCCTGCGGTAGCGGTCAAACTGCGACGATTGAACCAGCACCACAAAAGGAATGGACTCCCTGAGCGGCCCTTTGTTGCGATGCACATCAAACTGTGCCATCACAAAGTCGAATGCTCGTCGGCAAACGAGCCCACCGCGGCGTGCACTGCGTTCCAGTCGGCAACGCAGGCGTCGGCGGTTTGCTGGCGCGTCAACCGGGCTTGCTGCTGGCTGGCGACAAAGTCCGCCAACAGCGATTCCACGGTGGCCGAGAGGTTGTCGGTGTAGGTTTTGGCCTGCGCCACCAGGCCTTCACTCAAGGTCAGATTGACAGGCCGTTTGCGTGCAGTTGAACCTGATGAATGCATGGTGAAACCTCTTTCGCGAGTCATATGCGCATATTATGCGCATACCTTGAATCAGGCAAGGTTTTGGCTCACATCGAGGGGCTAAAGCCTCTTTTTCCAATGAGGCTGACTGCAGCACACTCGGCGGCTCGTTACGCCCCACGCTTCAACGCCACTCCAAACCCCCGCGCCACCGCCGCCCGCGCCATCATCACCCCATACCACCTCTGCACATTCGGAAAATCCGCCAGGTCCACCTTGTGCTTCTCATGCCGCCAGGCCCAACCGATGATGGCGAAGTCGGCGATTGAAATTTCTTCGCCCGCAAAAAATGCATTGCCCGCCAGGCGGCGGTCCATCACGCCGTAAAGGCGGCGGGTCTCGGCGAGGTAGCGTTCTGCGCCGTAGCGTTTGTCAGCTTCGTTGGTCAGGCCCAAAAAGTGGTGTGCCTGGCCGGGCATGGGGCCAAAGCCGCCCATTTGGAACATCAGCCACTCCAGCGCGGCCACACGGGTGCGGGGGTCTGTGGGCAAGAACTTGCCGGTCTTTTCGGCCAGGTAGATCAGGATGGCGCCGGACTCGAACACGCTGATGGGTTGGCCACCGGGGCCGTCGGGGTCAACGATGGCGGGGATGCGGTTGTTGGGGCTGATCTTTAAAAACGCCGGATCAAACTGCTCACCTTTGCCGATGTCGATGAC
>JBKJIV010000193.1:0-14917 GCA_046598365.1 Polaromonas sp. | reverse complement strand
CAGTCGTCCGGCGTGATCCAGCCCAGGTCGCCACCCTGTGCGCTGCTCGGGCAGTTGGACAACTCGGCAGCCAATTGCGCAAAACGTCCCGGCGCAACGCCCTTGTGCGACAGCTCCAGCAGCGCCCGTTCAGCATGTACGGTGAGCGCCTGGACATTGACGCCGGGTGTGACTGCAAACAGGATGTGCCTGACACGCAGCGCTTGTCCCACGACAAATTGTGGTTTGTGGGCTTCGTAATAACGCTGGCCTTCGTCCTGGGTAGGTTGAGGCGTGACTACCTGCTGGTCCACCATGGCCTCGATCACCGTTCGGTCAGCTTCATTCAGTTCAGGTGTGGTCAAACCGGGGTGGCGCGGCAACAGTCCCTGCCGTACTGCCTGCTGGCGCAGCAGCTCGGTGTAAGCCAGTTCACGCAGCGTCGCGCTGTCCGGTTGCTGGCCTGGCTCATGCAGGGCGATGCCGTTGACAAAGGCTGTAGCCACAGCGGGCTGAGCGGCTGCAGCAGCGCATTGGCAGCTACCGCTGCCGCAGCCCTGGGTGGTGGCCGACGATGGCGAAGTCAGGGTGTTCATGGGGTACTCGCTCCTGTTTTGTTTAACGCTCGCCAGACGATTTGGCTGTGGACGCGCCCATACGGCGGCTACGCACCACCTGATAGGGTCGCAGCACATACAAGACGGATGCAAAACCGCTCCACACATGCACCAGACGGCTGAACGGGAACAGCAGAAAGATGGTCATGCCGAACACGATGTGAAACAGGTAAGGCCAGGGCAGAACTGCCAGCGCCGCAGAGTCGACCTCACGCAGCGTGACAATACGCTGCGCCCAGTCAGCCAGGATCAGCATGACACTGCCGTCGGCGTGTCCCCACGAATACGGCAGGGTGATCAGGCCGACCACCAACTGCACCCACAGGATTAGCAGAATCGCAAGATCGGTCTTGTGGCTGGTGTAGCGGATGCGTGGGTCAAACATGCGGCGATAAATCAGCATCGACAGGCCTATGAAGCAAATGAGCCCGGCAATACCGCCCGCATAAATAGCCAGTCGCTGCTTCATGGCGGCGTCCATCAACATGCCGTAAACCGCGTGAGGCATCAGCAGCCCGACCAGGTGGCCAAAGAAGAGAAACAGAATCCCTACGTGAAACAAATTACTGCCCCATCGCAGCAGGCCGGTGCGCAGCAACTGCGATGAATCGCTTTTCCAGGTGTACTGGTCGCGATCGAAACGGATCAGGCTTCCGAGCAGAAACACCGTCAGGCAGATGTAGGGGTAGACACCAAAAAGAAAACCGTGAAGACCGGGGCTCATGTTTGTGCTCCTTGGGTGGGACGTACTCTTAATGCCTTGGGCACGATGTGAATCGGTTTCGGCTGATCAGGCCTGGCTTGGCCTTTGGACGAGCAGCCGTCAAAGACCACAGGCTCCTGCCACACCGCGTCGATGGACTCTTCGGCAGCAATTTCCACCGGCTGGGCTTTTTCCCCGGCCAGCTCCAGCAGTGCACCGAGCACGCAGGCGTAGGCACTGCCCCGCTGTTGAAGCGCTGTAAAAATGGCGTTGAAGATATGCGCCATCTCGGCCAGAAACTCACGTGCCTCGCGCGCTGGCTGGGTTGAGGTGAACTCAAGCACCACGGGCAAAAAGTCCGGCATCTCGCCCTCGGCGAGATACATGCCGGCTTTTTCGTAGGTCTGCGCCAGATCAATCATGGCCGGGCCCCGGTCGCGCGAGTCACCGTGCACATGCTCAAACAGGTGCAGCGAGGTTGCGCGACCACGGTCGAACAATTCGACATACGCAGCCTCAGCCTCCAATGGCTGGGCACCGGCAAGCGCGGCCATCATGGCGTCCAGCTCGGCCAGACGCTGGGCGCCCAAGGCCCGCTCTTCATGCAGCGCCTCACCCAGCTCGCGCAAGTTGCCAAGCAACTCGGTATCGGGGTAGCCGAGCAGCCTGCCAAGAACGCGCAGGCTCTTCGTGGCCAACGGGGGGTTGTTAAAAAGTGCCATAGTTCAGACCTCTACCTTGATGGGAATGGTGCGTTTCTTGTTGCCGCCGAACAGGCTGACGTCGCTTTCGCCGTCAGAGCAACCGTTGCCAAACGTAAAGCCGCAACCGCCGCGCATGTCGAAGGTGTTTTCAGCGTACTCACGGTGGCTGCTGGGTATCACAAACCGGTCTTCGTAGTTCGCAATGGCCATGATGTGGTACATGTCCTCCACCTCCGCCACAGTCAGACCCGCCTGCTCCAGCACCGCCAGGTTTTGCACCTGGTCCACATGTTTGCTGCGCTGATAGGAGCGCATGGCCAGCATGCGCTGTAGCGACCGGATGACCGGTGCGGTATCACCCGCAGTCAGCAGATTGGCCAGGTATTGCACAGGAATACGCATCTGCGCGATATCTGGTAACTCACCGTTGATACCGATGTGCCCGGCATTGGCTGCAGAAGTGATGGGCGACAGTGGCGGCACATACCAGACCATGGGCAGGGTACGGTACTCTGGATGCAACGGCAAAGCCACCTTCCATTCCACCGCCATCTTGTAGACCGGACTGCGACGCGCGCCTTCAAGCCAAGCCTCGGGAATACCGTCCTTGCGTGCCTGTTCAATCACCTTCGGATCGTGCGGGTTCAGGAAGATGTCGAGCTGCGCCTGGTAGAGGTCCTTGTCGTCTTCGACGCTAGCAGCCTCCTGAATGCGGTCGGCGTCGTACAAAACCACACCGAGGTAACGGATGCGACCGACACAGGTTTCGCTGCACACCGTCGGCTGACCGGCTTCAATGCGCGGATAACAAAAGGTGCACTTCTCCGCCTTGCCACTTTTCCAGTTGTAATAAATTTTCTTGTACGGACAACCCGAGACACACATGCGCCAGCCCCGGCATTTGTCCTGGTCAATCAGCACAATGCCGTCTTCCTCGCGCTTGTAGATAGAGCCCGAAGGGCATGAAGCCACACACGCAGGATTGAGGCAGTGCTCGCACAGGCGCGGCAAATACATCATGAAGGTGTTTTCAAACTGACCCACCATGTCTTTTTGCACCTGATCGAAATTCGCCAGATTGGCGTCCTTGCTGCGCTTGGAAAATTCTCCGCCCAGAATCTCTTCCCAGTTCGGACCCCATTCGATTTTTTCCATGCGCTTGCCGGTGATCAGGCTGCGCGGCCTTGCGGTCGGGGTGGCCTTCATCTCCGGCGCCGACTGCAGATGGTCGTAGTCGAAAGTGAAGGGTTCGTAGTAATCGTCAATCTGCGGCATGTTCGGGTTGGAAAAGAGTCGCATCAGCAACTTCCACTTCCCACCCTGACGCGGCTCTATCGAGCCATCGGCCTTGCGCACCCACCCGCCGTGCCACTTGTCCTGGTTCTCCCACTCCTTGGGGTAGCCAATGCCGGGCTTGGTTTCCACGTTGTTGAACCAGGCGTACTCCAGGCCCGGCCGGCTGGTCCAGACGTTTTTGCAGGTCACCGAGCAGGTGTGGCAACCAATGCACTTGTCCAGATTCAGCACCATGCCGATTTGTGCGCGTATCTTCATGCTGCTTCTCCCATTTGCTGCACCGCTTCTGCGCGCTCGTCATTACGCGGGGTGTCGAGCCAGTCCACCTTGTCCATCTTGCGCACCACCACAAACTCGTCGCGGTTGGTGCCTATGGTTCCGTAGTAGTTGAAGCCGTAAGACAGCTGCGCATAACCACCAATCATGTGGGTCGGCTTGAGCACAATCCGCGTCACCGAGTTGTGAATGCCGCCGCGCTGGCCGGTGATCTCCGAGCCTGGCGTGTTGACGATCTTTTCTTGCGCGTGGTACATCATCACCATGCCGGGCTTGACGCGCTGGCTGACGACTGCGCGCGCAGCAATCGCGCCATTGACGTTGTAGGCCTCGATCCAGTCGTTGTCCTGCACACCAATAAGCTTGGCGTCGTCTTCACTGATCCAGATGATCGGCCCGCCCCGGCTTAGCGTGAGCATCAGCAGGTTGTCGGTGTAGGTCGAGTGAATGCCCCACTTCTGGTGCGGTGTGATGAAGTTCAGCAGGATCTCGGTATTGCCGTTGGAACGGATACCGTGCACACCGGCCGTCGCCTTCAGATTCACCGGCGGCCGGTAACTGGCCAGGCCTTCACCAAAAGCCAGCATCCACGGATGGTCCTGATAGAACTGCTGGCGACCGGTCAGGGTGCGCCAGGGGATCAGCTCATGCACATTGGTGTAGCCGGCGTTGTAAGACACTGTTTCGGATTCGATACCGCTCCAGGTCGGCGAACTGATGATCTTGCGAGGTTGCGCCTGAATGTCCCGAAAGCGGATTTTTTCGTCTTCGCGGTGAATCGCCAGATGGGTGTGCTCACGCCCCGTCTGTTTGCCAAGCGCTGCCCAGGCTTTGACCGCTACATGGCCATTTGTTTCAGGCGCCAGCTGCAACACCATTTCGCAGGCGTCAATGTCGCTGTCGATGCGCGGCATGCCCTGTGTCACACCGGGTTCGGTCACCAGTCCGTTCAACTGACCCAGCTGGCGCACTTCTGTTTCGGTGTTCCAGGCGATGCCCTTGCCGCCGTTGCCCACCTTGTTCAGCAGAGGGCCGACGGCCGTGAAACGTTTGTACACGTTGGGGTAATCACGCTCGACCACCTGCATTTGCGGGGCGGTCTTGCCGGGGATCAGGTCGCACTCACCGCGCTTCCAGTCCTTGACCTCAAACGGCTGCGCCAGCTCGCCCGGAGAGTCATGCATGAGTGGCGTGAGAACCATTTCCTTCTCAACCCCGAGATGACGGTCACACAACTCGCTGAATTTCTTCGCAAAACCTTTGTAGATTTCCCAATCGCTTTTTGATTCCCACACCGGGTCCACGGCAGTGGACAGCGGATGGATGAAGGGATGCATGTCACTCGTATTGAGGTCGTTCTTTTCGTACCAGGTGGCAGTCGGCAACACGATGTCAGAGTAGAGACAGGTCGTGCTCATGCGGAAATCGAGCGTGACCAGCAAGTCGAGTTTGCCTTCGGGTGCCTTGCCGTGCCAGACCACTTCTTCAGGTTTTCCTTCTTCAGCCCCCAGGTCCTTGCCCTGGACACCGTTGTCCGTGCCCAGCAGGTGTTTGAGGAAATACTCATGCCCCTTACCGGAAGAGCCAATGATGTTGGAGCGCCAGACAAACATGTTGCGCGGCCAGTTGTCCGGATGATCCGGGTCCTCGCAGCTCATCTTCAGCGAGCCGTCCTTGAGTGACTTGACAACATAGTCTTTCGCATCGAGTCCCGCCGTCTGCGCGTCCTTGACGACTTGCATGGGGTTGGTCTGCAACTGTGGCGCACTCGGCAACCAGCCCATACGCTCGGCACGCACGTTGTAGTCGATCATGCTGCCGCCGTAAAGCTTCTTGTCTGCGAGCGGTGACAACACCTCGTCGACACCCAGTTTCTCGTAGCGCCACTGGTCGGTGTGCGCATAAAAGAAGCTGGTCGAGTTCATCTGCCGGGGTGGTCGGATCCAGTCGAGCGCAAAGGCCAGTGGTGTCCATCCGGTCTGCGGACGCAGCTTTTCCTGGCCCACATAGTGCGCCCAGCCGCCACCACTCTTGCCGATGCAGCCGCACATCATCAGCATGTTGATGACACTGCGGTAGTTCATGTCGCTGTGGTACCAATGGTTCATGCCGGCGCCGATGATGATCATCGAACGCCCCTCGGTTTTCTCGGCGTTGTCAGCAAACTGTCGTGCCACAGTAATCACCTGGGCACGTGGCACGCCGGTGATCTGCTCCTGCCAGGCCGGCGTATACGGGGTGTTGTCGTCAAAATCAGCGGCCGCGAGCTCACCGGGCAAGCCGCGCGAAATGCCGTACTGCGCAACCTGCAGGTCAAACACGGTGGCCACCAGGGCAGAACGCTCTTCACCCGCCTTTCCCAGTGAGATGCGCTGTACGGGAACCGTGCGCACCAGCACATCGCCTTGCTCATTGTTGGGAAAGTGCTCGTGGGCGATACCCCCGAAATACGGAAAGCCCACCTTCGCGCTGTCGTGACTGGGTGCATCACCCTCCATGACCGACAGCTTGAGCCTGACCTCGTCGCCCCGTCGCGCTTCTTTGGCCTCGAGGTTCCACTGCCCAGCGTCGGCACGGCCGTCCGGCCCCCAACGAAAACCAATGGCGCCGTTGGGCAACACGACTTTGCCCTGCGCATCAAAAGCCACGGTTTTCCACTCGGGGTTGTTCGCCTGACCCAGCTTGCCGTTGAAGTCGGAGGCCCGCACGTAACGGTCCGGCACCAAAACGGTCTCGCCGTTTTCCATCTGGTGCTCCTTGAGCATCACCAACATGGGCATGTCGGTGTAGCGACGGGCGTACTCGTCGAAGTAGGTCGAGCGCGGCTTGCCGTTACCGCCGAAATAGAAGTCTTTCAAAATCACATGGCCCATCGCCATGGCGACAGCCGCATCCGTGCCCTGCTTGGGGTGCAGCCACAGATCAGACAGCTTGGCGACTTCAGAATAGTCCGGCGTGATCGCAACCGTTTTGGTGCCCTTGTAGCGAACCTCGGTGAAGAAGTGCGCATCCGGGGTGCGCGTCTGCGGCACGTTGGAGCCCCACGCAATGATGAAGCCGGAGTTGTACCAGTCGGCCGACTCGGGCACGTCGGTCTGCTCCCCCCAAATTTGCGGACTCGACGGAGGCAAGTCGCAATACCAGTCGTAAAAACTCATGCACACGCCGCCAATCAGCGACAGGTAGCGCGACCCGGCCGCGTAACTGACCATGGACATCGCGGGAATCGGCGAGAAACCGATGATGCGATCAGCGCCATGCTTTTTGATCGTGTAAATATTGGACGCGGCGATGAGTTCGTTGACCTCGTCCCAGCTGGAGCGCACAAAGCCGCCCAGTCCGCGCACGCTTTGGTAGTCGCGCCGTTTGGCATCGTCCTGCACCACGGATGCCCACGCTTCGACCGGCGGGAGAGTCAGGCGTGCCGTACGCCAGTGCTTGAGCAGGCGTGCACGAATCAGCGGATATTTCACGCGATTGGCGCTGTACAGATACCAGCTGTAGCTGGCGCCGCGCGAACAACCGCGCGGCTCGTGGTTGGGCATGTCCCAGCGCGTGCGCGGGTAGTCGGTTTGCTGGGTCTCCCAGGTCACGATGCCGCCCTTGACATAAATCTTCCAGGAGCACGAGCCCGTGCAGTTGACACCGTGGGTACTGCGCACCACCTTGTCGTGGGCCCAGCGATTCCGGTAGGCGTCTTCCCAGGTGCGGTCTTCGGCGGTGGTGACGCCATGCCCCCCTGAAAACGATTCGCGCGGGTTTGAAAAATGGTTTAGGCGATCAAGAAAATGGCTCATGATGATTGGCTCCGTGGTTCAGGCATCTGTTCGTGGGTGGGTCATATCGTTCAGGGGTTCTTGATCTCTGCGCCAGCGCGCAGGTAGAACCACCAGTTCAGCACCAGACAAAGGGCATAGAAGATGGCAAAGCCGTACATCGCGTTTTCAGGTGTGCCGGCCTTGATCTGGGCGCCAATCACCACTGGGGCAATGAACGCGCCATAAGCTGCGATGGCTGAGGTCCAGCCCAGCACCGGGCCAGCCTGCTGGCGATCAAAGATGACGCCGATGGTGCGAAACGTCGAGCCGTTGCCAATGCCGCTCGCTGCAAACAGCACGACAAACAGGACCATGAAGAGCAGGAAATATTCTTCGGGCGTGGCTGATTTGTAGGCCAGCAGCATGACGTAGCCCACGCCAGCAGAGGCCACCACCATGACAGCAGAAATGATCTGCGTGACGATAGAGCCGCCCACCTTGTCGGACACCCAGCCGCCCACAGGGCGGATCAACGCGCCTACAAACGGGCCTATCCAGGCGAAGGTCAGGGCCGAAGGAGCATTAGGATTTTTCAGTACGTGCTGCATCACGCCTGCTGCGTCAGGCACGTGGCTGATGCCAAAAATCACGGTAATGGCCAGCGGCAGCGCCATGGAGAAACCGATGAAGGAGCCGAAAGTCACGATGTACAGCAAGGTCAGTGACCAGGTGTGTTTGTTGCGAAAAATCGCGAACTGCTTGGTGATGCCCTCTTTCATCGTGCCGAAGGCAGTGAGCTTGAGCACCAGCAAGGTACTGGCCACAATCAAGGGCATGGCGATCCACATGTTGAGCAGACCCAGTCCCGTAGGCTTGGGCAGGTAGAGGTACAGGCCTATGCCTGCTGGCACAAACGACAGTGTGTAGAGCCAGATGATCTTGAAAAACGCCGGGATGGTTCCGCCTATGTCGGGCGAAACCGTCTTCAGGTTGTTCATGCCGAAAAAGCAGATGACGGACAGCGGCACCAGCGACAGCAGCCAGGCAAATCCGGCGTTCTGTATCCAGGTGGGCGTGCCCGCAGCAATCTTGCCGAAGATCCAGCCACTGTCTTTGACCAGCGTGGTCGATTCACCTGCGAAGCCGCCAAACAGACTCAGGGTCATCACCAGCGGTATGACGATCTGCATGGTGGTCACGCCAAAGTTGCCCAGGCCCGCATTGAGTCCCAGCGCCGTTCCCTGCAGCCGCTTGGGAAAGAAGGTGCTGATGTTGGACATGGAGCTGGCGAAGTTCCCGCCACCGACCCCACACCACAAGGCCATGAGCTGGAAGGTCCACAGCGGCCACTCGGGGTGCTGCAACACGATGCCGGTGCCGATGGCCGGGGCCAATAGCATGGAGGTCGTCAGAAAAATGGTGTTGCGCCCACCCGCGAGGTGAATCAGGAAGGACGCCGGAATGCGCATGGTGGCGCCGGCCAGACCGGCAATCGCGGTCAAGGTAAACAGCTCTGCCTGGGTAAACGGAAAGCCCAGATTGAGCATCTGCACGGTGATGATGCCCCACATGCCCCAGACGGCAAAACCACACAGAAGACTGGGCACGGAGATCCAGAGATTGCGGTAGGCAATGCGCTTGCCGGTGCTTTCCCAGAACTTTTCGTCCTCTGGTTGCCAGTCTGCGATATCGATGCTGGAATTGGTTTTTGTATTCATGGTGTTTGAGTGAGAAAAATCGGTATCAAGCCATCGCGCCTGCGGCGTTCTTGCCCATGACTTCAGTGCGGCGCACCTCGGTCCAGTACATCCAGATCAGCGAAACCCAGACAACGCCGTACATGAACATGAAGGCGCTGGAACGAACGCCGGTCACATCCATCAGCACGCCAAAGATGATGGGCAGAACGAAGCCGCCCAGCCCGCCGGCCAAGCCCACAATGCCGCTGACCGCACCGATGTTGGCGCCGTAGTCGTCACTGATGTATTTGAAAACGCTGGCCTTGCCGAAGGCCCATGCAATGCCCAGCAAAAACATCAGCGCTGTGAAGGTGTAAACATTCAAGCCGATGTGAAAGGTGGCCGGGCCATTGACCGTGAAGATGGTGAAGTCAGTCTGCGGGTACGACAGCAGAAAGAGGCAAATCCAGCTCACCCACATCACCCACCAGGTGACACTGTGCGCGCCGTATTTGTCGGACAACACACCGCCAAAAGCGCGCAGAACGCCGCCCGGCAGCGAGAAGCAGGCGGCCAGCAGCGCGGCCACACGAATGTCCAGACCGAACTCGCCCACGTAGTACTGCACCATCCACAGCGACAAGGCCACATAGCCGCCGAACACAATGCTGTAATACTGACAGTACTTGATGACCTTCGGGTCCTTGAGCAGCTTGAGCTGGTCACTGAACTTGACGTGGCTCGGCACCAGGTGCGACGGGTCGCTGTGGCTGAACAGCCAGAACAGCACCAGCGCCGCCAGCATGATGGCCGCGTACACCTGCGGCACCATGGCCCAGCCAAAGGCCACCAGCAACACAGGCGCCACAAACTTGTTGACGGCGGCGCCCGAATTGCCAGCGCCGTACACACCCATGGCCATGCCCTGCCGGTTTTTCGGGAACCAGCGTGCCACATACGGAGTACCGACAGAGAACGATCCACCAGCCAGACCGACAAACAAGCCGATGACCAGAAAGTGCCAGTACACCGTGGCGTAGGCCATGAGCCAAATTGCAGGGATGGTGGCGGCCATCAGAATAGCCATGACGATGCGCCCGCCATAACGGTCAGTCCAGATGCCCAGCGGGACACGGATCAACGACCCTGTGAGCACCGGAGTTGCGGCCAGCAAGCCGAATTCGGTGGAGCTCAGGTTAAGCATCTTCTTGATCGGGATGCCGATGACGCCAAACATCATCCAGACCATGAAGCACACGGTGAAAGCCAGGGTGCTGACAATCAGCACCGACCATGCTTTTTTTGAGTTGCCCAGTTCAGAGGCCATGCAGTTTCTCCAGACACATGGCATGACTGTCGGCCTTTACCGGACTCTTGAACATCCTCCTTTGGAACGTCGAGATGAAGCAGAAAAGGCGATGGCGACCGAAGTCGCCATCGTTCTGAAGAACTAGACCGGGCTCAATCTGAAGGCTTGTTGATCTGCATCAAACCAGGTCCCGACCGGCTGCGTATACAGCGGCTTGTACCCTTGAGCTAAGCTGCAATTTGCGCAGAATATGCTGCACGTGAACTTTCACTGTGGTCTGCTCAATATCGAGTTGCCGCGCAATCACCTTGTTGCTGGCGCCCTGCGCAATCAGCGCGAGGACTTCGCGCTCACGGGCTGACAACGAGGCAAGGCCCGCATCTTGCCGCGGAGCTGATGGCAGCACCTCGACGTCAGCAATTGCAAGATCCTCAGCCACTTCGCCGGGCGCAGGCAACGGTGGCTTGGATCTGAAAGCAGTCACCAGCTTGGTCATCATTTCCGGGCTGACGACAGACTCCCCGTCCAGAACCTTGATGATGGACTCCGACAGCCGGTCCAGCTCCACGGTCTTGAGCAGGTAGCCGTCGGCACCGGCCTGCAAGGCCGCAGCCAGATCAGCCTCGTTTTCGCTGACTGTCAGCATCAGTATCCGCGTGTCCGGCGCCGCTTCTTTCAGTGCCGCGATGCCGTCCACGCCCAGCACGCCTGGCAAGTGGTTGTCCAGCAGGATCAAATCGGGCTGGCTGCGCTCCAGGCAGCGCAGCGCCTCACCGATATCGCCGGCCTCGCCAGCCACTTCGAATCGGTTGTCCTGCGAAAGAAGCGCAACAAGCCCGCGCCGAAACAGGTTGTGATCGTCAACCACCAGCAACTGAACAGTCTTTGTGACGGTGCTTTGCATCACGCGCCCGACGCCTGTTCTTGAAGCTCAGCCGGCACGGATGTCTTCGCTGACGGACCACCCCCTACTTCCGGATGTGGCGGCAGCGTCAGCGTGACAGCGGTCCCCTCACCAGCCACCGAGACAATGTTCAACACAGCACCTATGCGCCCGGCGCGCTCGCGCATGATGTTCAGCCCGACATGCGACTCGCCAGGGTAGCGCTCAGTGTCGAAACCCGCGCCGTTGTCCCGCACCGTAAATCGCCAGTGCTCGCCTTTGGCTACCTCCAGATCGACCTGCGTGGCCCCGGCATGTTTTCGCACATTGGACAGCGCCTCCTGCAGCACATGCAGCACCTGAACCTGGACATCGGAAGGCAGCGGCAGCCCATGTCCGTGCACCTGCATGCGCGCGGGCAGGCCCGCCTGGCTCTGGAATTTCTGCAGGGTTTCCTGCAGAGCCTGCTCGATGTCATCTGTGTTGGTACGCGTGCGGAAATGCACCAGCAGCTCGCGGACATCCCCAATGCTTTCGCGCAGTCCGACGTCCAGCTCATCCAGCGCGCCGTCTATTTGCGGGGCCTGCCCCTTTTGCACAGCCGTGCGCAGGAGCTGCACCTGGATTTTGAGAAATGCCAGCGACTGGGCAATCGAGTCATGCAGATTACGCGCCAGCAATGCACGCTCTTCCGCGACTGCCGCTTCCCGGTCCAAAGCATCGGCGCGCAAGCCCTCCAGAGAGCTGGCCAGGTGACTGGCCAGTGAATCCAGCAGCTCTGTTTCGTCTGTGTTCAGCAGGACAGTACTTCGAAAAAAGAGGTTGAACTCCCCGAGCAAACGATGTTGCAAGCGGATCGGGACACTGACCACGCTTTCATAGCCGACCTTGGCACAATGACGCACTGGCGCTTCGTCGTGGCTGAGGATGGGGATGACGCGGGTGCGGGAATCTGCTCGCAAGTTGCCACAGGCACAGGCGCCTGCCAGCAGACTGCGCTCTTCTTCCAGCAGATCTTGCGGAAAGCAGTCGGACGCCAGCATCAGGTAGCGCTGGTTGGCATCATCGGACCACCTCACGGTGGCCGCGTCGGCCTTCATCACGGCGCGTACTCGCTGCGCAAACCCCTTTGCCAATTCGTCAATGCTGCCCGCCTGGGCCAGAAACGCGCTGACTTTGTACAGCGCCTCCAGCCTCGCACGCTGCGCTTCAATGCGCCGCGTCTTGACTTCCACCTTGCCTTCCAGCCCTTCATAAAGGGACTGCAAATTAGTGGCCATGTGGTTGAAACCGGCGGCTACCTGGCCGAATTCGTCAGCGGTATCGACCTCGATGCGGGTCTTGAAATCACCCGACTCCAGATTGCGCAGACCCTGGCGAAGCTGCCCAAGGGGATTGATGACATACATATACCCGGTATAGAGCATGACCACCGCACCGCCCACCGCCAGCGCCATCATCAAAAGCTGGAACAGGTTCAGGATGGCTGTCAGCCGGGACAAATGCTGCTCGATCACCAGCACCAGGCGGTCACTGGCATCTACGAATTCGCCACCAGCCTTGAGGAGAACCTGCGCCTGTTGCGGGGGCTCTGCCAGCCACAGCGGCCGCTGGACGCGCCAGAGCGCCTCGACCTCTGCGAAGCGCTGGCGCACTTGTTCGTCCCATGGCACAAAAAGCGGCCTTGAAGAATCGCCCTCGCGCAGCAGCGTCAGGCTCTCATCAAAACGGGCCACCAGACCTTGCAACTGAGGCCGCTCTACCCCCGCCTGCACCGAGCTGACCAGACGCCAGGTTTGCATGCGCATACGTCCTGCCTCGTTCACTGCCGCTGCTCCGCCCTCAAGCTGCCAGGTCACCCAGAGTGTCAGCCCGATGGACATCAGGGCCACCACCAGCAGGCTGGCACCGATGCGAATGAGCTTTTTGGAGAGCGATGCGGTGTGCTGCATGCGGCTACGGCCTTGCCGAACACTCACGGCACACCATGCCGGCCAAGCGTTGCAGCGCCTGCCAACCGTCGGTGGGCCAGTCGGGTTGTTTCAGGCCTTTGACAATGCCATCTACCTTGTGCGCTGCGTGCAACAGGTTGGCAAGTGTGGTGTCACCGATCTGCGGAAGCACCCGCTCAAACAGCTTTTCCTTGATGCCCCACACGCGGTTTTCACGCAGGGCCATCGGCATGGGGCGTCCCGCCCGCAAGGCGTCTTTCACTCTTTTCATGCTGCGGATGTCTTCCGCCAGCGCCCAATGCACCAGCACTTCGGACTCGCCCTCGGACTGCAGGCCGTCAATCATTCGCTGGACTCTCGATGTCTGCCCACCCAGCACTGCTTCTGACAGCTTGAAAACGTCATAACGCGCGACATTGAGCACCGCCTGTTCAACCTGTTCAAAACTGAGAACACCACCCTCCTGCAAGGGGTAGAGCAGGCCCAACTTCTGGATTTCCTGGTGCGCCGCCAGCAGGTTGCCCTCTACCCGGTCAGCAAAAAACTGCAGGGTGCGCTGGCCTTCCTCACCAGTCGCCACACGCTGACCCTGCATTTGCAGGCGCTGCGCAATCCATTGCGGCAGGCTGCGGCGGTCGATGGCGTCGAATTTGACCGTGGTGCCAAAACTCTCCAGCGCTCCAAACCATGCACCCTTGGTGGTCATGCTGTCCAGCCGAGGCAGCAAAACCAGTGTCAACGTGCTGTCGTCGCCTTGCGCCCGCTCGGCAATCTGCTGCAACGCGGCCGAGCCGTCCTTGCCGGGCTTGCCGCTGGGGATGCGGATCTCGATGATTTGTTTGTCGGCGAAAAGGCTGAGGGAACCGCCACTGGCCAGCACCTCACTCCAGTCGAAATGCGCACCGGATACCGTGTGCACCGTACGCTCTGTGTAACCCTGCGCGCGTGCTGCGGTGCGCAGCGCATCGGCAAACTCCTGCACCAGCAGGGGCTCGTCGCCGTGCAGGGTGTACAGGCTTTTGAGCCCGCGCTTGAGGTGTTCTTGAAGTTGGGCGGGCGCCAGTTGCATCGTTGAAGTTTAGAGCTTGTAGGTTGACAGCAGCAAGCTGGTTTCGGTGTTGGCTATGCCATTGATCAAACGCACACGCCCCAGCACAGCGTCGAAGGACTCGAGCGTGTCGGCCTGGAGCTCAGCGACGATGTCCCATCTGCCGTTGGTGGTGTGTAGTGCGCTGACTGCCGGGTCACCGCGCAGGTCGCGTATCACCTGATCGATACGGTTGCCCTCGACTGACACGGTCATGAGGGCCCGGATGCGGTGGTTTTCAGCCAGCGGCTTGAGCCGGACGGTATAGCCGACGATGGTGCCGTCCGCCTCCAGCCGTGCTTGGCGGTTTTGCACGGTGCCGCGTGAGACACGCAAGCTTTTGGCCAGAGATGCGACGGAGGCGCGGCCGTTGTCCCGCAGCAGTGAAATCAGTTGGCGGTCGGTATCGTCCATTGCGCCATTTTAGCCAAAACGCCAGACGTAGCCATCAATTTGCCTAATTTATGTAGCAATTTGGACAACATGCTGTCTTTTCATTAGCTCACGGCTTTCAGACAATGATCCATCGCAGCGCAGGGGCGCGGCTAACAAGGACCTATCGTGGTGGATTACATCGGCATTGCGGACATCAAGCGCATCGTGGGCGGCATGGGGCCGGCTGCATTTATCAGCGGCCTGGCAGACGAGATTGAGTCAGATTACCGGCGCTGGGC
>JBKJIV010000110.1:0-35954 GCA_046598365.1 Polaromonas sp. | reverse complement strand
GACCACGTGGTCGGCAGGGCGGGCTGGGAAGACGTCAACGCCGTGAAAAACCGGCAGTTGTTCGAAATCAAGTCGGCCGAGATTCTTCAGCCGGGCCCTGCCGCCCTGACCGACGGGGTCGAGCAGATTCACCGTCTGGTGATGCAGTGGAGCAAAGCCCATGCTTGAAGTCGCGCGCAGCGAGCTGATCCTCGGCGGCCAACGCAGTGGCAAGTCGCGCCGTGCTGAACTCATCGCCCGGCAATGGCTGGACGCCTCGCCGGACCACCAAGCGGTGATGATCGCAACCGCCCAGCCGTGGGACGACGAAATGCGTGAACGCATCACGCGCCACCAGCGGGACCGCGCCGAGCGTGTGCCCGGCATGACGACGGTGGAAGAGCCGCGCGAACTGGCGCAGGCCATCATGCGGGCGGGCGAGGCGCAGACGCTGATCGTGGTCGATTGCCTGACGCTGTGGCTGACCAACTGGCTCATGCCTGCTAACCATCCCGATATTCATAAGCCAAAAGAGCCTGCAGCCCTTTATCCACAAGCGCAAGCAGCTATGCTTTTGGGAGCAATTCAAGCTGCTCCCGGGCCGCTGGTGCTGGTTGGCAACGAGATCGGCTTGGGCGTGATCCCCATGGGGCGCGAGACCCGGTATTTTGTGGATGCCCTGGGTCGGCTGAACCAGGAGGTGGCGCAGGTTTGCGAGCGCGTGACCTTCATGGCCGCCGGTTTGCCGCTGACCCTGAAAGGGCCGCCATGACACGCGTCCTGCTTTTGCTGCTGTCCGGTCTGGCGTGGTTGCCGTCGGTTCAGGCCCTGCAGCTCACCGATGACCGCGGTACGACCGTGACTTTTGCCCAGAGTCCGCAACGCATCGTCAGCCTGCTGCCTTCGCTGACCGAAAGCGTCTGCGCGCTGGAGCAGTGCCAGCGTATC
Source organism: Polaromonas sp. (assembly GCA_046598365.1). GTDB lineage: Bacteria > Pseudomonadota > Gammaproteobacteria > Burkholderiales > Burkholderiaceae_C > Polaromonas. The sequence goes on along the minus strand of JBKJIV010000110.1, from coordinate 35,027 downwards.
GTCGGGGTAGACCGTTACTCAAACTACCCGGCCAGCGTGCGGCGGCTGCCGGTCATGGGCGGCGGGCTGGACCCGAACATAGAGGGCATCGTTGCGCTCAAACCCGACGTGGTGTTGATGTCGGTGTCCTCGCGTGCCAGCCAGCGGCTGGAGTCGCTGGGCATCAAGGTGGTGGCGCTGGAGCCCAGGAGCCATGCCGATGTGCGCCGCGTGTTGAAGAAAATCGGTCAGATGCTGGAGATTCCCGACGCGCAGGGCGCGGATCGCCTGTGGCGCGTCATTGATATCAGCGTGTCAGCAGCGGCGCAGTCGCTCTCGCCCCATGCCAAACGCGCGCGGGTGTACTTTGAAGTCAGCCGCGGGCCGTATGCAGCTGGCGAGTCGTCCTTCATCGGCGATACATTGACCCGGCTCGGCGTCAAAAACGTGGTGCCCGCAGCCCTGGGACCCTTTCCCCTGCTCAATCCCGAGTTTGTCGTGCGCGCGAATCCGGATGTGATCATGGCCGGCAACCGCAGCATGCAGGCCATGGCGACTTACCCCGGTTGGGGCAGCATCAGGGCCGTGCGCGAAAAGCGCATTTGCGCATTCAATTCTGACGAGTCCGACGTGGTGGTGCGCCCCGGCCCGCGCATGGCAGAGGCGGCCCGCATCATGGCGAAATGCCTGGAAGACAAGGCGCCATGAGTCTGAATTTTCCTGATCAGCACCAAAAGGCCCTGTGGCTGGCGGTCGGCTTGCTGCTGGCCAGCGCTGCGTTGCTGTTGTTGGGCGTGAGTGTCGGCAGCACGGGGTTTGAGAGCGTGCGCAACATGGCACGCGACCCGCAGGCCCTGCTGATTGTCTGGGAGATCCGCCTGCCGCGCACGGTTGGTGCGTGGCTGGCGGGCGCGCTGCTGGGGCTGGCTGGTGCAGTGGCGCAGGGGCTGTTTCGCAACCCGCTGGCTGATCCGTATCTGTTAGGCAGTGCCTCAGGCGCTTCGCTGGGGGTGGCCGCCGCGATGGCGCTGTTCGGCGTGTCGCCACTGGCGACGCACTGGCTGACCCGCATCGGGATCACCGGCGCTGCTTTTGTGGGCGCGGTACTGGCCGTGTTGCTGACCTTGCTACTGGCCAAGGGTGTGCAGCACACGCTGCGCCTGCTGTTGGCGGGCGTGATTGTTGGCGTGGTGCTGGGCGCCGTGAGTTCATTGATTTTGCTGCTCACGCCCGAGATCCTGCAGGCCATGCAGTCTTTCATGCTGGGCAGCACCGGTTTTGTGGGCTGGACGGCGTGCGCCATCATGGCGTCGGTGTTTGGCGCCAGTGCATTGGCCGCCTGGATGATGAGTCATGTGCTTGACGGGCTGGCGCTTGGGGAAGCCACGGCACAAAGCCTGGGTCTGCCTTTGCCACAAATGCGTGCCGCGCTGGTGGCGGTGTTGGCCCTGTGCACCGGCACGGCGGTGGCACAAACTGGCCTGATTGCTTTTGTCGGCCTGGCTGCACCGCATCTGGTGCGCTCCGTCGTCAAGACCACCCACGGGCGGTCCATCTTGCTGGCCAGCCTGATGGGCGCTGTGTTGCTTATGGGGGCGGACACCTTGGCGCGCTGGCTGATTGCGCCGCAAGAGTTGCCGGTCGGTGTGCTCACCGCTGTACTGGGCGGCGGCTATTTGCTGTGGCTCATGCACCGCAACGTGGGGCCGGGCGGGCGGGGGGAGGGCTTATGAGCATCACCGCATCCATTGCTATCGATTCGGTTGCGATCAACGCCCGCGCTGTCAGGGCCAGCCTTGGAAATGTCGAGGTGCTGCACGGCATCTCACTGACATTGCCGCAAGCGCGCTGGACCAGCATCGTTGGCCCCAACGGTGCCGGCAAATCGACCCTGCTCAAAGTACTCGCGGGTTTGCTGCCCTACAGCGGCGAGGTGACCTTGCTGGGCCAGCCGTTAAGCAGCCTGCGCGGTCGCAAGCGCGCGCAACTGATGTCCTGGTTGGGTCAGAACGAAAACTCGGCGGACGACCTCACCGCTTACGACGTGACCATGCTGGGCCGCCTGCCGCACCAGGCCTGGCTGGCGCCGCCCAGCGCGCAGGACCACGCTGCCGTCGAATGGGCGCTGCGCACCACGCAGGCTTGGGACTGGCGTGGCCGCGCCTTGGGCCAACTCTCGGGTGGCGAGCGCCAGCGCGTGTTGCTCGCGCGGGCGCTGGCGGTTGAGGCGCAGGTGTTGTTGATGGACGAGCCACTCGCCAACCTTGACCCGCCGCACCAGACCGATTGGCTTTTGACAGTGCGCGCGTTGGTAGCAGGCGGAAAAACGGTGGTCAGCGTGCTGCATGAAATATCGATGGCATTAAATGCGGATCACATGGTGGTGATGGCGCTGGGCCGAGTCACGCACCAGGGCACAACGTCAGACGCGGCGACGCATAGCGCGTTGGCGGAGGTCTTTGATCACCGTATCGCCATCCACGGGGTACGGGGACAGTGGGTCGCGCTGCCGCTGACCAACGCAAGCGAGCGTGAAAAAGCGGCATTACCGCACAGTGCTTGAGACAAGGATATTTATGGAAATAGAAACACCACCTCTTTTGCGTGACACGCCCAAACCCCAAGGCGAGCGCCGCGGCCTGATCATCGTGCACACCGGCACCGGCAAGGGCAAAAGCACGGCGGCCTTTGGGCTCGCGCTGCGTGCCCACGGCAGAGGTAAGGCGATCAAGGTTTACCAGTTCATGAAGGTGCCGACCGCGCGCTTTGGTGAGCACCGTCTGTTTGAGCAGCTCGGTGTTCCTATCATTGGGCTGGGTGACGGCTTTAGCTGGAAGAGCCGCGACCTTGATCATTCTGCCGAGCTGGCGCAGCTGGGCTGGGCACAGGCAGAGGCCACCGTTCGTGCGGGTGAGCACTTCATGGTGGTGCTGGACGAAATCATGTACCCGCTGCGCTACGGCTGGATTCCGCTGGAGCCGGTGTTGGCCTGCCTGCGCGAACGTCCGCCCCATGTACATGTGGTGCTTACTGGCCGTGGCGCGCCCGCCGAGATGATTGAGCTGGCTGACACGGTGACCGAGATGACCTTGATCAAGCACCATTTCAAAGCCGGTGTGCCAGCCCAGCGCGGCATTGAAGACTGAGGGCACTTCTATAAATTCATTTTTCGGGCGAATTGCGGCGTTGGGCGGTACTCGCAATCCTCACGTACCGAAGTACGTTCCGGTTGCTGCGTTCCGTCCGCCTTGCACTTCATCCCGAAAATCTAAATTTCTAGAAGTGCCCTGAAATTACCTTTCCATAACCTCGGATCATTCCATAGGACTTATTGATGCAAACCCGAAAAATCCCCGCCACCATCGTCACTGGCTTTCTGGGCAGCGGCAAAACCACGCTGCTGCGTCACTTGCTAACCAACGCCAACGGTCGGCGCATAGCCGTCATCGTCAATGAGTTTGGCGAACTTGGAATTGACGGAGAACTGCTGCGCAGCTGCGGCATTGGTTGCGATGAAAACGGTGAACCCAATGGCGAGGCGGTTGGTCAGGTGATCGAGCTGGCCAACGGCTGCCTGTGCTGTACCGTGCAAGAAGAATTTGCCCCGGTCATGGAAATGCTGGCCGCTCGCCGCGACGAAATTGACTACCTGGTCATCGAGACCTCGGGCCTGGCCCTGCCCAAGCCGCTGGTGCAGGCTTTCCAGTGGCCCGCGCTGCGCAATGCTTTTACGGTGGACTCTGTCATCACCGTGGTTGATGCGCCTGCCGTGGCTGCTGGTGATTTTGCCGACGACCCGGTCGCGGTGGACGCCCAGCGCCGCGCCGATGACAACCTGGATCATGACTCCCCCTTGCACGAGTTGTTTGAAGACCAGTTGGCCACGGCTGATCTGGTCATCGTTCACAAGACCGACGGCATGGACCCTGCTGCATTGGCTGGTGTGGAGGCTGCCATCCGCGCCGAGACGCTGCCCGGTGTCAAGCTGGTGCATGCCCAGCACGGCAAGATCGACCCCGCCTTGCTGCTGGGCCTGGAGCGCGCGGTAGAAGACGTGATCGACCAGCGCAAAACCCACCACGACGAGGAAGAAGACCACGACCACGATGCGTTTGACTCTGTCTCCGTGACTTTGGATGTGACCGACCGCGCGCGTTTGCTCAGTGCCCTGGCCGGCCTGGTACAGCGCCATGAGATTTACCGCGTCAAAGGTTTTGTGGCTCTGCCGGGCTTGCCCATGCGCTTGGTGGTGCAGGGCGTGGGTCAACGCTTTGACAGCTACTTTGACCGCGCCTGGCGCGCCGATGAAGTGCGCGTTACGCAGTTGGTGTTAATTGGCGATCATCTGGATGCCGTGCAACTGCAAGCGGAATTGCAAGGTGAATTGCAGGCGACCGTATTGTCTGCATAAACCCGGTCTGAACTTAGTAGGCTGAATCAATGAAATTCACCGTCACTCGTCTGCCCCTCGCCGCGCCATGCGGCGTTGCAAATGCTCGCCGGGCCTGCGGGCCCGTCTGCGCTTTGCGCCTTGCCTGGCACGCCGCTGGACAGCCGCTTGCCAGCGATTTCACTGATTCAGCCTACTAGTCGAACCACGCCATGCATTTGCTCACCACCCGCCCTGGCGGCCACGTTGAAGGCGACGGCCAGGGCGTGGTGCGCGTGGCGCAAACGCCCGGCGACATCGTCGTGCTCAGCGCTGCGGACACCACGCTGTCATTGCTGGCCGATGTGGCCACCGGCTTGGACGCCAGCTACCCTACCGTGCGCCTGGCCAACCTGATGTGGCTGCGTCAGCCCGCCAGCATGGACATGTACGTGGACGACGTGTTGCGTCACGCCCGTGTGGTGGTCATTGACCATCTGGGCAGCCCCAGCGACTGGGCCTATGTGGTGGAGCAGGCCGTGCAACAGGCTGTAGCACGCGGCCAGCGCCTCTTCATGTTTTCAGGTGACAACTTTGAAGACCTGCAACTTCTGATGCGCAGCACCGCGCCGCACGACGATTGCCGCCACTTGTGGCGCTGCCTGCGCGAGGGCGGGCGCGGCAATGCGCAGAACTTCTTCCAGTTTCTGGGCCATACAGCCTTTGGCTTGGGCGAGCGCCCGGCACCGGCTGCAGTGTTGCCACCTGCGCTGTTGTACCAACCGCAGCTTCATCCGGCCCAGTGGATACAAGGCGCTCCCGTGGCCATGCTGGTTTTTTACCGCGCTCACTACGAGTCCGGCAATACCGCGCTGTTTGACGCCATGCTGAATGCGTTGGCCCAGGTAGGGGTGAATGCGGTGGCGGTGGCGGTTGATTCGCTCAAGAACCCTGACAGCTTTGCATTGCTGCAGTCGGTGGCAGCAAAACACAGCGTCGCAGTCGTCTTGAACGCCACCAGCTTTGCCGTAGCCTCCATTGATGGTGGTGACGAACTACAAGACTGGGCATCACAAACCGCAGCACAGTTGGCCAAACAAATAGCAGGCGATGCCCCGGTGCTGCAACTCATCACCGCCGGCTGCTCGCAAGAACAGTGGCAAGCTGACCCCCACGGTTTGGCGCCGCGCGACCTGGCGATGCAAGTGGTGCTGCCCGAGGTGGATGGACGCATCCTCACCCGCGCCATCAGTTTCAAGGGCCTGGCCTGGCGCTGCGAGCGCACCGAGACCGACGTGGTGCGCTACCAGCCCGAGCCAGAGCGCATTGCCTTTGTGGCTGAGATGGCCCGCCGCTGGTGCGTGTTACGCGACAAGCCCCTTGCAGAAAAGCGTGTGGCGCTTATATTGGCGAACTACCCCAATGACGATTCGCGTCTGGCCAACGGCGTGGGGCTGGACACTCCTGCGTCCACCGTGGTCATTCTGCAAGCATTGCGTGATGCGGGCTACACCACCGGCGCAATTCCTGAGGGCGGCGACGCGCTAATGGCCGAACTGGTGCGTGGCGTAACCAACAAGTTGGACGCCAACGATGATCGCCCCGCTAATCAAAGTTTGGCGATGGCCGACTACCTGCTGGATTTCAACGCGCTGCCTCCAGGGAGTCAAGCCGCCATCAACGCCCTGTGGGGCCTGCCCGAGCAGGACCCCATGCTGCGCGCTGGCCGCTTCATGGTTTCCGGCCATCGTTATGGCAACGTGTTTGTAGGCAACCAGCCCGCGCGGGGCCGCGATCTGGATTTGGTGGCCAGCTACCACGATGCCGATTTGGTACCGACGCACAACTACCTGGCGTTCTACTTCTGGCTGCGCCGTGCCTTTGCGGTCGACGCCGTGGTTCACGTGGGCAAACACGGCAACCTGGAGTGGCTGCCCGGCAAAAGCGTGGCCTTGGGCGCAGCCTGCTGGCCCGACGCCATTTTGGGTCCGTTGCCGCACCTGTATCCCTTCATCGTGAATGATCCGGGAGAGGGTAGCCAGGCCAAGCGCCGCACGCAAGCCGTCATCATCGACCACCTGATGCCCGCCATGACGCGCGCCGAAACCTACGGCCCGCTGCAGGCGCTAGAGCGGCAGATGGACGAATACTACGAAGCCCTGTCGCTGGACCCGCGCCGCGCAAAACTGCTGCGTTCCAGCATTCTGGACAGCGTGCTGCAAAACAACTTGCACCGCGAGTTAGGCTTTGAAAAGCCCGCCGACGACGCCGGGCGTGAGGCCTTGTTGAGCCGGCTGGATGCCTACCTGTGCGAAATCAAGGAGTCGCAAATCCGCGATGGGCTGCATATTTTGGGCCACTCGCCGCAGGGTCGCCAGCGTACCGACACCTTGGTGGCACTGGCACGTTTTCCCGGTGGCAAGGGAGTCGGGCAGGGCAGCCTGCTGGTGGCGCTGGCGCAAGATCTGGGGCTGCACGACATCGATGGTTTTGATGCCCTGAGCCCCGATTGGTCGCGGCCATGGAGCGGCCCACGGCCCGATGCGCTGCAACGGTTGAGTACTGACCCGTGGCGCCATGCCGGGCATACGCGGGAGCGCCTGGAACTGCTGGCCACGCAACTGGTGCAGGACGGCCTGATCGATGACTGTGACTTGTGGCCCGCGGTCACCCCGGTCTTGGAACGCCTGCAAGCCACGCTGGCCCCCCGGCTGGACGCCTGCGGCCCCAACGAGATGACGCAATTGCTGCGTGGTCTCTCGGGCCGATTGGTGCCACCCGGTCCCAGCGGCGCACCGTCGCGCGGGCGGCCAGACGTGCTGCCGACAGGGCGCAACTTTTACTCGGTGGACACTCGCGCCGTTCCCACGCCCACGGCCTACAACATGGGGGCCAAGGCGGCTGACAGGCTTGTTGAGCGCCACTTGCAGGATCATGGCGCATTCCCCAAAGCCGTGGGTTTGTCGGTATGGGGCACCAGCACCATGCGCACGGGCGGTGAAGACATGGCCCAGGCCTTTGCCCTGCTGGGCGTGCGGCCCAAGTGGGCTGCGGGCAGCACCCGGGTGGTGGACATTGAAGTGATGCCCATGAGTATCAAAAGCCGTCCGCGTATTGATGTGACGCTTCGTGTCTCCGGCTTTTTTCGTGATGCTTTCCCCAATCTCATTGATCTTTTCGATACAGCCGTGCGTGCGGTGGCGGCGATCTCTGAGGACGATGAGCCGGATGACGTCAACCCTATTCGTGCCCGAGTGCAGCGCGAAGCTGCCGAGTCCTGTGCCCAAGGCTTGGCAGGGGAGGACGCACAACGTCAAGCCACCTGGCGCGTATTTGGCCCGCGCCCGGGCGGCTACGGTGCCGGCTTGCAAGAGCTGATCGACAGCGGCAACTGGACCGATAGAGCCGACTTGGCCAAGGCCTACCTGCGCGCGGGCTCTTTTGCCTATGGGCAAGATGAACATGGCAAGGCCGCGCCAGATGTTTTTGAGCAGCGCCTGAGCGGCATTGACACCATCGTGCACAACCAGGACAACCGAGAGCACGACATCCTGGACTCCGACGACTACTACCAGTTTCAAGGCGGCATGGCTGTGGCGGTCAAGCACTTGAGCGGCAACGATGCCACGCTTTACCACGGTGACTTCAGCGTGCCCGGCTCGCCGCGCATCCGCACACTGGGCGAAGAGGTGGCGCGCGTGGTGCGGTCGCGCGCCGTCAACCCCAAGTGGCTGGAAGGCATCAAGCGCCACGGCTACAAGGGTGCGTTCGAGATTGCCGCTACAGTGGATTTTTTGTTTGCGTTTGATGCTACGACCGGCGTGGTGGACGACCACCAATACGCGCTGGTCGCTGACGCTTATTTGCACGACGATGCCACACGCGAGTTTTTGCTGCAGCACAACCCCGGGGCACTGCGCAGTGTGGGCGAGCGCCTGTTAGAAGCCATGCGCCGTGGCCTGTGGGCAGAGCCGGGCGACCAACGTGAACGCATTGAAGAGCATCTGCTCGCACTAGAACACCGGCTTGAAGAATCTGAAGAAGGACCTTTGCCATGACATCCGTTGAACCTGCGGCGCGCGCCGCATTTCCTTTCACTGCACTGGTCGGCCAGCAGCCGCTGCAGCGCGCACTGCTGCTGGTGGCCATAGACCCCGGCATTGGTGGTGTGTTGATCAGCGGCCCGCGCGGCACCGCCAAGTCCACCGCGGCGCGTGCCCTGGCCGCCATGCTGCCGCAAGCGCCGTTTGTGACGCTGCCACTGGCGGCCAGCCTGGAGCAACTGGTGGGCACGCTGAACGTCGAAGACGTGCTGCGCGACGGCCAACTGCGACTGGCCCCCGGGCTGGTGGCGCGCGCGCACCAAGGTGTGTTGTACGTCGATGAAGTCAACCTGCTGCCCGACGCGCTGGTGGACGCGCTGCTGGACGTGGCCGCCAGCGGTGTGAACACTGTGGAGCGCGATGGCATTTCACAGCAGCACGCCGCGCGCTTTGTGCTGGTGGGCACCATGAACCCCGAAGAAGGCGAGCTGCGGCCGCAGTTGCTGGACCGCTTTGGCCTGTCGGTCGCTCTGGGCAATCCGCTGGACGCTCAAGAGCGCCAGGCTATTTTGCGCGCGCGGCTGGCATTTGACGAGAACCCGACAGCGATGACAGAGCAGCATGCAGCGGAACTGAACCAGCTATCTGCCACGGTGGCCGCGGCGCGCGCAGCCCTGCCGCGCCTGGGCTGGTCCGATGCAGTGCTGCAGCATGCAGCCAAGCATGCGCTGGCCGCAGGTGTGGACGGCATGCGGGCCGATCTGGTGATGCTGCGTGCGGCAAGAGCGCTGGCGGCTTTGGAAGGGCGTGATGAGGTGACCGCGCACGATGTCGATGCCGTGGCCGAGTTTGCGTTGGCGCACCGCCGCACATCCGGGGCCGGCCCGGCACATCGTCCGCAGCCCAACGCCGCGCCTAGTAGTTCACCCAATGCATCACCACGAACGCCGGACATGGCGCCGCCCGCCAATGACAGCTCGGCCCGGCAGGGGGCTGGCGAGGCTTCATCTTCCGCTTCGGCTCGTGTGGCAGAAGGCGACTGGGGTGCGCTGCCGCCTCAGCCGGCAGCTACTACCCGCGTTCTGTCCACAGGAGCCTGGCCCTCAAAAAAAGCCTGAGCCACCCCAGCGGCAGTCCCCGCGCAGGGACCAGCGGCTGGCGGTGGCGAAACCCTTTGACCAAGTCTGTTCCTCGGCCCAGGTTAGCGTCAGCGGTCGCGCACGCCGAAGGCTGCGCTATTGCATGGCTGCGCACGCTGCTGGCAAAAGGGCCACGGCCACTGCAGCGCGCGCACCTGCGGCACCAACCCCTGGTGGCGGCAGTGCCCCGGCTGCACCTCATCGTGCTGGACACCTCTGGCTCCATGCGCCAGGGCGGGCGTCTGGCCTTGGCCAAGGGCTTTGCCGCCAAGCTGATCGAAGAGGCAGCGCGTGCGGGTGATGACGTCGCCCTGCTGTGCTTTGGCGGGCAAGGTGTAGAGCTGGTGCTACCGCCCGGCCCGGCCCGTGCCGCTGGCGCGGCCCGCGTGCGCCAGTGTGGCGGTGGCGGCGGCACGCCGCTGGCACACGCGCTGGCCGTGGCGCAAGGCCTGCTGGTCAAGTCTTCACACGCCGCGCTTTGGCTTTTGACCGATGGCCGCACGCTGGAGCAACCTGCCGCCCCGCAAGGCGCAGCGCAGACAGTGATTGTGGATTTTGACGACCCCAGGCGCGCCATTGGCCGTTGCGCCGCCTGGGCTGCGCAATGGGGCGCCGAGCACCGCCTGGCCCATGCCTGTCTGTAAACCACCGAGCAATTTATGACTGACCCCACTCTCAGCGCGGCACAAGCCGCCATTACCGAAGTCATCGTCTGCACCACCTGCCGCCCGGCCGACGTGCCGCGCGACCATCCCGCGCCGGGTGCAGCCCTGTTTGAAGCTGTGCAATTGGCCGCGTGGGACGTTGATCCCGCGGAACTGGCCCATGTGCGCATACGCGGCGTGGAATGCATGACCGGCTGCAACCGCGCCTGCACCGTGACCTTTCAGGCCGCGGGGAAGTACCTCTATTATTTTGGTGACTTGGCTGCCGACAACGAAACCGCCGAACACATAGTGGCCTGCGCCATGCTGCACGCCCAAACCCCAGACGGTACGCTCTTGCGCAACGACCGGCCCGAACGCCTGCGCAACGGCATACTGGCACGCATACCGCCCCTGGTTTCGCCAGTTGCCGCGCCTGCTGCCGTACCAGTCGCCGTTGCGGCCCCAGGCGCGTAAACTCATACTTATCGTTTTCTAAGCTATTAAATGGAGTCAACCATGAACGAAGCAACTACTGTTACCTTGCCCAGCGCTGCCGGCACCCGCAGTTCATCCCGCAGCCTTCTTGTGCAGCTAGCCGCCGGTGCGGCACTGGGCCTGGTGGTTTTTTATGGCGTTGCGTTTGCCGAGAGCCCTTTGGCCCACAACGCGGCGCACGATGTTCGCCACATCACGGTGCAGCCCTGCCATTAATTTTTTAGTATTGCAGGGGGCTTAGGATGATTTTTCCGCGACTGATTTGGTCCAGCCTGGCGGTAGCTTTGCTGGTGGGCACCGTGCAAACCGGCGTACAACGCTGGCAGGCTGCCCCAATCATTCTGGCTGCCGAAGTGCACGAAGACCAAAAAGCGGTATCACCCGCACCGGCCCAAGCCGCTAAGGTCCACATACACGCCGATGGCGCAGCCCATCAACACGACCCCGCCAACGCCAAAGAGTGGGAGCCTGCCAACGGCGCTGAGCGCATTGGCTGGACTTGGGTGGCCAACCTGTTACATGCCTTCAGCATGGCGCTGCTGGTTTTTGCGGTGATGGGTGTGTGGCGTTATCAACGTGGCACTGCGCTGGGGGCTCTGCCATTGGCAGGGCTGGTGGCTGCCGCGGGTTGGCTCAGCTTTTACCTGTGGCCCACGCTAGGCCTGCCTGCCGAAGTGCCCGGCATGGACGCCGCTCCCTTGCAGGGTCGACAAGTGTGGTGGGCATTGGCCGTGGGTAGCGCAGCCGCGGGCTGCGCGCTGATGGGTTTTGCCAAAGGCAAATGGCGCTGGCCCGCCGCAGCCGCGCTGCTGGCGCTGCCTTTTGCGGTAGGCGCGCCGCATTTGCAAGGTGATGCACTGGCCGGATTCGGCCCTGAAGCCCACGCTGCCTTGGCGCAGTTGGTGCAACAGTTTGCCTGGGCCACCACCTGGGTCGCACTGAGTTTCTGGCTCAGCATGGGCGTGGCTTGCGGCTTGGTGTTTCAGCGCTGGTTGCAGCCGGTGTTGATGGAAAACTTCAAGGGTGCGGCGTTGGAAGCTGCGTAGGGTGGGTGTAGGCCAGCGATGGTCCTGGCGGTTTGTACGGAATCGGTCATTTCACGAGAGTCGCAACAACATCTATGTGAATGGCGCCTCAGGCACTCGTCGAACGCCAAGCAACAGCGGATGACGAGTCCTTCAGTTTTGGGGTAGTTCCGGGTTTCTGCCGACAGCGTTGGCTTTTGAGTTTCAGCAGCTCGAGAAATGGGAGATCCAATGAGCGGACATGCACACGACCACGATCAAGATCACAGCCCACTCGGCCAGATGGAGTTACGGGTTCGCGCCATGGAGTCAATCCTCAGCGAAAAAGGTTATATCGACCCGGCTGCGCTGGATGCCCTGATTGAAACTTACAAGACGCGCATTGGCCCACGTAACGGTGCCCGTGTTGTTGCACGCGCCTGGATTGACGCGAATTTTCATGATTGGCTGCTGCGCGACGCGACGGCGGCTATCGCCTCACTAGGCTACAGCGGGCGTCAGGGCGAGCATATGTTGGCTGTGGAGAACACGGCTAGCCAGCACAATTTGGTTGTTTGCACTTTGTGCAGTTGTTACCCTTGGCCTGTGCTGGGTTTGCCGCCCACTTGGTACAAGAGCGCCCCCTATCGCTCCAGGGCCGTCAAAGATCCGCGAGGGGTGTTGGCAGAATTCGGCGTCACGTTGCCTGCCAGTAAAGAAATTAGAGTTTGGGACTCAACCGCCGAGTTGCGTTATCTGGTGATACCGCAACGCCCAGCAGGAAGTAGCGGCCTGGATGAAGAGGCCCTGGCAGCCTTGGTCACCCGCGATTCAATGATCGGCACTGGTTTGGCTCTGCTACCGTCATGACTTACCTCAGTCACGCCGACCTTGGTGGCCAGTCTGGTTTCGGACCCATCGTGCCTGAGCCTGAAGGAGAATACTTTCATGCACCCTGGGAGCCGCGCGCGCTGGCGCTAACTCTTGCGATGGGCGCCACCGGGTCCTGGAACATTGATATGAGCCGTTCGGCGCGAGAGACCTTGTCGAACTACCTGGACTTGAGCTATTACGAAATTTGGTTGTCCGCGCTGGAAAAACTTCTTGAAGAACGTGGAATGGTGCATCCAGATGAAATCGCCGCAGCACAGGCTCTGCATCCCTCGCCGCTCGTGCAACGCGTGCTGCAAGCGAGTGATGTAGCCAAGGTGCTGGCCACTGGCGCGTCAACCGAAAGACAAGCCACTGTTTCGGCGCGTTTTGCTGTAGGCCAAATGGTTCGGACCTATTCGGGGCAAGTGCCGCATCACACGCGGCTGCCGGGTTATGTGCGCGGCAAATGCGGTGTCATTGAGCGAGTGCACGGCATGCATGTCTTTGCGGACGCCAATGCCTTGGGCTACCCTGAGCAAAACCAGTGGCTCTACACCGTCGTATTTGACGTTGCCACGTTGTGGAGTGAAGCATCATCGGGTGGGAAAGTATCTGTTGATGCTTGGGAACCCTACCTTCACGCTGCGTGATGCCCGATCTCTCTCTGATTCCCCGACGCCCAGGTGATACCGAATCTCCGGTGTTTCGCGAACCCTGGGAAGCGCATGCCTTTGCCATTGTTATCTCGCTGCACCAGCGAGGAGTTTTCGGCTGGAACGAATGGGCTGATGCACTGGCCGCTCAGATCAGAGTGGCGCAGACCAAGGGCGATGCCGATCTGGGTGACACCTACTATCACCACTGGTTGTGCGCGCTTGAAACCCTGATAGAGGCGAAAGGTGTCACCACGGCAGCTCATTTAGAACAATATAGAAATGCTTGGGACGGCGCAGCAGATCGCACTCCGCATGGTCAGCCCATCGAGTTAACTGCCAGCGATTTTAAGTAGCCAGCCCTGGAGAGCCCACAGCCCGGCGCATCAAATACGTATCCATGATCCACCCGTGCGCCGCCCGTGCCGCCTGACGTTGCTGCAGGATCTGGGCGGACACTTCGGCCAGCGGGCCGCTCACCAGCACTTGTTCTGGCATGCCCAGGTAGGCGCCCCACCAGATGGTGACGTCGGTCGGGGCGACGTGGCGAAACGCGCAGTCGCCGTCCAGCATCACTGCAATGGTGTTGGCGCTGGCCGGCCAGCCTTCTTCGCGCAGCCGCCGGCCGGTGGTGATGGTGACGGGGGCGTTGATCTCGTTGAGCGGAATGGCATGGGCTGCGGTGAGTGCCTGCAACGCGGTAATGCCGGGTACGACGGATACCGTCAATTCCAGCCGCTGCTTCAGGCGCTCAGCGATGCGCAGTGTGCTGTCGTACAACGAGGGGTCGCCCCAGACCAGCAGCGCCAGGTTGCCCCCCTGGGGAAGATGAGTGGTGATGCTGTCGTGCCAGATGTTGGCAATGGCGTCGTGCCAGCGGTTCACGGCGCCCGTGTAGTCTGCATCAGCGCTGTCGCGCAGCGGCATGTCAAAGTGGACGATGCGGGTGGCGGGGTTGCTCACCACGGCGGTGCAGATGGACTCGCGCAGTTCGGCCAGGTCGCTTTTGCTCTCACCTTTGCGGGGAATCAGGATCACATCGGCCGCGTTTAACGCAGCTATGCCTTGGCGGGTCAGGTGGTCGGGGTTGCCGGTGCCGATGCCAACCAGGCTCAGCGCAATCACTTGGCGCTTCCTTCCGGAAAACGCGGATGCGTGCCGACGGGGCGGTAGCGCCGGTCGTAGTCTTGCGCGTATAGCCTGCTGGTCTCAAAATCTTCGGCTCCCAGCGTGTGGCCCACCAGAATCAACGCGGTGCGCTCCATGCCGTCGCCCACGGCGGCTTCTATGGTGGCCAGGGTGGCGCGCACCACGCGCTCATCTGGCCAACTGGCGCGCCAGACCACGGCAACCGGACAATCGGTTCCGTAGTGCGGGGCCAACTCACTCACCACACGCGGCAGCACATGGACTGACAGGTGGATGGCCAGCACCGCGCCCGTGGCCGCAAAGTTGGCCAGCGATTCTGTGTCAGGCATGGCAGAGGCCCGCCCCGAGGTGCGCGTAAGCACCACCGACTGCGACAGGCCCGGCAAGGTCAGCTCGGCGCCCAAGGTGGCTGCTGCTGCCGCAAAGGAGGGCACGCCCGGCGTGACGGTATAGGGGATGCCAGCGGCGCGCAGGCGGCGCAGTTGCTCGCCCATCGCAGACCACACCGACAAGTCGCCCGAATGCAGGCGCGCCACGTCTTGCCCCAAGGCGTGTGCGCTGGTTATCTCGGCAATGATGTCGTCGAGCGAGAGAGACGCCGTGTTGACCAGCCGCACGCCCGGCGGACAATGCGCCAGCACGCCTTCGGGCACCAGTGATCCGGCGTAAAGGCAGACCGGGCAGGCGGCTATAAGGTCGCGGCCGCGCAGCGTCAAAAGGTCGGGCGCGCCAGGGCCGGCGCCGATAAAGTGAACGGTCATAGCTTGGTATTTTCTGCAATAGCGGCGGTGGCCATGTGGTCTGCGGACACGGCACGCGGGGCCAGCAGGTGGGCGCCGGGCCCTGCTGCGGTCAAGGCGGTGGATTCGGCCAGGCTGCGCGCACCGTAGCGCTGGGGGACGTGGGCGCTGGGTGCGCCAATGTGCTCGGCAAACTCGGTCAGCTTTGCCAAAGGTACGGCCACGACGGGCAGTGCCAATTCAGCGGCCAGTTGGGTGAGGGCAGGGTGGGTGGCTTTGTCCTCGGCCGTGGCCAACGCCGTGAGCACCGGCGGCGTGCCCGTTGCTCTCCGACTGGCCGACATGGCGACTTGCAAAGCGCTGCGCAGAGATGCCACATCCGCACCCGAACGAAAGCCCAGGCCCGCCACCGCATTTTTGTGCATCACAGCGTGACGCTCCACTGCACCACAGGCCGGGCAGAAACCCAGCCGCGCATACGCCCCAGGGGTGCTGCATGGGCCAGCTCGATGCGCAGCAACTCGCCACCATGCAGGGCGTGCAATTCGGCCAACACAGATTCGGTTTCCAGCGTGACGGCGTTCACCACTAATCGGCATGCAGGCGGTGCCAGCGATTGCAAGACCCGAAACAGGGCCACGCTAAACCCGCCGCCAACAAAAATAGCCTGTGGTGGCACAAGGCCCACGAGTGCGTCAGTCGCCGTGCCTTCGATGACGGTGAGTGATTGGCCCAGCCCAAAGCTTTGCGCATTGGCGTGAATATTGGCCACACGGTCTGAGTTTTGCTCAATGGCCGTGGCGTGTCCGCCCGCCAGACACCACTCTACCGACACCGAGCCAGATCCCGCGCCTATGTCCCACAGGTGGATGCCGGGGCGCGGTGCGAGCGCAGCCAGTGTCAGTGCACGCACCGGCGCTTTGGTAATTTGCCCATCGTGCGCGAAACCCGCATCGGGCAGGCCCGTGCTGCGTGGCAGGCCGGGTGCGCCGGCCACCTCCAATGCAAGGGCTACGGGAGCCACCACGTCCGATAAATCAAAGCCCGCGGCAGTGGTTTGGCGAATGCGCTCGTTGGGGCCGCCCAAGGCCTCCAGCACCCATAAGGCCGATGGGCCAAAGCCGTGCGTAACCAGCCAGCGGGCGAAGTCACCCACGGCCGCACCATCGCGCGGCAAACACAGCAGCCGAGCGCCGGGGTGCAGGGCACTGCGTGTGCTGGCAAAGGGCGTGGCGTGCAGACCGAAGCAAGCTGTGTCTTCAAGCCGCCAACCCAAACGCGCGGCAGCCAAAGAAAAAGTGGAGGGCGTAGGGTAGACCTGCCACTGGTCAGGGGACAGATGCGTGGCCAGGCTGCCACCCACGCCAAACCAAAAAGGATCGCCCGAGGCCAGCACCGCCACCCGCTGCCCGCGCATTGCCAGTACTGGCGCCACCTCAAACGGCACTGGCCAGGCACGGCCACGGGTGCCCACACCGGCCAGCGCCAAGTGGCGCGGCCCACCGAAGACCACCTCGGCAGCGCTTAACGCCAAGCGGCTAGCATTGGAGAGTTCTTCCAAACCACCTTCACCGATACCAATGATTGAAAGCCAGGCTTCAGACATGCTCAGTGCTCCTACGCGAGTCCTCGTGTTGGGAGGCACCACCGAGGCCAGTCAGTTGGCCCGCGCCTTGGCAGACGCACGGGTGGATGCCATTTTTTCCTACGCAGGCCGGACCGAATTGCCCGTCGCCCAGCCCTTGCCCACCCGCGTCGGCGGCTTTGGCGGCGTGGCCGGTTTGCTGGCTTGGGTGCAAGCGCAGCGTATCACCCATGTGGTGGACGCAACCCACCCGTTTGCCGCGCAAATGAGTGGCAACGCGGTGCAAGCGTGCGCCGCTGCTGGCGTGCCGCTGCTGGCGTTCGAGCGCCCGGCTTGGCAGGCGCAGGCTGGCGACCAATGGCAATGTGTGTCCGATATTGATGGCGCTGTAGCGGTCTTGCCGCAAAAACCGGCCCGCATTTTTTTGGCGATTGGGCGGCAACACCTGTTGCCTTTTGCACGGTGCGCCCAGCACCATTACCTGTTGCGTCTGGTTGACGCAGTGCTTGAATTGCCTTTGCCCCATGCGCAGGTGGTCATCGGCCGCGGTCCGTTTACCGTGGAAGGTGATCGTGCGTTGCTGCAAGAGCACGGCATTACCCATGTGGTGGCTAAAAATTCGGGGGGCGGTGGTGCGCAAGCCAAGCTGGAGGCGGCCCGTATTCTGGGCGTGCCGGTGATTCTGATCAACCGCCCAACGCTGCCCGAGCGCCGCACGGCAGCCACGGTGGCGCAGGTGATGGCTTGGCTTGGCGGCGATCACGTTGAAACGGGTGACCCCGAACGGGGCGTATAAACAAAACGGCCAACACGGCGGGTGGCCGCGTTGCCCACAATAACCACCGTGCGCATATCGGCCATCTCCGCAGTTGCGTTGGTCAGCGTCACCGTTTGAATGCACTCTTCTGGCGTAGAAACGGCACGTGCAAAAATAATCAGGCGCTCAGGCTCACACAGCTCGCGCAAGATATCCAAAATGCGACCGAAGGTGTCGGGGCGGCTGGCAGAGCGCGGGTTGTAAAACGCCATTGCAAAATCGGCCCCGGCAGCGGCCCGCACCCGCGCTTCGATCACGCTGGCGGGTTTGAGGTTGTCGCTGAGGTTGATGGCACAAAAGTCATGACCCAGTGGCGCGCCGGCCTTGGCGGCCGCAGCTAGCATGGCGGTGATGCCGGGAAGCACGCGAATGTCCAGTGCCTGCCAGGCGGGTTGGCCTTCCAATGCCTCAAACACCGCAGCAGCCATGGCAAACACGCCGGGGTCACCCGACGACACCACCACCACCCGACGCCCCTCAGCGGCCAGGGTCAGCGCCGCACGGGCGCGGTCCATCTCGACCCGGTTGTCAGAAGCGTGCAGCGTCAAGCCTTCGCGCGGTGCAATGCGGGCCACGTAGGGGATGTAGCCCACCACGTCGGTTGCGCCGGCCAAGGCTTGCGTCACCTCGGGCGTGACCATATCGGGGTCGCCTGGGCCCAGACCTGCAATGCACAGCCAGCCACTCATTCCAACACCTCGGGGCGGCGGCCTTTTCCGTGTACGAGCACGATGGCGAAGTAGGGGCAATCAGTGCCGTCCACTTGCGCCAGTGGTACCACGCGCTCGCCCGGCATGGTGCCGCGTTCGACCAGCCAGGCGGCATCCAGCCGACCGGCGGCGGCCAGTGCGCGGCGCACGCGGGGCAGGTTGCGCCCGGTTTTCATGATGACCAATGCGTCGGCAGACTGCATGTGGCGCAGCAGCTCGGCCTCGGGCAGTGTGCCCATCAGCACCACGAGTACATCGTCGCCCCAGGTGATGGGTGTGTGGGTGGCCGACCAGCAGCCCACCATGCCCGGGATGCCGGGTATCACCTGTACCTCGGCCCGACCTTGCAGCCGGGTGTAGAGGTGCATGAACGAGCCGTAGAAGAAGGGATCGCCCTCGCACAGCACCAGCACATCTTCGGTCTGGGCCAGCGTCGCCAGGCGGGTAGCCCAATCGTCATAAAACGCGGCAAGGCAGGCTATGTATTCGGGGCTGTCGAAGGGGAGCTCGGTCGTTACCGGGTACTCCATCGCGTATTCGACCGCATCGGGTGCCAGCATGCCTTCGACAATGCGCCGGGCCTGCCCCGGTCGGCCTTTTTTGCGGAAATAGGCCACATGGCTGGCGACACGGATGGCACGGTCCGCGCGCACGCTCATCAAATCGGGGTCTCCGGGGCCCAGCCCGGCACACAGGATGCGGCCCATCAGATTTCGCTCCGGCTGGCCAGCGCGTTCACGGCGGCAACGGTGATGGCGGAGCCACCCAGACGGCCTTGCACGCTGAGCGAAGGCGCGGGTGGCTCGGCCATCAGCGCGGCTTTGGATTCGGTGGCGCCAATAAAGCCCACCGGGCAGCCAATGATGGCTGCAGGGCGGGGGCAAGCGGGGTCTTGCAGCATGTTCAATAAGTGGAAGAGGGCGGTGGGCGCATTGCCGATGGCAACAATGGACCCGGCTAAATGAGGCCGCCATAGCTCCAGCGCGGCGGCGCTGCGGGTGGTGGACATGGTGTGCGCCATGTCGCGCACTGTGGGGTCGTTCAAGGTGCAAATAACTTCGTTGGCAGCGGGCAGGCGCGCACGGGTAATGCCTTCGCTGACCATGCGCGCGTCGCACAAAATGGGCGCACCGGCCTCTAGTGCAGCGCGTGCCGCTTCGGCCATGCCGGGGGTGAACTGGATATGGGCTTCCAGGCCCACCATGCCAGCGGCATGGATCATGCGCACCGCGACGATTTCTTCCAGGGCGCTGAAGCGGGCCAAATCAGCCTCGGCGCGGATGATGGCAAAAGATTGGCGGTAGATAGCGGCGCCATCGGTTTCAAAGATGTGGCGCATGAAATGTCTGGATCAAGTGGGATGCAATGGTTTCAGGTGGCAGGGCACGCAGCTCGGGTGGGGCTGATGCGGTGCCATGGCGAATGAGGTTGAACCCCGCAGGCGTGGCCACCAGCGTGAGGGCGGCTGTGGGATGGGCGCAGCCCTTTGTGCAGCCCGACACATGCAGCAGACGGCCCGCAGGAACATGCGCGGCCAGCGTGCGGGCCAAGGGACGCGTGGCGGCTGCTGCCTGCAGGCAGCCCGGCGCGCCGGTGCAGGCGACAACGCGCAAGCGCGGGTCGTTGGCTTTGGTGATCAGTCCGGCAATCTGGGGGGCGCAGGTGGCGCCCTCGACCAGCAGCATCTGCCAGGGTGTGATGCGCAGCGCGCCCAAGGTGGACAGGTCGGCAAGTGTTTGTGCCGGCAACTGGCCGAATTCGGCGCCGACCAGCCAGCCGATGGCCGCCGGGCCTGGTTCTGGCCTGGCGACAGATGTCGAATACACCGCAGTGGTTTGAAAGCGCGCGGGCAAGGCGTGTTTTGCCGCGAGCGCGAGTGCGGCCATCCGACCGCGCCCCGCCGTGCCGCCACCGTTGGCCATAAACCAGCGGGCCAGCTCCATCGCTGCGGGCACGGCGTCGATGTCTGCCACCGATGCACCGGTCGAAAAGCCTTCGGCCCGCACCACGTACCCGTCGTGGCTGCGCTCGATGCGTATATCGGCCGGGGTTGTACGCAGAACGGCTTCTACACCACAGTCCACTGCAAACCCGAATTTGCCTGGCAGTGCAGGTGCATTGGGTGCCGCCAGGGCGTCGGCGAGGGCGGTGGCCAGCAGGAGCGTGCCGTCATCAACGGCCCAGAAAGGCGAAACCACGATGTTGCGCCGCGCCTCGACCTCGGGGCTGGCATCAAGCAGGTCCAGATGGCGCAGCCCTTCAATAAGCGCAGGATGTGCGGCCTGTGTCACTCCACGCAGTTGCAAGTTGGCGCGGCTGGTCACATCCAACATGCCGTTGCCAAATTGGCGCGACAGCGCTGCGATGCCGCAGGCTTGTGTCGGCGTCAGCCGCCCGGCGCGGGGGCGAATCCGCACCACCAGTCCGTCGCCCGACAGCATGGGTCGCAGCGCACCGGGGCACCAGCCCTGGATGTGCGGGAGGTCCTGGGCGGGTGTGTTGACGGTGGCGTTGACTTGCGCGCTTCGCATACCTGGGCTGAGTGGATTCAATGATTTTCTCGCGCCATCTTTTTCTGGCTGGTGGTAAGTGCACCAAAGACGGGAGTCCCTGTCAAAATAGCCCTCAAGTATCGCACCATAGGTCCCTGCAACCCGTCGGGCCGGCGGTATGCTTGGCCGGTCGTCCCTACGGGGGCGTTTCCCTTTTGCCCCCTTGTGTTTCCATGTCTGCTCCAACCCCCCATACCCTTTCACCGCCTCATCCTGATCCACATGCCTTGGGTCGTATCGGCTTTGTCCACATCGTGGGTGCAGGTCCCGGCCCGGCCGATCTGATGACCTTGCGCGCGCTGGATCGCCTGCAGCGTGCCGAGGTGGTGGTGCACGACAGGCTGATCAGCCCCGAGGTGCTGGATTTGATTCCCGCAGCCGCCCAGCGCGTGTACGTGGGCAAAGCCTTGGGCAACCATGCGGTGCCGCAGGAAGGCATCCACGCCTTGCTGGTGCAACATGCCCGGCTGGGCAAGCGCGTCGTGCGGCTCAAAGGCGGCGACCCTTATGTGTTTGGCCGGGGCGGGGAGGAGGTGCAGGCACTGCAGGCCGCGGGAATCTCCTTTGAGGTGGTACCTGGCGTGACGGCGGCCAGTGGCTGCTCGGCCGCGGCGGGCATTCCCCTGACCCACCGCGACCTGGCTGGTAGCTGCGTGTTTTTGCCGGGCCACCTGGCCGATGACGATGCATCGCACGACTGGGCCGCGCTGGCCCGCCCGGGCCAAACCCGGGTGTTTTACATGGGCGTACAGCGGCTGGGGCACATTGCACAGCACCTCATGGCCCATGGTCTGTCGCCTGAAACGCCCGCCGCCATCGTGCTCGACGGCACGCGGGCCAACCAGACCGTCATTGCCACCAGCTTGCGCAATCTCGTGTTGCGCGCCCCCAACTATGGTCCCCAACCCGGCCTGTTGATCATTGGTGAGACGGTGCAACTGAGCCCTGAATTTCATGCCGATTGAGACCCTCCGTCCGGGAAGCCCCATGACAAGCCAGACGGCAGAGCACGCCTTCAGCCTTGCCGAGCAGCAGGCTGTGTACCGTGCGATTTACGAGCGGCGCGACATGCGCCACTTCAGCGGCGGCACGGTGGCCGATGAGCCGCTGCAGCGCTTGTTGTCCGCCGCCCACCATGCGCCCAGCGTCGGTTTCATGCAGCCCTGGCGTTTTATCCGAGTGCGCAGCCAGCCGCTGCGCGAAGGGCTGCATGCCCTGATCGAGCAGGAGCGCGTGCTGACCGCCAAAGCTTTGGGTGAGCGCGAAGACGAGTTCATGAAGCTCAAGGTTCAGGGCGTGCTCGACGCCGCCGAGGTGCTGGTGGTGGCGCTGCCACCCGGTCGTGAAGAACATGTGTTTGGCCGCCGAACCCTGCCGGAGATGGACTTGGCGTCCGCTGCCTGCGCGATTCAAAACCTCTGGCTGGCCGCGCGGGCCGAGGGCCTGGGGATGGGCTGGGTGTCGATTTTTTGTCCGCAGCAACTGGCGGTGCTTCTTCAGATGCCGGAGGGCAGCAAACCGATTGCCGTTCTGTGCCTGGGACCGGTCCTAGCCTTTTACGAACAGCCCATGCTGCAAGCCGAAAAATGGGCACGTCGCGCTGCGCTGTCTGACATGGTGTTTGAAGACCGCTGGGGTCAAGCTCCCACGCCTGCTGTAGTGGAAACCGACGGCACTTCGGGCGCCTGACATGCTGGTAGCGTGGAGCGGCCTTTACCCTGTGCTGAGCCTTGCCGGCATGGCGGGCTGCATGGCGCTTGTTCTGCTGGGCGCTTTGTGGATAGACAAACGCTGGGGCGAACCGCCTCTCTTCCTTCATCCGGTGGTCGGGATCGGGAGGTACCTCAAAGCTTGCGGGCAGATCACCGTACGCTGCCCGCCCGCACTGGCCTTCGTCTTGGGCACGCTTGCCTGGTGGCTGGGCGCTGTTGCGGTGGGTGCGCTGGCCTGGGCGCTGCAGGCGTTGGCCTTCTGGCAGGTTGCCACGTACGCCTCCGCGCCTAGCCTGAAGAGTGGGGCCGCCGCCGCGTTGCTGATGCTGCTGATGACCGGGTTGCTCAAGTGCATGCTGGCGTGGCGCATGCTGCGTACCGAGGTGCAGGCAGTGGAGGCCGCGTTGCAGCAGTCGCTGCAAGCCGGGCGCGAGCGCCTGTCCTGGTTGGTCAGCCGGGACACTGCCAATCTGAGCGAGACGGAGGTACGCGAAAGCGCCATCGAATCGCTGGCTGAAAACCTCAACGACTCTGTCGTGGCGCCGATCTTCTGGTTTGTGCTGGTGGGGCTGCCCGGCGCGGCAATCTACCGCTTTGCCAATACCGCTGACGCGATGTGGGGATACCGCGGTATGTATCGCGGGCAAAACTGGGAATGGGCGGGCAAGTGGGCCGCGCGCGCTGACGATGTGTTGTCCTGGCTGCCAGCGCGTTTGACAGCCTTGCTGATGTGGCTGATGGTGGGTTGTTTCCGGTTCACGGCCTTGCGCCGTGAGGCTGCGCAAACACCTTCGCCCAACAGCGGCTGGCCCATGGCAGCCATGGCACTGGCGCTGGGCGTTTGCCTGCACAAGCCCGGCGTCTACGCCTTGAATTCAGCGGGCAGGGCACCTGAGGCTGTAGACACGTCTCTGGCCGTTTCGATCGCGTCAAAAGTGCTTCTTGCCTCTGTATCATGTGCCCTATTTGCTATTACATTGATAGCGTATGGAATGAGATGATGGCGCCCATTCAACCGTTCACAACACGAACACATGGCGGCCCGGACCACCTGGGCGTGCCGCTGCACGACTTTTCAAGCAACAGCAACGCCTGCGGTCCTTGCCCTGCTGCGCTGAGAGCGGTGCAACAAGCTGACGCCAGTCAATACCCCGACGCTTGTTACACCGCTTTGCGTGCGCAACTTGCTGCGTTTCATGGCGTGGACCAGCTACGCGTGTTGCTGGCCGGCAGCGCCAGCGAGTTTATTTTCCGCATCACCGCGCTTGCTGCGCAGCGTGGCGCCAGCGGCGTCTGGCTGCCGCCGCACAGTTATGGTGACTACGCTCAAGCTGCCTTGGCCTGGAGGCTTCCCGTGGTGGCCCAACCGGGGCAGGCACAGCTGCGCTGGGCCTGTGATCCGTCCAGTCCTCTGGGCATGGCGCATGAAGACCTGCAGCACTTGCCAGACCCGGCGGCGCTGTGTGTGCTGGACCGCGCGTACGAGCCGCTGCGCCTCAGTGGCTCACTCGCGGCGCCTGAAAAAGTACTTCAGCAATTCTGGCAACTCTGGACGCCCAACAAGGCGCTCGGCCTGACAGGTGTGCGTGCCGCGTATGTGATTGCGCCGCTGGGCGCAGAAGAAGACGTGGCGCAACTCGATCGCCTGGCGCCATCGTGGGTGGTGGGTGCGCATGGTGTGGCGATGTTGCAGGCCTGGACCACCGGTGATGTGCAGGCCTGGCTGGCAAGCTGCCTGCCCACGCTGCGGCAATGGAAGGCCGGTCAAATCGCAATGTGCGAATCCCTCGGATGGATGGCACTGCCCAGTGACGCGAATTTCTTTGTCTGCCGTGGCGGGCAGGTGCCAGACACCATCGCCGATTTGCGCCGGCGGGGCATCAAACTGCGGGACTGCACCTCCTTTGGTTTGCCGAACCATTTTCGCTTGAGCGTCCACACGCCCGCGGCGCAGCGTGCGTTGCACAATGCCTTGCAGGACATTCTCGGGAAATCAAAGTGACTGCAAAAAGCGTCATGGTGCTTGGCACGACGAGTGGCGCCGGCAAAAGCTGGTTGACCACGGCGCTGTGTCGTTACTACGCGCGCCAGGGTTTGAAGGTCGCGCCTTTCAAGGCGCAGAACATGAGCAACAACGCAAGGGTGGTTGCTCAAGGCGAAATCGGCAGCGCCCAGTATTTCCAGGCGCTTGCTGCAAATGCGACGCCCGAGGTCCGCATGAATCCGCTGCTGCTCAAGCCCGAAAAAGACACGCACAGCCAGGTGATCCTGATGGGGCAGGTCAACGCCGAACTGTCACGCATGGAGTGGCGCGGCCGCAGTGCGTCGGTTTGGCCCGTTGTGTCGCAGGCGCTCGACGAGTTGATCCAGGAAAACGATGTGGTGGTGATTGAAGGCGCGGGATCGCCAGCCGAGATCAACCTGAAGAACAGCGACATCGTCAACATGCGCGTGGCGCAGCACGCCAACGCGGCATGTCTGCTTGTCACCGATATTGATCGCGGCGGCGCTTTCGCGCATCTGTACGGAACCTGGGCGATGCTCGACGATGCAGAGCGAAAACTGATCAAGGGCTTTGTACTGAATAAATTTCGGGGAGACGCGAAGCTTCTGGCGCCAGGCCCGCAGATGCTGCAGGACATGACCGGTGTGCCGACAGTTGCCACCTTGCCGATGTGGTGGCAACACGGCCTGCCAGAAGAAGACGGTGTCTTCGACGACAAAAGCAAATCAACGGGTGTCGTGACAAAAACAGTTGCGGTGGTGGCTTACCCGCGCATCAGCAACCTCGACGAATTTCAGCCGCTCAAAAACGTGCCGGGTATTCATCTCAAGTGGGTGCGCAGCCCAGCGGAGTTGAGCGGCGCCGACTGGGTCATCCTGCCCGGCTCCAAACACACCAGCGGTGATCTGGCCTGGTTGCGCGCGCAGGGACTGGATCAAGCCATTGCAGCGCATGCAGGGCGGGGCGGCGCCGTGCTGGGCATTTGCGGTGGCCTGCAGATGCTGGGCGAGGCATTGATTGACCCGCATGGCATAGACGGCAATGGCCCTGGCCTCGGCTTGTTGCCGGTGGTCACCCAGTTTGAAGCCGACAAGACTGTGAGACGCAGGCAGGCGAGTTTTTCGTCGGTGGGCAGCCCATGGGCGGCGCTGTCCGGTGTGGCCGCGCAGGGCTACGAAATCCACCACGGCCAGACCGCGCCACACAGCGCCATGGCTGCAGCCGGTGACGTGGCGCACGCCGTCATGCCCGACGGCCTGGCCTGGCAAAACGGCAGCGGCAATGTGCTGGGTGTCTACTTGCACGGCCTGTTTGAAGACCCGGCTGTGTTGCATGCGCTGTTCGGCGCCAGCACGCCGACGCTGGATTCCGTGTTTGACGGTTTGGCCAACTACATCGACAGACATTTTGAAGCGGGGGTGCTGGACGCGCTGATCGCACCGAGGTCTGCGCTTCCCGACTGACAGGCCGCCACGCAGGCTTATAGTTGTACAGAGTTGCCTTCCCCGCATGGATGGAGTGAAGGCCCCGAGTTGTTTCAACCAGACTATCCAAGGGAAATCGTGATTACTGTGGTCCTGGTCAATATTGTCGTCGTGTCCATCGCCGTGGTCATTCACTACGAATGCCTGCTGCAGCTGACCCTGCTGCTGACCCGCGTGAAGATCAGGCATCGTCTGCGCATCCTGCTGGGCGTCGGTGGTGCGCTGGTAGCCCACGCGGTCGAGGTCTGGGTGTTTGCCTTCGCCTACTATTTCATGCACCACGCCAAGACCTGGGGTAGCTTGACGGGCAACTTCGATGGCAGCTTGATGGACAGTGTTTATTTTTCCTTCACGACCTTCACCACGCTGGGCTTTGGTGACATCCAGCCCATCGGTGACCTGCGTTTCCTGACGGGCATTGAGTCACTGACCGGCCTGGTGCTGATCACCTGGACGGCGTCCTTTCTTTTTGTTGAGATGCAGAAGTTCTGGGATTCGAAGTGATTTCGTAACACCGGCGCCAAGTCCTCGTCACGGTCGCTTTGTACCCACCCCCACCCCCACCCCCAACTCCTGCACCAGCACTTTGTACTGACCAACGCTCTTCTGAACAAACTCGTCCAGTTCGGTTCCCGTCAGTGCAAAGGGGTACAACCCGTACTCGCCACGAACGGTATTGAATGACGGTGTTGCTATCGCGGATTTGAATGTTTCGACCCACGCGCGGTAGTCGCTGTCACTCACGTGTTTCCCTACATAGACTCCCCTGACGGTCTGCCACACCACGTCAAGCCCTTGTTCGCGGGCCGTGGGTATCGTGGAGGCGGCGCCCGTCAAACGCTTGTCTGAAAGAACAGCCAGGATGCGGATAGGGGCACCGGCATGGATGGATTGCATCGCCTCCGCAATGTCGCCGCAAAAAACGGTCACGTGTTTACCTTGCAATGCGCTCAAGGCCTCACCGCCGCCTTCGAAGGATACAAAACGCATCGACTTGTGATCACGTCCGGACTTTTTGACAATGAGCGCCGCCTTGACCCAGTCCTGACTGCCTACCGTGCCGCCTGCGCCGAACACGACTTTGGAGCTATCCTTCTGGAGCTGCGCCACGAGGTCCCCGAGCGAGCGAATGGGAGAGTCCGCCCGCACGGCGATGGCGCCGTAGTCTGCTCCGAGCGCGGCAACCCAGCGTACATCCGATGTGCTGTGCGGCCCAAATTTGCCCTGCGCGAGATTGACCAATGAACCGCTTGAAAAGGCCACCAGCGTGTGGGGGTTGCTCAAACGGTTTGTGACCATTCTGTCGTAGGCCACCGCGCCTATGCCGCCCGGGAGATAGCTGATGCGCATGGGTTGGCGTCCCTGGCGTCCGGTGTCCAGCAGCGCGCCCGCGAGTTTGCAGGTGAGGTCAAATCCGCCACGGGCTTTGGCTGGCACCAGGCACTCGGGTGCATCCAGAACACCGGCGTTCAGCCCCAACGGCCATGCCGCAAGTGTGCAAGCCAGAAGCCACCAACAAACTTGTGCGTTTCTTTTGAAGATTTTCATGGGCACCTCATTGCGATGGTCTGGGCCACCAGATGCTGGCCCGTAGGCCGGGGCCGTTCGTTCGGTGATCCAGCTTCATCACGCCGCCATGTCTTTCGGCGATGGCACGGGCAATGGCCAGGCCCAACCCCGATCCGGTCCCGTGTGTATGCGTTCTGATAAAGCGGCGCCCGAGCAGGTCTTTTTCCGCATCGGATACGCCGGGTCCGCTATCCGTCACGCTCAGGCTCCAGCCAAGGTCATCTGCGGCGGAAGCGATCGTTATCTCGCCGCCGCTTGGGGTAAAAGCGACTGCGTTTGCCACAAGGTTGAGCAAGGCTTCCCGCAGCAGGTCCCGGTCGCCTGCCGCCACGGCGGTGGGCATGGCATGCTGCACACCCAAATCAATGTCCTTGGCCCGCGCCTGCGGCATGCGATTGAGCGCGACGTCCCTGACCAGTGCTGCAAGCTCAAAGTCTTGCGGATTCAGGGCCACGGTGTCACTTCGGGCCAAGGTCAGCAACTGGTTGGTGGTGTGGGTGGCGCGGGAAATTTCCAGGCGCAACGCCGACAGTGCCTGCCTGACCAAGGCTGGATCGTCCTCGCCTATTGCATAGTCCGCCTGCAATTGCAGCGTGGTCAGATGGGTCCGCAGTTGATGCGATGCGTCGTCAACGAACTCCCGTTGCTGCAGGGACAAGTCTTTTGTGCGCTGCATCTGTTGGTTGACTGCCTGCACCAGCGGGTCGACTTCGGCGGGCAACCCCGTACCGTCCAGAGGGGTGAGGTCATCGGTTCGGCGTGCACGCACCTGCGATGCCAGCCGCGCAAGGGGCCGCACGGCAAGGGCCACCACGACGGCCACGCAGAGCAGGTTAAGCGCAAAGATGAACCCATCACGCAAGGCCGCGCGCGCTACAAACCTGCGGGTAAATTCATGGCGGGACTGCACGCCCTCTGCGACCTGTATCAGTACGTCGCGCGCCGGACTTTGCGCCAGCGGGTGTTCCAGAGCAGCCAGGTAGGCCACCACGCGCACAGCCTCACCGAAGTAGTTGGCGTCGTAAAAAACAGGCGCGCCGACCTTCAAGGCAGTCGGTGGCGGCGGCAAGTCAGCGCTGCCAATTTCAACCAGGCCGTCAGAACTGGCGATACGGAAGTGGACCTGGTCACTTGCCGTCAGCTCAAAAAATTCAAACAGTCGGTAGGGAAGCTCCACAGACAATCCGCCGGAAGCGGTTGAGATGTTGGCAGAGATGGACTTGGCTGCTCCCAGCAGGGAACGGTCATAGGCGGCATTGGCCGCATCCAGCGCATCGTGGTGGGTCATCCACAACTCTGCGCTGGTGATGATGGCCAACACGGGTAGCAGCGACAAAAAAAGCCGCAGCCGGAGGCTCAGGTGTTCAGCCTTCTTCCAGCGCATAGCCCAGCCCCCGCATGGTGACAATGCGCACGCCTTTGTTTTCCAGTCGCTTGCGCAGGCGATGAACGAACACTTCCACGGCCTCGGGATGCACGTCCTCGTCGTCCGGAAAAACCCGCTCGAGGATTTGCTGCTTGGACATCGGCTCACCACTGTGCTGGATGAGGACACGCAAGACCGCATGCTCACGCGGCGACAAGGCCAAAACCTCGCCACTCAGTAGAAACTGCTTTCGGGCCACGTCAAAAATGAGAGAGCCGCAGCACAGGCGCGGGTGTTCGCTGCCTCGGGCGCGTCTCACCAGCGCATGAAGCCGCGCCTCCAGCTCCGCCAGCGCAAAGGGTTTGGTCAAAAAGTCATCGGCCCCCGCGTTGAGCGCCTTGACTCTTTCCGCCAATGAGTCGCGGGCAGTCAGGATCAGGGTGGGTATCCGCTGGTCTCGTTCCCGAAGTCGTTTTAAAACCTCCAGACCGTCCAGACCCGGCATACCCAGATCGAGGATCAGGACATCATGGTCATGATCCCGTATAGCGATGTCGGCCAGCTTGCCGTTGTTGACCCATTCAACCTGGATGCCAACGCCCTCCAGCGCCTTGCTGAGCCAGGTGCCCAAGGTTTGTTCGTCTTCAGCCAGCAGCGCACGCATGGGGTGATGCTACCCAAGCCTACGCCAATGCGCCACCCGGTTTTTCACGCGGGCTGGATTTTGGCGCGCTCGACAACAGCCTTCCAGCGCTTTTGCTCCGCCGCGATAAATTGGGAGTATTCGGCGGGCGAGTTGCCCACCGGCTCTGCTGCATCGGCGTTCAGGCGCTCTAGAGAGCCTGGCGACCTCACCGCCTTGACGGCTTCCGTCGCCAGACGCGCCATGTTCGATGCCGTCAGGTTGGCCGGCGCCTGCAAGCCGTACCACTGCGTCATTTCAAAACCCGGGAAGCCCTGTTCTGCCACGGTTGCAACATCGGGCAACTGTGGGAGGCGCTGGGCTGAGCCCGTCGCAATACAGCGAAGCTTGCCGGCCTTGATGTGCGCCAGGATGGCAGAGGCGCCGACGGCGGCCGCATCAAGTCGCCCGGCCAGCAGGTCGGTCAGTTGGGGGCCGGTGCCGCGGTATGGCACGTGCAGTACAAACAGATCTGCTTTGGCTTTCAGATATTCAAAAGCCAGGTGGCCGGCGCTTCCGTTGCCTGCAGAGCCATAACTGAGCTTGCCGGGCTGACTGCGCGCCAGGGCGACAAATTCCTTGAGATTTTTGGCAGGGACGCTCGGGTGCACCACGTAAAGACTGGGGACTTTTGCCAGCAGGGTGACAGCTTGAAAATCCTTGATCGGGTCGTAGGGCAGTTTGCTGAAAATATAGGGGTTCACGGCGAGCGTGCCGATGTGGCCCAGGATCAAAGTGTGCTGGTCTTCGGCACGGGCCACCTCCACCATGGCGATGTTGCCTGCCGCGCCCGGTTTGTTCTCGACGAAGACGCTTTGGCCCAGCAGACGTGTCATTTCCGCAGCCGTAGAGCGGGCGACAATGTCCGAGCTGCCGCCCGGCGCGAAGGGGACGACAAGGCGAATGGATTTACTCGGCCAAGGCGCTTGGGCGAACGCGCCCGACGTCAGGGCGCCGCCAGCGCCCAGCGCGGCAGTGGCTTTCAGCAGTTGTCGACGGGTCCAGGCGGGGTTGTTCATGATGTCTCCAAAAGGTTGATGTCTGTGAATGTTGCCCGGCGCTGGCTTTCAGCCGGCTTTCAGATCGCGTTACAGGTCACTAGTTGAGCGCGGGATCGCGATAGCCATGTTCGCTAGCTACAATGCTGGTTATTCATACAGCTCTGTAGCCATTCCGCCTCCCATATGACCACCTCTTCCGATACGGCCAAGCCCTACGTGGTTGCCGTGCGGGCGTTGTGTGACTTCACTGCCAAGCGCGGTGATCTCGATCTGCGTTTCACTCCTTCACCTTCAGCACTCGAAGGTATGGCGGGCCATCGGATGGTGGCGATGCGGCGGCCGGCCCATTACCAGACCGAAGTCAGCCTGAGCGGCGAGTACAAAAACCTGCGCGTGCGTGGCCGGGCTGATGGTTATGACGCCAACCTGGGGCAACTCGAAGAGGTCAAGACCTTTCGCGGCAACCTCGACGCCATGCGTGAGAACCACCGGCATCTGCATTGGGCGCAGCTCAAGGTGTACGGGCATCTGCTGTGCCAAAAAGAAGGGCTGGTGCAAATCAAGCTCGCACTGGTGTACTTCGATGTGGTGACGCAGGATGAAACGCTGATCGTTGAGTCTTGCACCGCGTCGGATCTGCAGGCTTTTTTTGAAGATCAATGCGAACGCTTCAGCGCGTGGGCACAGCAGGAGCTGGCACATCGCGCTGCGAGAGACCAGGCACTCACTACGCTGGCATTTCCGCATGCCAGTTTTCGTCTAGGTCAGCGTGAACTGGCGGCGGCGGTGTACAAGTCCGCCAGCAGCGGGCGATGCCTGATGGTGCAAGCTCCGACCGGTATCGGAAAGACCGTCGGTACCTTGTTCCCTTTGCTGAAAGCCTGCCCCACGCAACAGCTCGACAAACTGTTTTACCTGGCTGCCAAGACACCCGGCAGGCAACTGGCGCTGGATGCTTTGGACTTGATCAAGACCTCCGCGCCTGCGTTGCCACTGAGGGTGCTGGAGCTGGTGGCGCGCGACAAGGCTTGCGAACACCTCGACAAGGCCTGCCATGGCGACTCCTGTCCGCTGGCGCAGGGCTTTTACGACCGACTCCCGTCTGCACGGCTTGCCGCCGTAGCTGGTGCGCAGGAGGGGTCACTGGACAAAGCCGCGCTACGCGAAGTGGCACTGGCGCATGAGGTCTGCCCGTATTACCTGAGCCAGGATCTGCTGCACTGGAGCGATGTGGTGGTGGGCGACTACAACTACTATTTCGACGTCAACGCCATGTTGTACGCCCAGGCACAGGCCAGCCAATGGCGCGTCAGTGTGCTGGTGGACGAAGCGCACAACCTGGTTGAGCGGGCGCGCAAGATGTACTCGGCTGAGCTGGACCCGGCGCATCTGTCGCTTGCGAAGCTGGCCGCACCACCCGCCATCAAGACAGTGTTGGCGCGTCTGGGCCGCGCCTGGCAAGAGCTGCACCAAAACCAGGTTGAAGAATACAAGGTTCACGACGAGGTGCCGCAGGACTTTTGCGGCGCGCTGCAACAAACCGTCAGTGCCATCCTGGACCACCTGGCGGACCATCCGTCTGGCATAGATGCGCGCCTGCAAAACTTTTTCTTCGAGGTGCTGCATTTCTCGCGCATGGCAGAGCTGCTGGGCACGCATTCCCTTTTTGACATCACGCAAGGCGAAGGCGGTGCCGTGTTGTGCCTGCGCAATGTGGTGCCCGCGCCGTTTCTGGCGCCGCGTTTTGGCGCTGCCCGCTCTACCGTCTTGTTTTCCGCCACCCTGAGTCCGACGCATTTTTACAGCGATATGCTGGGCCTGCCCGACGACACGGCATGCGTTGATGTGGCCTCGCCTTTTCAGGCGGGACAGTTGTCGGTGCAGGTAGTTCGCGCTGTGTCTACGCGCTACCGCCACCGCGAAAACTCGCTCTTGCCCATCGTAGACCTGATGGCGCGGCAATACGCGGACATTCCGGGCAACTACCTGAGTTTTGTCAGCAGCTTTGACTACCTGCAGCAATTGGTGGAACTGTTTAAAGCAAGACATCCCTGCATTGATGTCTGGGAGCAGTCACGCGGTATGGAAGAGGGCGCGAAGAAGAATTTTCTGGAGCGTTTCACCAACGAATCAACAGGCATAGGTTTTGCCGTGCTCGGCGGCGCGTTCTCTGAGGGCATAGACCTGCCGGGTAAGCGCTTGATAGGTGCTTTCATTGCAACACTGGGCTTGCCGCAAATCAACCCGGTCAACGAGCAAATCAAGCTACGCATGGAGAGCAGCTTTGGCAAGGGCTACGACTACACCTATCTCTACCCCGGCCTGCAAAAAGTGGTGCAGGCTGCTGGGCGCGTGATCCGCACCGAGTCAGACCGGGGCGTGGTGTACCTGATGGATGACCGTTATGCCGGGCCCCAGGTGCGTGCGCTGTTGCCAGGCTGGTGGAAGGTGGAGATGCATTCGCCGAGTAAAAATTTGGTGCCTGCCCTAAACTGAATTCAGGGTACAGGTTCACATTCACGTTCACGTTCACGTTCAAGAAAGCACCATGCAGATGCACGCTCTCAAACTTTGCCTCATGGCTGTCCTTATTGCGGCAAGTGCTGCGTCACAAGCTTTTGACCTGCAGGGTCATCGTGGCGCCCGCGCGCTGACACCCGAGAACACGCTGCCGTCGTTTGCCCAGGCGCTGGGCATCGGTGTGACCACGCTGGAGCTTGACATTGCCATCACCAAAGACGGGGTGCCGGTGATTGCGCATGACCGCGCGCTGAACCCCGACATCACGCGCGGGCCAGACGGGCGCTTCATCGACGCGCCTGGGCCGCTGGTTTCTTCACTGAGCTTTGCAGAAGTGAGCCGCTACGATGTGGGCCGCATCAAACCCGGCACCAATTACGCCCGGCAGTTTGGGGATCAGCAAGCAGTGGATGGCACGCGTATGCCGCGTCTGGCCGAGCTGTTTGCGCTGGTCAAAAAGTCGGGCAACGGCCAGGTTCGTTTCGCGATTGAAACCAAGCTCTCGCCGCTGGCCCCACAAGACACCCTGGCGCCCGAGGCTTTTGCGCAGGCGGTGATTGCAGCGATTCGTGAGGCGGGCATGGCCTCGCGTGCTTCGGTCCTGTCGTTTGACTGGCGCACGCTCAAGGTCATACAGCGCGATGCGCCCGAGATTCCCACCGTTTACCTGAGCATTCAGCGTGGCAACGGCGACAACATCAGCGCCGACAAAGCCGAGGTTTCACCCTGGACCGCCGGCATGCGTTACAGCGACTACGGCTCGGTGCCCAAAATGATCAAGGCAGCCGGTGGCCACACCTGGTCGGCTTTTCATCTCGATCTGACTGCCGAGAAGGTCAGGGAAGCGCAGGCGCTGGGCCTGCAGGTGCTGGCCTGGACCGTCAATGAGCCCGCCCGCATGGCCGCTGTGCTCGACATGGGCGTGAACGGCATCGTGAGCGACCGGCCAGACCTGCTGCGCGAAGAGATGAAGCGCCGGGGCATGGTGCTGCCGACGCCCACTCTGGTGACGCCTTAATTTCGCAACTGCTGCGCCAGCAGCACCGCCACATGCACAGCCTCGCGCTGCGCGCCGTCGCGGATCTGGTGCCGGCAACTGGTGCCGTCGGCAACCACGATGGCATCGGGCTGCTGGCGCACCGCGGGCAGCAGGCTCAGTTCGGCCATCTGCATGGACACCTCGTAGTGGCTGGCCTCATAACCAAAACTCCCGGCCATGCCGCAGCAACTCGATTCGATCAGTTCGGGCTTTGCGCCGGGGATCAGTTTGAGCACATCGATGATGGGGCTGACCGCGCCGAAGGCCTTCTGGTGGCAGTGGCCGTGCAGCAGGATGGCCTGATCCGCCGGCTGCAGCCTGGCCTTGAGCTGGTCGAGCTTGCCGGCTGCGGCTTCACGCGCCAGAAATTCTTCAAACAGCAGGGCCTGACCACTGATGGTCTGCGCCGCTTCACCCAGGCCCATCACCAGCATCTCGTCGCGCATCGTCAGCAGGCAGGACGGCTCCAGCCCGACGATGGCGATGCCGCGTTCGGCAAAGGGCAACAGGGCTTCGACCACCTCGCGCGCTTTGGATTTCGCTTCTTCCACCATGCCACTGGCCAGGTAGGTACGGCCACAGCACAGGTGTTTGCCGTCTGCTATGGTTTTGGTAGCTACGTGCACCGTGTATCCGGCCGCTTGCAGCACTTTTAATGCCGAAACTGCGTTGTGAGATTCAAAGGTGCCGTTGAAGGTATCGACAAACAGCACCACGGGCCTGGCGGCGGCCAGCACCTCGTCGCGGGTCGCGGTTACAGGCGGGTGGTTGAAAAAAGTTTTTGTTGTCCACTGCGGCAGGCTGCGTTTGGCAGACAAGCCCAGGAGCTTTTCGCTGAGCGCGGCCAGGCCCGGAATTTTGTCGCGCAGGTTCAGCAGCGGGGCCAACCGGCTG
>JBKJIV010000001.1:0-7155 GCA_046598365.1 Polaromonas sp. | reverse complement strand
AGGCCCAAGCCGCAGCCGCCGGGCAATTCACTGGCGCGCCAGAAACGCTCAAACACATGGCCCCTGTCGCTTTCAGACAAGCCGGGTCCGTCATCCTCCACCTCCAGCAAGCCCTGTACGGCGTCACTGCGCACCCGAACGGTGACCCTGGCACCGCGTCCCGCGTAGTGGAGCGCGTTGTCGATCAGGTTGTTCATCGACTCGCGCAGCAACAGCTTTTCGCCCTGCACTGTGAGCGTGTCCTCGCCTTCGTAGCCCAGATCTACCCCGGCAGCGAGTGCTTTGGGTGTCCATTCACGGGCGACTTCACGCGCCAGTGCCGCGACATCCAGCGCTTGCAGGTTTACCTCGGCTTCTGTGCGCGCGAGTGACAGTAATTGGTGAACCAGATGCGCGCTGCGCAGTGCGCCCGCGTGGACCTTGACCACCCGGTCCTTTAACGCCGGGAGGCTGGTCTCCTGTAGCGCCAGTTCGGTCTGGCCCACCAGGCCCGCGAGGGGAGTTCGCAGCTGGTGCGCAGCGTCGTTGAGAAAGCGTTTTTCCTGTCCGACGCTGCGCCGCACCGCGTCGAGCAGCTGGTTGAGCGCGGCAGCGAGAGAGTGCACTTCCTGCGGCGCCTGTGTCAATTCAATCAGCGGCAGGGCTGCCAGCGTGCGTCCGGTCCGGTCGCCAAGCTGGGCCTCAAGCCGTTTGAGCGGACGCAGGCCACGCGTGATGCCTGCATACACCAGCGCGCCCAGCAGCAGGCTCAACACCAGCAGCGGCAACAGCATGTCGGCCACCAGTTCGCGTGCGATGCGTTGTTGCACGGCCAGGCTTTTCGCCACCTGCACGCGCAGGCGCTGTGGCGAGTCTGCATCGCCATAGTTGACTTCAAGCAGGGCCACGCGCACAGGCTTATCGGCCAGCCGGACTTCGTAAATCAGGGGCTCACCGGCTTCGATCACGATACCGTTCGGCGGCGGGGGCAACTGGCCATTGCCCAATACAAATTGGCCGGGTGGCGACGACACCATGTAACCGACCCGGTCAGAGGGGTCTTGTTCCAGAATATCCTGCGCAGCGCGCGGAAAATCAACCAGCAACCCTGAGCCGATCGGCTTGACCTGCCGCGCCAGAGAGCGCACCGACTGCGTCAACGACTGGTCAATGCCCTTTTCTGCGTAGTTGAGCGCCACGCGCCAGGCCAGCACACCGCCTGCCAGCCACAACACCAGTTGCGGCAGCAGCAACCACAGCAGCAATTGCCGCCGCAGCGACAGGCCAGGCGCTGGTGCGCGGGCTGCCTGCTTCACTCCGGGTCCGATTCCAGCATGTAGCCCAGCCCCCGTACGTTGCGGATGTTCAGACCCGACTCCTCCCCGAGCTTGCGCCGCAGCCTGTGCACATAAACCTCCAGCGCGTTGGACCCTACGCCGCTCTCGGTTGCTTCGGCCTGCCAGGCAGTGAGCACGTCTTCGCGGCTGACCACCTGCCCGGCGTTGGCCACCAGCAGCGACAGCAGCGCCCATTCACGTTGGGTCAGGTCCAGCGCGTCGTCGCCCAGCCAGGCGCGCGGCAGCACGGCGTCTACACGCAGCTTGTTGGCTCCAGTGCTACTGATTTCCAGAGACCCACCAAATGCCGGCAGGCGGGAGCGCCTGAGCATGGCCTGCAGGCGTGCCTGCAACTCAGCCATCATGAAAGGTTTGGTCAGGTAGTCATCCGCGCCAGCGTTCAGTCCTTGCACGCGGTCGTCAACACCATCGCGCGCTGTGAGGATGAGTACCGGCAACGCCGATAGCCGCTGGCGTATCCAGCGCAGTACCTCCATGCCGTCGATGAGCGGCAGGCCCAGGTCAAGGATCACGCCATCAAAGCGGGTGGACTCCAGCATCTGGCGCGCCTCTGCGCCGTTGGCCACACAGGCCACGCTGTAGCCGCCCTGAACCAGTTGGGCGGCCAGCGCGTCGCGCAGCAATTCGTCGTCTTCAGCAATCAGCAAATGGGCCATGAGGCGAGCATAGCAAGACGTTATGGGAATTGGGCGTCAAGGTGGTGTGGGCGGGGCTTCGGATGCGACTGACGCGGCCAGCCACTGCCCAACCGCCTGGTTACGTGCTTTCTGGATCAGCTCGCCAATCTGTTTGCCACTGTTGCCTGCCGACAAGGCGCTCGCCGCAACGGCAGCAGTGTCCACAGCCTGCGCACGGGTCAGCGCGGCCATCAAACGCTGACGCTGCGGATAAGGCTGGTCGTGCAGGCCCAAACGACCGCGTGCGTCGCACTCACATGCCAGCAATACCTGCTCAAAGCGCTGTGGTTTTCGAAAAGCGTCGCAGCGCTCCAGCAGGCGCACGATGGCTGCGGCGGCCAGGTCAGCGCTGCGGTGAATGTTGCCGTGCTCACGCGCCACCACGTCGGCCAGCTCGCGGCATTCGACCGGCACGCGCAGGCGCTCGCACACGCCTTTTAGAAGCCGCGCACTGCGCTCTTCATGGCCGATGTGTCGCGGCAGAACGTCGGCGGGCGTCGTGCCCTTTCCCAGGTCGTGGCACAGGCAGGCAAAACGTACCGGCAGGTCTGCCCCCAACTGCGCCGACATGTCCAGCACCATCATGAGGTGAATGCCTGTGTCGACTTCGGGGTGGTACTCCGCGCGTTGTGGCACGCCCCACAGTTTGGCTACTTCGGGAAGCAGTTTTTTCAAAGCGCCGCACTCGCGCAACACCTCAAACATGCGCGATGGCGTTTTTTCCATCAAGCCACGGGCGAGTTCTTGCCAGACCCTTTCGGCCACCAGCGCATCGGCCTCGCCAGCATCGACCATGCGCTGCATCAGCGCCATGGTCTCTGGCGCCACGCTGAAATCAGAAAACCGTGCCGCAAACCGCGCGGTACGCAGGATACGCACCGGGTCTTCACGAAAAGCGCCGGTCACGTGGCGCAAGACTTTGTCCGCCAGATCCCTTCGCCCGCCATGGGGATCGATCAACCGCTTCGAATCCAGGGAAAGTTGCCCGCCAGCCGTCTCAAATTGGGAAGGATGCGCTATCGAATTAATCGTGAGGTCGCGCCGTGCGAGGTCTTCTTCCAGCGTGACATCAGGCGCTGCATGGACCTCAAAGCCGCGGTAGCCACGCGCTGTCTTGCGTTCGGTACGCGCCAGCGCGTACTCTTCTTTGGTCTGTGGGTGAAGAAACACCGGGAAATCCTTGCCGACCGGCAGATAGCCCTGCGCCGTCAGCTCTTCAGGCGTAGCGCCCACCACCACCCAGTCATGGTCTTGTACCGGCAAGCCCAGCAAGGCATCGCGCACCGCACCGCCGACCATGAAAATTTCCATGCCGCAAGTGTAGAGCCACTCGGCACGCGAAGGCGGCAGTTACGGGAGTTGGCCAAGCCCGGAGTGGGCGGAAGGTGTGAGGCCGGGCAGCGTAAAGAAAAAAGTGGCCCCACCACCCGGGACGGCGTCAGCCCAGATACGCCCGCCGTGGCGCAGGATGATGCGGCTGACAGTT
Organism: Polaromonas sp.; assembly: GCA_046598365.1. Taxonomy (GTDB): domain Bacteria; phylum Pseudomonadota; class Gammaproteobacteria; order Burkholderiales; family Burkholderiaceae_C; genus Polaromonas. The sequence goes on along the minus strand of JBKJIV010000001.1, from coordinate 3,655 downwards.
GCCAGTCCTACGCCCGTGCCCGGGAACTCGGTGACGGCATGCAGGCGCTGGAAGGTTCCAAACAGCTTGTCGGCATAAGCCATGTCGAAACCGGCGCCGTTGTCCTTCACATAAAAGGCGGCGGCTTCTGTGCTGTATCCAACCGAGATACTGGCCTGTGCTTGTCGTGAGGAGAATTTCCAGGCGTTGCCCAGCAGATTGTCCAGGGCTGCATGCAGCAACCTGCCGTCTCCCCGGGTTGACAAGCCGTTTTCAATCTGAATTGTCACAATCCGGTCCGGATCACGGGATTGGCAACGCTCGACGATACTCCTGGCCATTTCGCTCAAATCCACTTCGTCGCGGCGCAATGCGACCCTTGAGACCTGCGCCAGTGCCAGCAAGCCCTCAATGAGCTGACCCATTTGCTCGACGCCTGTCTGGATACGAGTGACGTAGTGTTTGACTTTGGCGTCGTCTGTGTTGTTGAGGTGGCGCGCCAGCAAGCTGCTGAAGCCATTGACCGTGTTCAGCGGCGAGCGCAGATCATGGGAGACAGAGTAAGAGAAGGTTTCAAGCTCCTGGTTGGAAACGCGCAGGGCGGTTTCGATGGCCTTGAGCTCAGTGATGTCCGCATCAATACCTACCCAAAATAAAATCTCGTGGGATTCACCTCGCACCGGTGATGCGCGATAGGACATCGTGTGGTAAGTGCCGTCCTGTGCCAGCAGACGCCGAATGCCTGTGTAAATTTCTCCGCTTGCAGCACATCGTTTCCAGTTGGCAACCACGTCCTCCCGGTCATCGGGGTGAACCGCGTCGTACCAACGCGACCCAAGCCAGTCATCAGCTGTTCCCCCCACCAACTCGTACGCCCGTCGGTTGATATAGTTCACCGTGCCAGTGGTGTCAGCGGTCCAAACCACCTCGGGTGCCTGCTCCGCGAGTGCACGAAAAAGAGCTTCCTGACGCGACAGCGCGGCTGTACGCTCGGCCACCTTGCGTTCAAGACTGGCATTGAGCAATCTGACCTGTTCAAAAAGTTTGGCATTTTCGATAGCAATCGAAGCCAGCTGGGCAAGTTCGACGGCAACATACTCATCCTCCAGGCTGAACTCGCCATCGTATTTATCCGAGAGTTGCAGCAGTCCGATGTTGTGTCCGTCACGGCCAGTCAGTGGAACGGCCAGCCAGCCGCGCATTGGGCGATGGTTCTGAACAGCAGCATCCAGGCTACGCCACAGGGGATGCGCCTCCAGCTCGGTCTGGGTCCACCGTATGGGTCTATTGGCCTCGCACACCAGCGCGTACATTCCCGATCCGTCAAGTGGCTGAATGTGGTCACGGAACCCTGCGTACTTGTCGGAAAATGAAAGGGAAGCAATCACCTGATTCCAGTTTTGGTCCACGGTGAGGCTCACGATGGCCTGATGCGTCCCGATCACGCCGCGTGCCTGGTCAGCCACCTCCTGCATGGTCGCCTCCAGCGCTTGGTGAGCCGTGATCGCCTGAGCCGCATCGGCAGCGCGTTGCAAGGTAAAAAGATGGTTTTGCAGACTCTCTTCGGCCTTGACTTGATCCGAGACATCGTTGGCAACCACGAACCGCGCTTGGCGACCTGCGAACACGATGTAGCGCGAAATGGGGCGCGCCCAAAAAATACTGCCGTCCTTGCGCCTGTGCCGCACGGGTGCGCGCGGATTGGCCCTTAAATGGAGAGGCGTCACGGCAAGCAGTCTGTCCAGCAACTCACGGTCTTGCTTCGGCCGCAAATCGTACAAGGTCATGGTCAAAAATTCGGACTCGGAATACCCGTATTCTTCGGTGGCCGCGCGATTCACCGCCAGAAAACGCCGTGTATCCTCGTCAAAGACCCACATGGGCGTGGGTCCGGAGTCAAACAACTCCGCATAGCGTTGCTCGCTGTCTTTGAGCGCCTGCTCAGCCAACTTGCGTTCAGTGATATCGGTGATGAAGCCTTCCAGCGCCTCTAACTCGCCAGAGTCCGTGTACACCGCACTGCCTTGCTCCCACACCCATTTGATCTTTGCATCCGCCGTGGTAATGCGGTAGGTCATGCGAAAGGCGGTGCGCTGGCCGATGGCATGCTGAACGGCGGATTGGACGCTTTGCTGGTCGTCGGGGTGAATAAGGTCCCCATAAGTGACCCCACCGCCTGCAATGAACATGTCCGGTGAATAGCCGGTCAGTTCCAATGCGCCTGAACTGACGAATATCATGGTCCAGTCAGCGTCATTGAGACAGCGATAGGCCATGCCAGGCAGGTTGTCCAGCAACAAGTTCAATGAGAGCTTGCCTTGACTGAGGGGGCCTGCGTCCGGCCCCGGTGCTGGACTAACGTGATCAAACCCCGGGGACTGGGTGAGATGCTTGTTGTCGGGGTCCAATGTGGCCATGAGGGTTGTCGGTTTCGACCTCATGGTAGCTCGTTACAGCCAATTGCACCAATCCATTTGACCCCTATTTGACGTTATGTACGGTCATACCAAGGCAGTTCTGACTGAAGCCAGACAGCGGGTTGTTTCAGCCGCGACCTTCGGCCCATAGGTCAGGAAAATACCGGTCGGAAAAAGCTGCGTTCGTAACTGATGATGCAGCGTGTGTCTTCTGCGTACTTAAACGCGGCGAGGCAGTCCGCGTCCTCAAAAGAGCGCAGGCGATAACTCTCGTAGGCGCTGAGGCTTTCAAAGCTGAACAGTGCCAGCGCAATGTTGCTGGCGCCTTCACCAGGCATGAAGTAGCCGTGGTGTTTTCCGCCGAACTTTTCGACCAGCGGAATCCACAGCTTGCCGTAGTGCTCAAACTCTTTGAGTTTGCTGGTGTCGAGTACGTATCGCAGGTAAATGGTCACCATGGTCAATCCTTTATTTTGTGTCTGGCACGGCGGGTCATCGAGGAGGCGCCCGCAGCCCCGCCCACACCTGCCGGGCCTGCTCATCTGTGTCCGCCGGAGCTGCAGGTAGTGGCAAGCGGCATTCACCTACGGCCTGGCCCAGCGTGCGCATCATGGCTTTGACCGACATCGAATAAACCGAGGCGTCCGTGTTGACGAAGCGCAACGAGGGCAGCAGCCGGGCATTGATCTCGCGCGCCAGCCGCACATCGCCGCGCTCAAAGGCGGCGATCATCGCCTGGAACTCGGGCCCGGTCCAGTGCGTGGTGGTGCCCACCACGCCGACGGCGCCGACCGCAAGCAGCGGCAAGGTGTTGGCGTCGTCGCCTGAATAAAGGTCAAACGCCCCGGCGTCTGCCAGCAGTGCGGCTGAGGCAGGCGCGTCTCCCGTCGCATCCTTCAGAGCCACGATGTTGGGCACCTCGGTGAGCAGGCGCACCAATACCTCATGGCTGATACGCTGCCCGGTGCGCACAGGTACGTCGTAGACCATGACGGGTAAGGGTGTGGCTGCAGCGACGGCGCGAAAGTGGGCCTCAATGCCGGATTGCGGCGGCCGGTTGTAATAAGGGCTCACCACCAACACGCCTGCGGCTCCCAGGTCGGCAGCTTGCCGCGTCAGCGCCACACTGTGCGCGGTGTCGTTGCTTCCCGTGCCAGCCAGCACGGGAATCGTGACAGCTTCGCTGACCGCGCGCAGCAAATCGCAACGCTCGCTGTCTGTCAGCGTGGACGCTTCGCCCGTGGTGGCCGCGACGACCA
>JBKJIV010000064.1:0-13333 GCA_046598365.1 Polaromonas sp. | reverse complement strand
CATCTGGCCGACGGTATTCAGCTGGGTGGCGCGGACGCCGTGCTGGCCGCCAGCATTTTTCACTATGGCGAGTACACCGTCCAGCAGGCCAAGCAGCACATGGCCGGGCGTGGTATTCCGGTGCGTTTATAGCCCCCTTCTGACGCTCACCGCGTGTAGCGCCTTCCCCTCTGCTGGGGCGATATCTGCGGCCCGGCGGAGCCGGCCCCGCGATATCTTGGTCTGGAATATGTCTGAGGCCTCTTCAAATCCCGGACAATAGGCACCATGAATTGGTTAGACGACATCCAATGGGACGACAAAGGTCTGATCCCGGTCATTGCGCAGGAGGCGGAGAGCGGCGACGTGCTCATGTTCGCCTGGATGAACCGCGAGGCGCTGCAAAAAACCGCCGAGTTGGGTCAGGCGGTGTACTTCAGCCGATCGCGCGGGCGCCTGTGGCACAAGGGCGAAGAGTCTGGCCACCTGCAGACGGTCCATGAAATCCGGCTCGACTGTGACAACGACGTGATTTTGCTCAAAGTCACCCAGCTCGGCCACACACCTTCCATCGCCTGCCATACCGGTCGCCACAGCTGCTTCTTTCATCTTTACAAAGATGGCCAGTGGGTGGTGACCAACCCGGTCCTGAAAGACCCGAAAACCATTTATAAATGACTATGGCTCCCACACTCACATTCGTTCGCTGCCCCCCGAGGGGGCTTGCCTCCCCGGAGGCGGCTCCTCGGGAGTCACCATGACTTCCAACGACTCACTGCAACGGCTGGCAAGCATCATCGAAAGCCGCAAGCCCGGGCAGGGCGGTGATCCCGAGACCAGCTATGTGGCGCGCCTGCTGCACAAAGGTCCGGACGCCTTTTTGAAAAAAATTGGCGAAGAAGCCACCGAAACTGTCATGGCCGCCAAGGATCTGGACCACGGCGGTGATCCAGCCAAACTGGTGGGCGAAGTGGCAGACCTGTGGTTTCACAGTCTGATCGCGCTGGCGCACTATGGGCTGAGCCCGGCTGACGTGATTGCCGAACTGGATCGCCGCGCTGGCACCAGTGGCATCGAAGAAAAAGCGCTACGCAAGGTCCAGGCCCGCGAAGCCGGCGAGAAATAACTCGCCAAACAACAAAAAACAAGGAACATCATGAGTCAAACCGATCTGGCCGAATTCGACCACAAAACGCCTGGTGACCGCACCGTTATGCACGTGCTTTATGGTCTGCACACCTTGGCCTGGTTCAGTGGCGGGGTTTTTGCGGTGGTCGCGCTGATCGTCAACTACCTCCGGCGTGCTGATGAATCTGATGCGCTGTACATCGACCACCACAACTACATGATCCAGACGTTCTGGTGGACCTTGATCTGGCTGGTGTTGCTGTCACCTCTGTGGCTGTTGCTGTTTCTTCCCGGCGCGATCGCCTACGGCATTGTCTGGCTCTGGTATCTGTATCGCTGCGTGCGCGGATGGATGCGTTTCAACAGCAACCGTCCTGCCAAAAATTCGGAACTCATTCTTTAACCCTTATATCCCGGGTGCAGCCGATGGGCCAGTCCAACACACCGACTTCTGACAATTGTCTCTTTTGCAAAATTGCAGCAGGCAAGATTCCCAGCCGCAAGGTCTACGAGGACGACGATATTTTTGCGTTCCATGACATCAACCCGTGGGCGCCTGTCCACTTCTTGATGATTCCCAAGGTGCATGTTCCGTCAATGGCGCAAGTCGGCCCCGAGCACGAGGCATTGCTGGGCCGAATGATGGCTCTGGCGCCCAAGCTGGCACTGGCCGAAGGCTGCAGGCCTTACCCCGAAGGCGGATTTCGCATCGTTACAAACACCGGCGCCGAGGGTGGACAGGAGGTTCATCATTTGCATGTCCATGTCATGGGGGGCCCCCGGCCCTGGATCAGGGGTTAGCCCCCACGGTCGCTCACTGCGTGTAGCTCCCTGCCCCCGCGAGGGGACCGCTCCGCCTGCGGCCCGTCGGGGCCGGTTCCGCGGCCACGGCTTGACCCAGAGTCAGCGTCCACTTTCAACTTCTCTCGATCGCCCCGCGCCTGCGGGTAAATGCCCGCTTGCAAGTCCCGCGGTGCGCCTCAGATAAGGCAAGCACGCCGACAGGGTGGTCAATGCGGGTCATCCCCGGGCGTCTTGGGTCTCAGGCCTTTAGAATGGTCACAACTTCGTGCATTTTGCATTTACAGATTAGGAGAGAAACATGGGTTCATTTTCCATTTGGCACTGGCTGATTGTGTTGCTGATCGTGGTCATGGTGTTTGGCACCAAAAAGCTTCGCAACATGGGCGGCGACCTGGGTGGTGCCGTCAAGGGCTTTAAGGACGGCATGAAAGATGGAGGTCAGAGCGCCGATGAAAAAGCTGCAGCGGCTGCTGCTGCAGCTGGTCAGGTCAGCCACGCACAGACTGCAGACAAAACCACGATCGACGTGGAAGCCAAGCAAAAGTCTTGATCTGGATGTTGGCCCCCACGCTTCTCGCTTCGCGTAGTGCGCTGCCCCCCGAGGGGGCTGGCCTTGCTTGGGGCTGCCCTGTGCGGCGGCCGGCGGTTGGCTTTGCTTTCTGTTATTGCTGATCCCGCATGATTGACATCGGTCTGACCAAAATCGCTCTGATCGGCGCTGTCGCGTTGATCGTGATTGGCCCGGAAAAATTACCGCGCGTGGCACGTACCGTGGGCATGCTGCTGGGCAAGGCGCAGCGTTATGTGTCCGACGTGAAGCAGGAAGTCAGCCGATCGATGGAGCTCGACGAACTCAAGAAGATGAAAGAGTCGGTTGAGGGCGCTGCCCGGGATGTCGAAAATTCCATCCAGACCAACGCCAGTGACTTCGAAAAATCCTGGGCCGAGACCACCGGTGCAGCTTCTTCCGACGAGCTGCCGGGCATGATCACCTTCCCCGAGTACAAACGCCCGAAAAAGAACTGGCGACTCAAAACCGGCGCGACGCCGCAATGGTACAAAGCCCGCTCGGGCGTGCGTACCAAGGCGCTGTCCGGCGCGGCGCGCGTGGCCCGATTTCGTCCCCAGCCCGGGCGCAATGTTTAAACCAGGTTCCGTTTTGCCGGTACCGGCGTTCCAGCCACTATCTTCCTCATGAGTGATCCCAACACCGACAAGCCCGACGAACTCGCGGGTACCGAGCAGCCTTTTGTTCAGCACCTCATTGAGCTGCGCGACCGGATGATCCGCATCGTTGCAGCCATTGGTGTTGCCGCGATTTTGCTGGCCATCTGGCCGGGCCCGGCCTTGCTGTTTGATGTACTGGCAGCGCCTTTGGTGGACACGCTGCCCAAGGGCGCTTCGTTGATCGCGACATCGGTCATCTCCCCATTTTTGGTGCCGCTGAAAATCCTGCTGATGGCAGCATTTCTGCTGGCCTTGCCTGTTGTGCTGTACCAGGTCTGGGCCTTTGTTGCGCCCGGTCTTTACACCCACGAAAAGAAACTGGTCATGCCGTTGGTGGTATCCAGCACGCTGCTGTTTTTTGTAGGCGTGGCTTTTTGCTACTTTTTTGTCTTTGGACAGGTCTTCAAGTTCATTCAAAGTTTCGCACCGAAATCCATTGTGGCCGCGCCAGACATCGAGGCCTATCTCGGTTTTGTGCTGAGCATGTTTTTGGCTTTTGGCATGGCCTTTGAAGTACCTATCGCGGTGGTGGTGCTGGCGCGCATGAACATTGTCAGCATCCAGAAGCTCAAGGACTTCCGTGGTTATTTCATCGTGCTGGCGTTTGTGGTGGCGGCCATCGTCACGCCGCCGGATGTGGTGTCGCAGCTGGCGCTGGCCATTCCGATGTGCCTGCTTTACGAAGTCGGCATATGGGCAGCCAAAATCTTCATCAAGCACACCCAGGCGCCGGAAGACGCCGAAGCCGCCAAACCTTAGCGGGTTAGCGCCGGTCAGCGCTGGATTTTGGGTCTCTGCCGGGTGCCTGGAACCACGGCAAGTTCGGTTTTTTTGTCCTTGCGCATCACGCTGAGCGGGGCAGACACGCCGGGTTTAAGGGCCGCCACTGCGCTCAACAATTCGATCACTGTGGCCACTGGTTTGCCAGCCACTTCCGTGATCACGTCGCCCGGCAGGATGCCGGCCTGCGCAGCAGGGCCGTTTTGCAGCACACCAGTGATGATCACGCCGCTGCGGGTCTTGATTCCGAAGGTCTCTGCCAGCTCCGGGACCAAATCCTGGGGCTCCACGCCTATCCATCCGCGGGTCACTTGTCCATCTTTGACGATGCTCTCCAGCACCTGTTTTCCGGTGGACACCGGAATGGCAAAACCAATGCCCATAGAGCCGCCAGAACGCGAATAAATGGCTGTGTTGATGCCGAGCAGCCGGCCCTGGGTGTCCACCAGCGCGCCGCCTGAATTGCCGGGGTTGATGGCCGCATCTGTCTGGATGAAGTTTTCAAAGGTATTGATGCCCAGCTGGTTGCGCCCCAGCGCGCTGACAATACCGCTGGTTACGGTCTGCCCTACGCCGAACGGATTGCCGATGGCCAATACCGGGTCGCCGACCTGCAGCGCGTCCGAGCTGCCCAGCACGATGATGGGCAGCTTGTCGAGCTCGATCTTCAGAATCGCCAGATCGGTCTCAGGGTCTGTGCCAATGATTTTGGCCTTGGCCTTGCGTGTGTCGTTGAGAATGACTTCAATGTCGTCTGCACCCTCGACCACGTGGTTGTTGGTCAGGATGTAGCCGTTGGGGCTGACGATGACGCCGCTGCCCAAACCGACTTGCGGCTCGCTGCGGCCGCCCTGGTCACCAAAGAAAAACTTGAACCACGGGTCGTCCATGTTGGGGTTGCGTGCCGCCGCTTTGCTGGTGTTGATGCTGACCACCGCCGCCGAGGCTACTTTGGCGGCCGCCGCAAAACTGCCTACAGGCGAGGCCGCGCCTGTACCACCGCCGACGGGGGCTTCAATCAGCGCTACTGCGTTGCCCAGTCCGGGCCGGTTCAGCCACTGCGGCTTGAGCGTGGCCACCACAAAAAATGCGGCCAGAAGTACCGTGACGCTTTGAGAAAACAAAAGCCAGAATTTGCGCATGAAACTTCCAGGGTGATGCGGGCGTGAAAACGAATGTTCCGATTTTCACAGAATTCCCATACCCTTCGCGTGGCCCGATGCAGTTCAAGCCCTGCGCCTTTGCGAACAGGGATAATTTGCGAGACATCTGCGTCTAGAGGTGGATCCCGCCAACGCCACTCTGGACAAACAACCCACAAGGACCGCCATGAAAGCTTCCAGCGTACTCGCCACCATAGGCAACACGCCGCATATTCGTTTAAACCGGATTTTTGGACCTGCCTGCCAAACGCACCAGATCTACGTCAAGTCTGAGCGCAGCAACCCCGGCGGCTCGATCAAGGACCGCATTGCGCTCAGCATGGTGGAAGCGGCGGAAAAGTCGGGCGCGCTCAAGCCCGGCGGCACCATCGTCGAGCCAACCTCGGGAAACACCGGCGTCGGTCTGGCCATGGTGGCCGCCGTCAAAGGCTATTCACTGGTGCTGGTGATGCCCGACAGCATGAGCATTGAGCGGCGCCGCCTGATGCTGGCCTATGGCGCCACTTTTGAGCTGACACCCCGCGAGAAGGGGATGAACGGTGCGATTGCCCGCGCCAAGGAACTGGTGGCGCAAACTGCGGGCGCCTGGATGCCGCAGCAGTTTGAAAATCCTGCCAATGTCGATGTGCATGCGCGCACCACTGCAGAAGAAATCCTGGCTGACTTTCCGCTGGGCATTGATGTGCTGATCACTGGCGTGGGTACCGGTGGGCATTTGAGCGGGGTGGCACAGGTGCTGAAGGCGAAATTTCCAAACACCAAGGTGTATGCGGTTGAACCAGCGGCCTCGCCAGTCATCAGCGGAGGCAAACCGTCACCGCATCCGATTCAGGGCATAGGCGCAGGATTTATGCCGGCCAATCTCAATACCAATTTACTCGACGGTGTAATCCAGGTCGAGGGCGACGCCGCCAAGGATTACGCGCGCCGCAGCGCCGCACATGAGGGCTTGCTCGTCGGCATCTCGTCGGGTGCGACGCTGGCTGCCATCGCGCAGAAGCTGCCCGACATCGCCCCCGGCAGCACGGTGTTGGGATTCAACTACGACACCGGCGAGCGATATTTTTCCGTCGAAGGGTTTCTTCCGTGAGTCAGACCTCGTCGGTGGCGCCGCGCGCTCTACTGCTCAACGCTTTTGATCAACTGCTGGAACCCGAGCGCTTCAAGGATTACGGGCCCAACGGCCTGCAGGTCGAAGGCAAGCCCGAGGTGCGCAAAATTGTTTCAGGTGTCACCGCCAGTCTCGCGTTGATTGAAGCTGCTGTGGCGTCTCAGGCGGATGCGATTTTTGTGCACCATGGTTTGTTCTGGCGTGGGCAGGATGGCAGGGTCACCGGTTGGATGAAGCAGCGCCTCGCCTCGCTGCTGGCCCATGACATCAATCTCTATGCCTATCACCTGCCGCTGGACGCACATTCCGAACTGGGCAACAACGCGCAGCTGGGTCTAAGACTGGGTCTGACGGCGGATCGCTATTTCGGCGAGCACAGCCTGGGCTTTTTGGGCAGCCGCAGCGGTGTGGCAAGTGCCGGTTTTGAAAGCGCTGATGCCCTGGCGGATCACGTCAAAGCCGCGTTGAACCGGCCCGTTGTTCTGGTGGGGCAGGCGCGCGCCCCGGTTAAAAACATTGCATGGTGTACTGGCGGCGCGCAGGGCTATTTTGAAGCAGCCATTGCCGCTGGCGCAGATGCCTTCATCACCGGGGAGATTTCCGAGCCCCAGGCGCACTACGCCCGTGAAATGGGTGTGGCATTTATTGCCTGCGGTCATCACGCGTCCGAGCGTTATGGCGCGCCCGCTGTCGCGGCGCATGTGGCGGCGCAATTTGGCTTGGCGCACGAGTTCATCGATATCGATAACCCGGCCTGAAGCCGGGGGGCAGCGCCAGCTTGTCAGGCGGCTGTCCGGCGCTGGCGCGCCGGCTTCGGCGCGCGCGCAGGATGAGCGCGTGCTGTGTGCATGGCGTGCCAGCTGGCGCCGAGCTCGGCACGTTCGACCGCGACGGCCAGGAGGCTGGTCTCGTCGAGCACCGCCGCGCGCGAGCGCATCGTGCGTGCGGCAGCAGCTACGCTCTGCACTTCATGGAGCAGTTGGTCCACGTCCTTGCCCTCTCCCGACAGATGCACCATGCCGACGCCGATGTCGGCGCTGATCTTGATGCGTTCCCCGCTGAGCGAAGTCACCTCTAGCGGCTTGCGCAGGCTGGAGGCCACGCGCAGCCCCAGTGTGCGTATCCAGCGCGGTGAATGCAGGGTCTCGATCAATACGATAAAACATCGGTCGTAGTAGCGTCCGGCTGGATTGACGACGCCGGTGTGCGTGAGCATGCGCTTGGCCAGTTGGCTGTAGATATCGTTGAGCCCGTAATGGCCGACCTGGGCCAGAAGCCGTTCTGGATCGAATAGCTGCACGGCCATCAAGGCGCCGTCGCGCCGGGTGCGCGCCTGACGCCGTTGTGCGTGCATGATCTTCTGGACCATCGCGACGCCGCTGTGCAGATGGGTCACGGGGTCGCGCTGCTTGTGAGGGTCCCGGTGAATCTGACGACTATGGTGGTTGCGCAGCCATAAAAGACCGGCGATCAAAGAGATGCTCAGCAAACCCATCAGCGCCACGCCTGCTTGAGCCGGTGCCGACAAAGTACCGAAGTCCAGGGCGAGCCAATACAAACCGATCTGCAAGGGCAGCGTGAGCAAACTGGCGATGGTCAGCCCCCAAGCCATCCGGTCGCCGTGCTGGGCGGCACGCGCTGTCAGCCACAACATCACGCACACGCTGAAGACGGTCAGCGCGGCCGATGCTTGTAGTTGCAGGCCGGTCGGCAGTAGCAGGCACAGCGGTCCGCCGACCAGGCACAGCCAGGTTGTGCCGCGAAAACTGATGTCAGTCAGCCGGTCGCGTCTGCTTGAGGCCAGCCAGTGTCTCCCGCCGTAAAACCCCATGGTGCTGCGCAAGGGTCCGATCAGTACCTGGGCGATAAAGATCCAGGGCGCGCTGGCGGCGGGTAGCACGACTGCCGGCAAGCCACACATCAGGGCGAAGAAAAGCCAGAACATACCCAGGTAAACCAGGCTTTGCAGACTGGCGCGGCTGCGGCTGTAGAGGGCTTCTGCGGCGGCCAGTACCACCACCAGGCCCATGGAGCCCACTGCTGCGCTCCAGATGATGGTTTCGGTAGCGTTCACGGCGTTGCAGGCAGGACGCCAGCCTGCGCCAGCGTTTGCGCGAAAATACCAACAGAATGCATGTTCCTGCTTCCTTCCATTCGGCTGCCTGGTTCCCGCCTGTCCCTGCGCATGCGAGTTGCGGGGCAACTTGCGGACGGCGTCGCGTTCAAATCATTATGGGCCGTTTAGCTGGCCAGGGGAAGTCATGAGAAACACCAAGTACCGCACGGGCCGCAGCGCGCGCTTCCCATGGCTGTGAGGGGGCCGATGGCCATCACCATGGGCGATCCCGCCGGGATCGGGCCCGAAATCATCGTCAGCGCTTTTCGCGATGCGCCGACCGAACTGGCCGGCTGCGTTGTGGTGGGGGATGTCGCCACCCTGCGCCGCGCCGCGCAACTTGTCGGCGGCCCAGCGGTTGGCTTGCCGGTGGCGTGCCTGGAAGCGGCGAGCGACTGGCAGGCGGTGCCGCCGCGCTGCATTCCGGTGCTGCAAAAATGTGAGCTAGCGACGCTGGTTCCCTATGGGTGTGTCAATGCTTTGGCCGGTAAGGCAGCGGCGGACTGCATCGTCTGGGCGGCCCGCGCCGCTTTGGCTGGGGACATTGCGGCCATGGTGACAGCGCCTATCAACAAAGAGGCGATGGCCGCCGCCGGTCCGGAGTTCGCGCGCTACCCGGGCCACACAGAACTGTTGCAGGCCGAAGCCGCCGCTTTTCTCGGTAAACCGGTATCCGGGCTGCCGGTGCGCATGATGCTGGCCAATGATGAGCTCAAGACGGTACTGGTCAGCATTCACCTGTCCTTGCGCGAGGCGATTGATGCCGTGACTTTGAGCAGCGTGCTGGAGACCTTGCGCATCACCCACCAATTTGTACGCACTGAAACCGGCCGCCCGCCACGTATTGCCGTAGCCGGGTTAAATCCGCATGCGGGTGAGGGTGGTTTGTTTGGGCGGGAAGAACTGGACATCATTGCGCCGGCCATTGCGGCAGCCCGCGCAGAGGGCGTAGACGTGAGCGGTCCCTACTCGCCGGACACTGTGTTCATGCGGGCCAGAGCCAGGACGGGGCAGCCAGTTGATTTTGATGTGGTGGTAGCGATGTACCACGACCAGGGGCTGATCCCGGTGAAATACCTGGGCGTGGATCAGGGCGTGAACGTCACCTTGGGCTTGCCCCTGGTGAGAACCAGTCCCGACCACGGCACGGCGTTTGACATTGCTGGGAAGGGGCTGGCCGATGCCTCCAGCCTGATCGCGGCCGTTCGCATGGCGCGGCAATTGGCCGTCTGAAGCCTCCCATTGTGTTCGCCGGCCGGTAGGCGCCGCCCCTGAGGGGGAGGGCTGCTACACGAAGTGAGCGGACCACGGGTGGGGCTTATTTCTTCAAACTGTCGCGAATCTCGCGAAGCAGAAGCACATCTTCCGGCGGTGCGGCAGCTGCTGCTGCCGGTTCGGCGTTATTGCGCTTGAGCCGGTTGATCTGCTTGACCATCATGAAAATGATAAAGGCCAGTATCAGGAAGTTGAGCGAGACTGTCAGGAAGTGCCCGTACGCGAAAACCGGCACCCCCGCTTTGCGCAGGGCGTCCAGCGACATGTCGGTACCTGGCGGCACTGTGCCAAGAAGGATGTACAGGCTGGAAAAGTCCAGCTTCCCAAACACCATCCCGACAAGCGGCATGATCAAATCGCTGACCACGGCATCGACAATTTTCCCGAAAGCCGCTCCTATGATCACGCCGACGGCCAGATCGATCACGTTGCCCTTGACGGCAAACTCTTTGAATTCCTGCATCATGCCCATGTCCTGCTCCTTGAAAGGCTTTCGCATGTTAGCTGCTGCCCGATGCCGCAGCCAGACGGTCGGAACAGGTGCGGACCCTTGAAAAAGCTGTTCTCGCTCCGTTACAATCCTTGGTTGACCCCAGTCAGCTCTATTTTCAAGTTTTCAAGCCATGTTCCGGTAGGACACCCATGACCCAAGCAAGCGTTAACGTGCCGCAGAGTGCACCGATTGATAAAGACAAAAGAAACTGGATAGTGACCACTTGTGTTGCAGGCGGCGCCGGCGTTGCCGCAGTCGCCGTTCCATTTGTCAGCACTTTCCAGCCGTCCGAGCGAGCCAAGGCCGCCGGTGCTGCAGTTGAAGTGGATATTTCGGCCATGAAGCCAGGCGAAATGCAAACCGTGGAGTGGCGTGGCAAGCCGGTCTGGATCGTGCGGCGTACACCCGAGCAACTTGCAGCGCTGCCCCAACTCGACTCGCAGCTGGCTGACCCGAAATCACAGCGCAAACCCGACGAACTCACCCCCGCCTACGCCCGCAACGAAAACCGTTCCATCAAGCCGGAATATTTTGTGGCTGTCGGTATTTGCTCGCACCTGGGATGCTCGCCGACTGAAAAATTCAAGACCGGCGCGCAGCCTTCGCTTCCGGATGACTGGGCAGGCGGCTTTCTCTGCCCCTGTCATGGTTCGACCTTTGACATTGCGGGCCGCGTTTACAAAAACAAACCCGCACCCGACAACCTCGAAGTGCCGCCCCACATGTACCTGTCAGACGCCAAGCTGCTGATTGGTGAGGACAAAAAAGCCTGAAGCTTTGCCGGACACAGGGCCGGTGCCTGCTGCACCCGCCCGGTCCCCCATCGAATAGCGAATAGGATCCCTTATGGCTGATTTCAAACAAATTTCCCCTGACGCACCAGCCGCTGCAAAGCTGATGAACTGGGTTGACAACCGTTTTCCGGCAAGCAAGCTCCTGAAGGAGCATGTGACCGAGTACTACGCACCGAAAAACTTCAACTTCTGGTACGTGTTTGGCTCGCTGGCCCTGCTGGTTCTGGTGATTCAGATCGTCACCGGTATTTTCCTGACGATGCATTACAAGCCCGACGCTGCACTGGCTTTTGGCTCGGTCGAATACATCATGCGTGACGTTCCCTGGGGCTGGTTGGTGCGATACATGCACTCGACGGGTGCCAGCGCATTTTTTGTGGTGGTTTACCTTCACATGTTCCGTGGCCTGCTTTACGGCAGTTACCGTAAACCGCGTGAGTTGGTGTGGATTTTTGGCTGCGCGATTTTCCTGTGCCTGATGGCTGAAGCCTTCATGGGTTACCTGCTGCCGTGGGGCCAGATGAGCTACTGGGGCGCCCAGGTTATCGTTAACCTGTTTGCTGCCATTCCCTTCATCGGGCCCGATCTGGCTCTGCTCATTCGCGGCGACTACGTGGTCGGCGACGCTACCCTGAACCGCTTCTTTGCCTTCCACGTGATCGCCGTGCCGCTGGTGTTGCTGGGTCTGGTGGTGGCGCACTTGATCGCACTGCATGAGGTGGGTTCCAACAACCCTGACGGCGTGGAAATCAAGGCGCACAAGGATGCCACTGGCAAGCCGCTCGACGGCATTGCCTTCCACCCGTACTACACCGTTCACGACATTTTTGCGGTCAGTGTGTTTTTGATGATCTTCTCGGCGATCATCTTTTTCGCGCCCGAAGCCGGTGGCTACTTCCTGGAGTACAACAACTTCATCCCGGCTGATTCGCTGAAGACGCCTTCGCACATTGCGCCGGTCTGGTATTTCACGCCTTACTACTCCATGCTGCGTGCCATCACTGACCAAATGATGTATGCGCTGATTGCCTGCGTACTCGCTGGCGCGGTACTGGGTGTGCTCAAAGCCAAAATCGCGATGCTCTTGAAGGCGGTCATTGTTGGCGCTGCGGTGGTGTTGATCGCTGCCATGCTGATGATCGACGCCAAGTTTTGGGGCGTGGTGGTCATGGGTGGCGCTGTCATTATTCTGTTTTTCCTGCCATGGCTGGATAACAGCGAGGTCAAGTCGATTCGGTACCGCCCAAGTTGGCACTCCTGGCTGTACGGCATTTTTGTCGTCAACTTCCTGGTGCTTGGCTACCTCGGCATCAAACCGCCGTCCCTGATCAATGAGCGTGTGTCGCAAGTCGGAACCCTGTTTTATTTCGGCTTCTTCCTGCTGATGCCGTGGTGGAGCCGCTTGGGTGCTTTCAAGCCAGTGCCCGACCGCGTCACTTTTGCTGCCCACTGAGCTGGAGATTTTTGAAAATGATGAAGACACTGAAACAATGGGCTCTGGGTTTGGCGGCTGTGGTGGTAATGACCAGCAACGGTGCGTACGCCGCAAGCGAGGGAATTGCCTGGGACAAGGTGCCCAATAAAACCAACGAAATGGGCGCCCTGCAAAACGGCGCCAAGCTTTTTGTCAACTACTGCTTGAACTGCCACTCTGCGGCCTTCATGCGCTACAACCGCCTGAAAGACATTGAGCTGACCGAGCAGCAGATCAAGGACAACCTGCTGTTTGCTACTGACAAAGTAGGTGAGACCATGAAGGCTGCGATAGACCCGAAGCAGGCCAAAGAATGGTTTGGCGCCAACCCGCCTGATCTGACCGTGATCGCCCGCTCGCGATCGGGAGCTGGCGGAACTGGCGCCGACTATCTGTACACCTATCTGCGCAGCTATTACCGCGACGACACCAAGGCCACCGGCTGGAACAACCTGGCTTTCCCGAGCGTGGCCATGCCGCACGTGCTCTGGGAAATGTCTGGCGAGCGTAAACCGCTGTTTGACTACAAGGAAGACCACGGCCAAAAGGTTGCGGTCTTCAAAGGGTGGCAGCAGGTCAGCCCTGGAACCATGACGCCGCTGCAGTACGACCAGGCTGTTTCCGATCTGGTGAACTACCTGCAATGGATGAGCGAGCCTGCTCAAAATACCCGTGTCAAGGTTGGCGTTTGGGTGTTGATGTTTCTTCTTGTGTTTACCCTTATTGCCTGGCGTCTGAACGCGGCATTCTGGAAAGACGTCAAGTAATTTTTCGCTGGGGCTTGTTCCCTGGCACCTTCTGGAGTGGATGCCTTCAACGCCTCCACTCCTTTGCATTTAGGAGTTCCGAACCATGATGGTCCTTTATTCAGGCACGACCTGCCCGTTCTCGCATCGCTGCCGTTTTGTGTTGTTTGAAAAGGGCATGGACTTCGAAATCCGTGATGTGGACTTGTACAACAAGCCCGAAGACATCAATGTCATGAACCC
>JBKJIV010000155.1:0-3424 GCA_046598365.1 Polaromonas sp. | reverse complement strand
CATCACCAACTGGGGCAGCGAGGGCAAATCAGTCACCGGCGCCAGCGGCCTGCTCGACCGGGTGGATGCGCTGTGTTTTGCCGCACCCGTGTTTTTTCATTCGGTTCGATGGTATTTCGGCTTATGACTCCCCTCAGCGAGATCAGGAAGGTGCGCAACGTTGTACGCGAAGCGACTAGCGTGGGAGCTCCCTCTTCACAAGCCGGGGCCGCGGAACCGGCTTTGCCGGGCCGCAGGCGCAGCGCCCCCTCGGGGGGCAGCGCAGTACACGAAGTGACAAGCGTGGGGGCCCATGCGCATCCTCGGCATTGACCCCGGCCTACAGATCACCGGTTTCGGCGTGATCGATGTGGATGGCCACGCGCTGACTTATGTGGCCAGCGGCACCATCAAGACCACACACCTGGACACCGGTAACCTGCCATCGCGCCTCAAGGTGCTGTTCGACGGCATCTGCGAAATCACCGCTCGCTACAGTCCCGACTGCTCGGCCTGCGAGATCGTATTTGTCAACGTCAACCCGCAGGCCACGCTGATGTTGGGTCAGGCACGCGGCGCCTGTGTCACGGCGCTGGTCAGCTGCAACATCGAGGTAGCCGAGTACACCGCGTTGCAGATGAAAAAAGCCGTCGCTGGCTACGGCAAAGCCGGCAAGCCCGAGGTGCAGGAGATGGTCAAGCGTTTGCTGAAGCTGCCAGCACTACCGGGCAAGGACGCGGCCGATGCGCTGGCACTCGCCATCACGCACGCGCATGTGGGTGGATCAGCCGCTGTGCTGGCGCGCGCCGCGACGCTCAGCCGCAAATCGACTGCCTCATTCAAGGACGGGCGGCATCACTAAAAGTTGCTGGAGGCCGTCAAGCAAGGCTCTGCACAGTTCAATTTTCGTGCGGAAGTGCCTGAACGGCTGCCGCTCTGATGCGACGCGTCACCAACTTCTCAGCGCCAAGAGCAACCAGAAAACCGCCACCAGTACAGACGAAGGCTTCGGCACTCCAGTTGAGCATGAAGAGTCCGGTCGCGGCCGCCGCGACGCCGAGCGCTACGTAAAGCGATAGCAGCCAGATCGGCTGGAGCTTGAGGTCCTTGAGAAGGAGTTCGTCGTGTTTGGAGAGCATGGTGTAGGTCTGAGTCGCGGTGGCTGGGATTCCCAACGAAGTGGAAAACAAATTCGACGATGGACTTTGCTGGAAGGGGTCTCGACCCAGCCCGACATCCGTGGCCGTACTTTTTCGAGCATTCTATGCGCTCGATTTCCCAACCCGCCACCATCCATTGAGGAGGAAGGAATTTATTTGCAGCCTCAACGCAAAGGTGCGGAGTGCGTGCTTTTTGGGGGAATCCCTGCAGGCACGGGTTACGTGCCACGAGGTGCATGAATACATAACCTGGCGCGGACCGCGGCCAAGGGCAATTGCCAGAATGTCTCAATGGGTTGGGCGATGAGGCACGGGACCTGTCGGGCAATTGCCTGGCCAGCGGCGCGCGCGCGCCGCAACTCGCCAAACCGAGTTGGCGCAGCGAGGGGATAGAGAAGTCGAGCAAACAAAGCCGCATGTTCAAACGACGGGCTGTAGCGCTGCTCTGCGACAAAGGACCACACGCCTAGTTCGCCAGGAAGATTCGCGTCGAAGCCGAGCAGGACGTGGAAGGCGTCATGAAAGAGCGGATAGCGAACAGCGAGCGAGTTCTCGCGCGAAAGCTCTACGATCGTTGAAGGCGACAACACCAGAGGCTTTAGCTTGTTGATTTGCATGAACCGCGCGTACGCGAAACCAAAGGATCCCCTGTCTAGTTGCCTCAAGGCAGGGAGGTCGATGCTTGGAAGTAGCTGATCCAGCCCCTGAAGCTGACGATCAACTTCCGGATAGGCGGGAGCGGTGAGCGCGGCAGCCTTGTAAGCTGCGGCGTCCCCGACGCTGCCAGCACGGAACGCTTGAACAGCCTTCGAGAGTAGCCTGATTTGCATGAACAGTAAGTCTATAGAGCCGAACGATTGCGCTAAACGAGCGACGCATCAGACCTCACTCTCATTTTTGACGTCAGCCGCTTTTTTGGGAACTGACCGCCGTGAAGCTATCGCCAGCTATGCATTCCGTTCCAAGATCAATATCGCGAAAAAGCCAAACGCAGCAAGCAACGTCCACTTCAGGATCACCAAGCCGTAACGCTTGAACCTGTCCTGCCCTGTGCCAGCGTAAATGCCAAACGAAACGATGGCCGCCAGTAGCAGCAACAGAATCAACCAGCGAAACAGCAGCATGTCCGGCGCCCTTTCCGCTTACCAGGCCCGCGCCAGTTGCGCAAAACCCTGGGGCGCTTTTTTCTCGTCTTCAAAAGTGACAAGCTCGTAGGCCTCAGCATGCGCCAGCAATTCACGCAGCAATTTGTTGTTCAGCGCATGGCCGGAACGGAATGCGCTGTAGGCGGCCAGCAGCGGTTTACCGAGCAGATGCAGATCGCCCATGGCGTCAAGAATTTTGTGTTTAACGAACTCATCGTTGTAGCGCAGGCCTTCGGTGTTCAGCACCTTGTAGTCGTCCATGACAATGGCGTTGTCCAGACCGCCGCCCAGAGCCAGTCCATTGGCCCGCATCATCTCGACCTCTTTGGTAAAGCCAAACGTGCGGGCTCTGGCAATGTCGCGGCTATAAGCGCCCGTACCCATATCAAACTCCACGCTCTGGCCGGTCGAGTCCACCGCAGGGTGATCAAAATCAATCTCGAAGTTCAGCTTGTAGCCGTTGTAGGGGCTCAAGCGCGCCCATTTTTCAGAAGCGCCCTGCCCTTCGCGGACTTCGACCGGTTTGAGCACGCGGACAAAGCGTTTAGGCGCCTCTTGCAACGCTATGCCGGCAGACTGCAGCAAAAAGACAAACGAGGCAGCCGAACCATCTAGGATGGGCACCTCTTCGGCAGTGATATCGACGTAAAGGTTGTCAATGCCCAAGCCAGCGCAGGCCGACATCAAGTGCTCGACGGTCGCCACCTTCGCACTGCCGCTGGAAATAGTCGAGGCCAGCCGGGTGTCAGTGACTGCCTGCGCGGATATCGGAATATCCACCGGCTGCGGCAGATCGACCCGCCGAAACACAATGCCCGTGTCCGGCGCTGCAGGCCGCAAAGTCAACTCGACCCGCTGACCGCTGTGCAGCCCCACGCCGACGGCCTTGGTCAGGGATTTGAGGGTGCGTTGCTGGAGCATGGGTCTATTTTAAAGGGGGTGAGTGAAGTGGGGGTAAAGCATGGGTAATCGGAATTCTGTATGCCATACGGTCATGAGGGCCTGTAGTGCGCCAGCAAGCCGGGGGTTGCCCGGCGGCAACTCACTTTTCTTTTGCGTCGCCAAAAGAAAAGTAAGCAAAAGAAAAGGCGACCCTGCTGTCTGCGTCCCCTGCGCTTCGCTCCGGGGCAACCTGCGGTG
>JBKJIV010000043.1:0-5294 GCA_046598365.1 Polaromonas sp. | reverse complement strand
TGGCCCATGGCGCCGGCCCAGGAGCCGATCATCTGCGCGCGAGGGATGTCCCCGTTCTGCAGAATTTTCAGGGCCGCAAGCAACTGGCTGCGCGCCCAGGCCTCGCGTCGGCCTTCGAAGCCCAGTGTGGCGAGCGCGTCAATCGTCGGAATGTCGCCGGTGTTGCTGCCGTAGTTGCTCTCCATGCCCCAGATCGCCGCCAGGATTTCTGCCGGCACGCCGTAACGCGCAGCGGCGGCATCGACCGCCGGCCGCGTCTGTAGCAGCCGGTCCTGGCCGCGCACCACGCGCTGCGCCGAGACCGCGCGGTCGAGGTAGTCCCAGACCGCACGAACCGATTCGGGCTGGGCGCCGTCAAGTTCGGTGACGCGCGGAACGAAACGAACACCCTCGAAGGCGCTCTGCAGCGTGGCCTCGCTGATGCCCGCTGCGCGGGCGGTGGTGCTGAAGTCGGCGATCCAGCGTGCAAAGCGCTGGTTTTGGTCCAGTTCAAGGGAAACGGTTTGGGCCGGGCTCGTCACGACGGGAGATGGCGCCGCAGGGTCAGCGGCAGGTGCGGCGGCGCAAGCCGTGAGGGCAGCGGCCACCAGCAGTGCCGGAACACATGGCAAGCCGGCGGGGAGAGGTGAACGGTGGCGTGTTTGCATGGATTTCATTCTCGTCCTGGTGACTGCACGCTGAGGCCAGACATTGAATACCTGTGTCCAGCTTTGCGCGCTTGATTAATCATGTTCTACAGGCGACACCCCCAGCGCCACCAGAATACGCGCCACCCTGGTGTAGGTCGCAATCGCGCTGGTCAGCTCGACCTGTTCGGTGGTGTCTAACCGGCTGTGGGCGAATGAGAAGGGGTGGGGAGGCCACAGCCTCAGCGGATAATGCCCGGATGCTAATCCGATTTACCAAGATGCAGGGGGCGGGCAATGACTTTGTCATGCTCGACGAGACCCGCCAACGCCTGAACCTCACGCCTGGCCAATACCGCTTTTTGGCGGACCGTCACTTCGGGGTGGGCGCCGATCAGATTTTGTCGGTGCGTCCCTCGCC
The DNA here is from genome assembly GCA_046598365.1 of Polaromonas sp. GTDB lineage: Bacteria > Pseudomonadota > Gammaproteobacteria > Burkholderiales > Burkholderiaceae_C > Polaromonas. Next base: position 4,247 of record JBKJIV010000043.1, on the reverse strand, counting down.
CGCCGCAGGCATTGACTTTGAGTATGTGATTCACAACGCCGACGGCGGAGAAGTCGAGCAATGCGGCAACGGTGCGCGGTGTTTTTTGCGTTTTGTGCGCGAGCAGGGCCTGACTGACAAAGACGTGGCTCGCGTCAAGACTTTGAGCGGGGTGATTGAGCCGCGCCTGCAGCCTGATGGCCGCGTCACAGTTGACATGGGAGCGCCCATTTTCGATTTACCGCGAGTGCCCTTTGACCCCGCCGGCTTGACGCCTGTGAACGAGGGCCCGTGGCAAAAATGGCCTCTTGCCCTCGAAGGACGCGCGCAAAAGGCGCCTGTATTAATAGCGGTGTTGTCCATGGGCAACCCGCACGCGGTGCAGCTGGTCGACGATGTAGCTGCGGCGCCGGTGCTACAAGACGGGCCCCTGATTGAAAACCATGCGCGCTTCCCGCGCCGCGTCAATGCCGGTTTCATGCAGGTGGTTTCGCGCAGCCAGATCCGCCTGCGGGTGTATGAGCGGGGCGCGGGCGAAACGCTGGCCTGCGGCAGCGGGGCTTGCGCCGCAGTGGTTGCTGGCATACGCTTGGGACTGCTGGACGCGCGGGTGGATGTTGCCACGCATGGCGGTACCCTGACGATTGAGTGGCAGGGCGGGCTGGCGGCTGCCGATGCACCGGTGCTGATGACCGGACCCGCAACCACGGTGTTTGAAGCAGATATCAACGTCCCCGATCATTTGTAGACTTGCCGAATTTCACTTAACCGAAAACACAACAACATGAATCCAAGCGAACGCTCCATCCAGAACCCGATCACCGAGGACGACATTGCCAATTTTCTGGCCAACACACCGGACTTTTTTGAACGCCATGCGGAATTGCTGGCCACGGTCCAGTTGTCCAGCGGACATGGCGGCCGTGCGGTCAGTTTGCAAGAGCGGCAAGCGGGCATGCTGCGCGACAAGATCAAGTCGCTGGAAGGGAAAATGGTCGAGATGATTCGCCACGGCCAGGAAAACGTGGGTATTGCCGACAAATTGCAGCAATGCACCTTGAACCTGCTGCTGACCGCGCATGCCCGTGATTTGCCGGACACGATTGTCAATGAGCTCAAGACGCAGTTTTCTGTCCCGCAGGCGGCTATCAAGGTCTGGCACGTCAACGGTATTTTCTCGACCGAAGATTTTTCCACGGGTGTCAGCGCCGACGCGCAGACGTTTGCTTCCTCTCTTACCTCTCCCTACTGCGGCGTCAATTCTGGTTTCGAGGCCGCCAGTTGGTTGCCCGATCCTGCACTGGCCATGTCAGTGGCGCTGATCCCGCTGCGCCCCGGCAAGGCCGTGCAGGCTTTTGGCATGCTGGTGCTGGCGTCGCCGGATCCGGAGCGCTTTCACAGTGGCATGGGCACGGATTTTCTGGAACGTATTGGGGAGCTCGCTGGTGCAGCATTGTCGCGCCTGCGGCCCATAGCTGGCGCCTGACCAAGATGGCCGAGCCGGGGCCGATTCAAGAGCAAGAGGCAGACCCGCTGGTCGAGCGTTATCTGGAGCACGTGCGCGTTGAAAAACGCCTGGCCCAGCGCACGGTGGAGCTGTATGCGCTGGATTTGCAAAAGCTGCAGGCGCATTGCCTGCAAGCCGGCGTGGCGCTCACCGAGGTGCAAAACCTGCATATGCGCCGCTGGGTTGCCCAGATGCACAGTAGCGGCCGCAGTGGCCGCGGTATTGCGCTCATTTTGTCGGGCTGGCGCGGGTTTTATGTGTGGCTGGGCCGCGAGGGCCTGGTGCTCGCCAACCCGGTGCAAGGTGTGCGCTCTCCCAAAGCCGCCAAACCTTTGCCCAAGGCCTTGAGCGTCGACGAAGCTGTGCAACTGGCGGCTTATCACGGCGAAGAGTCGGCTGGTGATGCTGCTTTGCAGGCCAGAGACCGTTGCATCACCGAGCTGCTGTATGGCTGCGGCCTGCGTATTGGCGAGTTGACAGGTCTTGATGTGGTGGCGAGCGCTCAGGCGCGGGGCTGGATTGATCTGCAGGCGGGTGAAGCGCATGTGCTGGGCAAAGGCTCCAAGCGGCGCAGTGTGCCCGTGGGCAGCAAGGCGCTGGAGGCCTTGCAGGCTTGGCTGTTGGCGCGCCGCGATTTGGCAAAGGACCACCCGGCCCTTTTTATCAGCCAGCGCGGCAGCCGCTTAAGCCCGCAGCATATCCGCGTGCGGCTCAAGCAGCGCTCCTTGCAGGCTGGCCTGGCCACACCGGTACACCCGCACATGCTGCGCCATTCGTTTGCCAGCCACGTGCTTCAGTCCAGCGGAGATTTACGTGCGGTTCAGGAGCTGCTGGGCCACGCCAACATCACCACGACACAGGTCTACACGCGGCTTGACTTTCAACACCTGGCCAAGGTGTATGACGCCTCGCATCCGCGTGCGGTGCTGGCTGGCAGCAAACCGTCCGGCAAGGGAAAAGGCTGATCAGTCTTTCCGACGGTGCGGAGCGAGCCTGGGGGCTCTATTTGTAGTCCGTCAGCATGAACACCGCCCGTTTGTTTTCCGGCGGTATGTTGGTCAGCCGCTGGGCCAAGCGGGCCAGTACGATCTCGGCGCTGGGCCCCTGGCGCGGCACCAGCGCGTAGGCGACGCGGACCTGAGCCACACAGGCCTCGGGCAGGCCCTTGTAGGGCATCAGGCAGCGCGCCACAATGCGGGGCCCCAATGTGGCAGCCTCTTCAGGGGTCATCGGTCCCTCCACCACCATGCCAAAGCGGTGCTCGCTCAGGCGCGCAGCGCTGTCGATCTCGCGTGCTGTCGATAACAGCCGCGCCGCCAGCCGCAGAGGCAACTCTTCGGCCGCCTGGCGACCAAAGTCGCGCTGCACCTGCTCTGTGTTGACCAGGTCAATCAGCAGCACCGCACTCTGGTGTTTGAAACGTTCTGCGCGGGCCAACATGCGTGTCAGGCGTTCGGTGAACACGGCCTCGTTGATCAGGCCGGTGGACGGGTCCACCCGGTCCAGTCCCTGGATTCTTCGCATGTTTTCGCGGCGGAGCTGGCTGCGGAACATCAGGATCACCATGACAATCGGTAACTCGATCGCTATGCCGAGCTGCATGCCGTACATCGTGAGAAAGCTGACGGGAATCAGGCCGCTGAGACGGGCCAGGGGAAAGACTGAAAGCGCGAGCAACGGCAAGCCGCCCAGCAGCAGCCAGCCGCCGTAGCGATCACCGCGCCGTCTGGCCCAGAGCAGAGCCAGAACGCCGATGACCATTGAGATGACAATGTACGGCACCATGAGATAGAAGCGGTGCGACGGCTCCACAACCACGATGCCTGCGCTCGTGACGATGCCCAGGCCACCCAGACCCAGCAAGAGACGGTGCAGCGTTCGGGACCGCTCTGGCATGGACACTATCGCGGAGGAAAACCAGAGCGAGGAGGACACCGTTAGCACTGGCAGCACCAGCGACGACAGATCGTTCCAGACAGGCAGTTTGGGCCAAAGATGCAGGCCGCCAATACCTGTCATGGCAGCCTGCGCCAGCGCCATCAAGGCCACGCTCATGGCGTAGAGACCATAGGCGGTGTCGCGCAGCGACACGGCGCTGAGAATTGCCAGCATCACAGCCAGCCCCGCCAGCCCAAAGTAAATCCCCAAAATCAGCGAGGTGCGCTGCTCGCTGCGACTCAAGTAGCTTTCACTGACAAAGCGCAGTGGCGCGCTAAAGCTGTGTGCATTTTCGATACGCACCAGATATTTCTTTGGCTCCTCGGCAGACACACTCATGGGCAGAAGCGGGTGGCGGTGCGGGACCGGCCAGGTATTGACGGCGATCGTATCGCCAGCGCTCTGCGCGTTCCACTGGCCGGCGCTATCCAATGTAAAAAGCGACACGCGGTTGACCGACGGATAAGGAATTTCGAGGTACCAGCGTTCTGCATCTGGTGCTGGTGGCAGGGTAAAGCGGATCCACAGCGACTGGCCTGTCGCGAGCGGGTAGATCAGTCCCGATCGGGTCGGCTGCCAGCCGGAGTCACCGCCGGCGGCAACGCTGGCCGCGGACAGCGTGGTGTCTGTTTCCAGCCGGTAGTCGCCCCAATCCATCAATTCAACGGGAAGTACCGTACTGGAAAGATCCAGCACGGTGCGAGCCGTGGCGGCCGGACTGGCCAGTCCGCACCCCAGTCCGCAGGCCAGCACCACGGCGGCAGCCGCAAGTGCGCGCCCGCAAGCGCGGATGCGGTTTTCAAGACGGCTTATGCCAGCGGAG
>JBKJIV010000053.1:0-12034 GCA_046598365.1 Polaromonas sp. | reverse complement strand
CAATGGACCTGGACCTTTAGCTCATTCGCCATCACCTCCCTGCTGCTGCAGACCGTGGTGGGTGCATTTGCCAGTTACCTGGCGTGGATGTGGATGCTGGGGCACTACCCGACCACGAAAATTTCAGTGTTCGTGTTTTTGACACCGCTGTTTGCTTTGCTGTTTGGCGCCCTGTGGCTAAAAGAAGTGGTCACACCAAGCCTGATCGCGGCGTTGATACTGGTGGCTGTTGGCATTGTTCTGGTCAATCGACAACCCCGGTGAGGCTATGTGGGGCTTCGCGCCGCGGCACGCCTTGACCCCTTTGACACAGCAGGATTGTGCAGCTTTTGCACATATTCGCACATACGTGCTAATATTTGCCCATGGATGCCAAAACACAGAAAAGCGAGATGACACGCGCCGCGATCGTCGGTGCTGCGCTGGATCTGGCTTCCGCCGAAGGGCTGGAGGCGATCACGCTGCAGGCCGTTGCGGACCGGCTGGGTTTGTCCAAGAGCGGTGTGTTTTCGCGCATCGGTTCGCGCGAGGCCCTGCAAAAGTCGGTGATTGAGGAGTTTGGCCGGCGCTTCCTGGCAAGTGTCTTTGTGCCTGCCATGCAGTCGCCCAAGGGCTTGCCGCGCCTGAATGACCTGGTGCAGCGCTGGATTGTTCGCACCCGCGATGTGGACGCGCAAAACGGTTGCATCTTCAGCGCTGGGGCCTTTGAGCTTGACGATCGTGAAGGCGAGTTGCGCAACCTGCTTCTCGACGAAGTCACACGCTGGCGCGCGGCCCTCAGGCGTACCGTGCTGCAGGCCATTGATGCGGGCCACTTGAAAGCCGGCACCGATGCCGAGCAAATAGTCAGTGAATTGAACGCCCTGATATTGGGCATGCTGCACGATGCCCGTTTCCTGCGTGAGACCCGAGCGCCCGAGCGCGCCCAGGCCACGTGGCAGCGGCTGATAAAGAGTTACCAGGCCTGACCGCAGGCCGCCCCCGTGATGCCTCAAAAGGGCTTTTGTTTGTCTATATTTCGCACAATCGTGCGAAGAAAGGAAGTTGACATGTTCTTGCTTATTTCCGCCGTCGCCCTGATCGCACTTGTGCGCGTGGTTCATTCCGCGATGGAGTCACTGCGCGCGCTGCCCAAAAACAATCAGGACTGGATCTGGTACTGAAAACCCTAGCCGGAGAATCTCTCATGACACGTAGCTCTCTTGAAACAACGGCCGCTTACTACGCTGCCAGCCCCGCAACCAAATTCTTCCGCTGGGGCCTGGGCGCATCGCAGCGACTGTGGCCCACGCTGGCGGTTCGCGCCGCATCCCGTTTGTTTGCCACGCCACTGCCGCCCAAATGGTTGAACCGCCGCCGCGCCTGGGGGCCGGAGTGGCGCATCGAAACCTGGCCATTTGAAAACGCCAGCCTTACCGTGTACTCGCGGCCGGTGGCGCCCCATGGCCCAGTGGTGCTGCTGGTGCATGGCTGGGGTGGACATGCAGGCCAGATGCTGGCGCTTGCCGACAGCCTGCAGGCCGAGGGGCTTAGGCCCGTGATTGTTGAGTTGCCGGCACACGGCCGCAGCGCGGGCTCCATCAGCACCCTGCCCCAGTTCGCACGGGCCATTGAATATGCAGCAGCCCGCATGATGCAGCAAGGGCACGGATTGCACGCCCTGGTTGCGCACTCACTGGCTGCCAACGCGGCTGCCTACGCAGTCAGCCGCGGCTTGCCTGTGACCAAACTCGTGCTCATGGCGCCGCCAGCCTCACCCTACGAATACACGCGCTTGTTTGCGCATGTGTTTGGTCTAAGCGAAAAAACGCGCGCCGCCATGCAACGACGCGTCGAGGCGCGCGAAGGCATCTTGATGCCGCAATTTGAACCCGCGGCCGTCGGGCCCCGCATCAAACAGCCCACACTGGTGGTTCACGACCGGCGCGACAGCATCAACCGCTTCGCGGATGGCGAGGCCTATCGGGATGCCATCAGCGATGCACGACTGATAGCGACCGACGACCTGGGCCACAGACGCATATTGAAGGACGAAACTGTACTGCGCGCACTCAGCGCTTTTGTCGCCCGTTGACACCAGGGGCCGCGCTGGGGTCATCTACCGGCTCTCTTGTGCCGCAAGCTCATTGCTCTTAGGATGGCGCCACCAATACAACAAGGAGCGAGTGATGGGCATGTTCACATGGACTGAAAAGGACAGCGCGGTACTGGAGCAAGGAGGCGTTATCGGTCCCGACGAGCGCTTGCCCTGGCCGCAAACCGCGGTCATGGGCGTGCAGCACGTGATTGCGATGTTCGGCGCGACCGTGCTGGCGCCGATCTTGATGGGGTTTGATCCCAACATTGCCATTTTGATGAGCGGCGTTGGCACGCTGATCTTTTTTCTCATCACCGGCGGCAAGGTACCCAGTTATCTGGGTTCGAGCTTTGCGTTCATTGGCGTGGTGATTGCCGCCACGGCCTACGCTGGCAAGGGGCCCAATCCGAATATCGGCGTGGCACTGGGCGGCATCATCGCGTGCGGCGTTTTGTACACCGTCATTGGGGCCATCGTGCAGATGGTCGGCACCGGATGGATTGAGCGCTTCATGCCGCCCGTGGTCACGGGCGCCGTGGTAGCGGTGATTGGTCTGAACCTGGCCAGCATTCCGATCAAGAACATGGCGGCTAGCAACTTTGATTCGTGGATGCAGTTGGTCACTTTTGTCAGTGTGGCGCTCGTTGCCGTGATGACGCGCGGCATGGTGCAGCGGCTGCTGATTCTGGTTGGCCTGATCGTTGCCACACTGATTTACGCTGTGCTCACCAATGGGCTGGGCCTGGGCAAACCCATGGACTTGTCCGGCATCATGAGCGCCGCCTGGGTTGGCCTGCCCGCGTTTGCCGCTCCGGTCTTCAGCGTCAATGCCATGCTGCTGATTGCGCCGGTCGCGATTATTTTGGTGGCCGAAAACCTGGGTCATATCAAGGCCGTGACAGCCATGACCGGAAAGAACCTCGATCAGTACATGGGCCGCGCCTTCATTGGTGATGGTGTCGCAACCATGGTCTCTGGTGCGGCTGGCGGAACCGGTGTAACGACCTACGCGGAAAACATCGGCGTCATGGCCGCAACCAAAATTTATTCGACGGCCGTCTTTGTGGTGGCTGCCGTGATTGCGCTGGTGCTGGGTTTCAGCCCCAAGTTTGGTGCGTTGATTCAGGCGATACCGCTACCCGTGATGGGAGGTGTGAGCATTGTGGTGTTCGGGCTGATTGCGGTAGCCGGCGCCAAGATCTGGGTCGACAACAAGGTGGATTTTTCGGACAACCGCAACCTGCTGGTGGCCGCCATCACGCTGGTGCTGGGCACTGGTGACTTCACCCTGAAGTTCGGCCAGTTCGCCATGGGTGGCATAGGCACCGCCACCTTCGGCGCCATCTTGCTGTACGCCTTGCTCAAGCGCAAGGCATAACCGGCGCTCTCAGGCCGGGGGCAGTTGGTCCTTGGCCTCGGCCAGAGCAGCCTTGGTCTCGGTCAGTTCGCGCTCAAGGTCGGCGCGCTCGTCAATCTCCTGCTCCAGCAGCTGATTGACCTGCGCCAGTTCATCAACCGATTCCTGGATTCTGCCCTCCAGCTCGTCGGTTTTTAGCAGCGCCTGGGCAACCTCCCCGGTCTGCGCATGATCGGGAATTTCCTGCTTGAGCACGGCGTTGATCACCATCAATTCGTCGGCCGACTGCTTGACGGTTTCCTTGACGGCGTCGTTCTGGTCAAGTGCGGCCTCCAGGGGAGAAGGCACAGGTGCGCTCTTAGTGGTTGACAATTCTGAGGGCTCAGGTTGATATGCGTTGCTACAACCGCCGTGACCAAACGTGGGCACGGGCAGAAGCCCCCATATTAACCATCTAAGCCGCCGGAAACAGGCAAAGACCCCGGCGCCCTTTGGATTTCCCGGTAAAGATGCCGACTCAGGGGCTGGGCTTGCTGCTGACGGCGCCTTTGCGCGTCGGCTCTGAGCTGAAAATCTTGCCCAAGGTTGCGCCCAGCCGGGCGCCGATGGCGGTGCCCACACCGGGCAGCACGGCGGTGCCCACCACGGCGCCCACAATGGCGCTGCGGGGAACAGAAACCTCGACCTTGTTCAGCGGCCCGCGGATTTCAATCGGCACACCGACCAGGCCACTGACCAGATCGACCGCAAACTCTGCATCGACCTGCCTGTTAGCTATGCGGGCCTTTCCCGTGGCTGTGAAAACGCCGGATGCTGCCTTGATGTTGGTGAAGTTGACAACCATGCCGGCAGGGGTGTTCTGTGTGTCCAGTTGGGCCGTGACTGAATCCAGGGGGGTTTTCCCGGCACGCTCTTTTCCAAAGCTTCGAACAGCCTTGTCCACATCCACACGTAGAAACGCGTCGCTGCCCATGGTGAAGCTTGTTTTGGTTTGCAGCGTCTGGGCGATCTCCCCAAGGGAGTCACCGTTGGCCGACAAAGCAGTCTCGCCTGAAGCCTTGCCCTCGATCATCGAGTTGCGATTAAAGGAGGCCAGCGCAGACGCGACTTCTATGCCGCGCGGTTGCAATTTCCCCTCCAGACGCAGCCGACCGTTGTCTCGGGTGAGCAACTGCACCTCACCGTTTGCCGTGCCGCCGCCCAAGTTGATGGCGGCGGTCCAGCGGTCCTCCTGACCTTGCCGGGTCAGCGTCAGATCTGCCGGGGTGGCTAGCCCGGGCCTGCGGACTTGTGCCTGGCGTGGACGCCAGTTCGGGTCAAAGTCAGCCTCGCCGTTGAAAACGATCTCCCTGCCGTGACGCGTGACCCAGGTCACATCACGAAAAACCAGGCGCCCCAGCGGCGTCGCAACGCCGTCCACCTTAGCTGTCTCTGGATTCTTGCTCAGCCCCCGCAAGGAGAGCTGGGGCAACACGGCGCCGTCAAGCTGCGCCTGATCCAGCTGGAGCCGCCCGTCTATCAGGGCTGAAATGTTTGGGTAAAGCGTCAGCTGTTTGAGCTGGATGGGTTTTGCCTGCTCGGTTGCTACGTCCTGCAAAACCACGGCCGGCACTGGCAAAAGGCGCCAGTGCAAAGAGCCTACTTTGACCGGCACGCCCAAGCGGGCTTGCAACTCTCGCGAAGCGCGGGCCGCGAGCTCCTCATTGCTCGGCAAAACCAGCGCCACCGCCAGCCAAAGCCCGCCAATCACCGCCACAAGCACGCCTGCGGCCACCATCCATTTTTGTCCGCGTCGCATGCCTGCCTTTCGGTTGTCCGTGTGCGTCACACCGCTGTACTTCGACCTTAGCCGCTTGGCGCGCCGGCACGTGTAGGCGGCATTCTCTTTATAGTCAGGGCATTCAAGCCATCAGGAACCCGCCATGCGTATCTGGAAGAAGCCTCTGTCGGTGGACATACTTGCAACGATTCACTTAGACACGGCAGTGGCCCATCTGGGCATCGAATTTCTGGAGGTCGGCGATGACTTCATCCGCGCCCGTGTGCCGGTGGACGGGCGCACCCGCCAGCCCTACGGCCTGCTGCATGGCGGAGTGTCGGTGGTGTTGGCCGAAACCCTGGGCTCCTGCGGCGCAGCCTATGCGGCGCCCGAAGGCCATCGCGCGGTGGGGCTGGACATCAACGCCAACCACCTCAGGGGCGCAACCAGCGGCTGGGTAACCGGCATCACCCGGCCGGTACACATCGGGCGCAGCACCCATGTGTGGCAGATTGATTTGACGAACGAAGCGGGCGAGTTGACCTGCGTGTCACGCATCACCATGGCCATGCTGCTGCCGAGGTAGCGGGCCTAGTCGACAGCCTGCCGGGCCATGCGCTCGCTCTTCCAGTACACATCGTCACCACCGTTCATGCGGTTGAGCACGCGAGACAGCACAAACAGCAGGTCGCTCAGGCGGTTCAGGTACTGGCGTGGCGATTCGTTGAGCTTTTCCTGCTGATCCAGTGCCACCACCGCACGCTCGGCGCGCCTTGCCACGGTGCGACACACATGCGCAAGTGACGCCGCACGCGAGCCAGCCGGCAAAATGAACTCCTGCAGACGCGGCAAGCTGGCGTTGTATTTTTCGAGCGACGCGTCCAGCAATGCCACCGCCTCGGGCTTGAGCAGTTCAAAGCCGGGGATGGACAACTCGCCACCCAGGTTGAAAAGCTGATGCTGCACTTCGATCAGCAGCTCTCGTACATCGGCGGGCATGTCTTCACACAGCAACACGCCGATGTGCGAGTTCAACTCATCCACATCGCCCATCGCATGCACACGCAGGCTGTCTTTTGACACTCGCGTGTTGTCGCCCAGTCCGGTGCTGCCGTCGTCTCCGGTGCGGGTGGCGATCTGCGTGAGTCTGTTGGCCATATATACGTGGGTTGAATGAAGTTTCGGGCCGGATTACGCGGGGAAAGAAAATGTGTATGAACCACACATGATGTCAGCGCGGCAACACCATGCAAAAGTACTGGAGGACATCGCTTTGCTGCGGTGCAATAGCGCCTTCTTCAACTTTAAAGGACTTGTCTGCATGACATCCAAATCTCATTTTATTCCGAACTTTGAATTGCGCAGCATCACACTGCTGGCTGCGATAAGCGTTGGCACAGCACTGGCAGCACATGCCCAGACCCCCGACACAGGCGGGGCCAAGCCTGCCACTCCGATGACCAGCCCCGCCGCCCAAAATGCCCCCGCAAAGGCTGCACCAACGCAAAATGCAGAAGCCGTTTTTGGCCGCGCAGATGCCAACAAGGACGGCAAGCTGTCCAGGCAGGAGGCCGCACGCATCCCGGCCGTTGAGCAGCGTTTTGACGAGCTGGACACCAACAAGGACCAGTTTGTATCGCGCGAAGAATTCGAAGCCGCGCTGAAGTCTTGACGCCAGCACCGGCTGCATAAACATGTGGGGGCGCTGAAGCCCCCACTTCAAATGCGCCACCACAAGTCGTAAACTGGGGATTCCGTCAGGAGAACTCCCACATGAACGCCCCCACCCACCCCGATCATCTGCTGCCCCACCTGAATCTGCGCGTCGTGCCGCCGGCTTTGGTGGATGCGCTGAAAACACGCTTTGCCGAGCGCTGCTCGACCGCCCTGGTAGTGCGTGAGCAGCACGGGCGCGACGAGTCCTCGTTTACAGCGCCGCCGCCCGCGGCTGTGGTGTTTGCCGAAAGCACTGCCGACGTTGCCGATGCGGTCAAGCTTGCCGCGCAGAACCAGGTGCCTGTGATTCCCTTCGGTGTCGGCACCTCACTCGAAGGCCATCTGCTGGCGGTTCAGGGCGGCATCAGCATTGACGTGAGCCGCATGAACAAAGTGCTGTCCATCAATGCCGAAGACCTGACGGTCACGGTGCAGGCTGGTGTCACGCGCAAGCAGCTCAACGAAGAAGTCAAAAGCACCGGCCTGTTTTTCCCGATTGACCCGGGTGCTGACGCAACGATAGGCGGCATGAGCGCCACGCGCGCCAGCGGTACCAACGCCGTGCGCTACGGCACCATGCGTGAAAACGTCCTTGCGCTCGAAGTAGTCACCGCTAGCGGCGAAGTCATCCGTACCGGCACCCGTGCCAAAAAATCATCGGCAGGTTACGACCTCACGCGCCTGATGGTGGGCAGTGAAGGCACGCTGGGCGTGATCACCGAAATCACCGTCAAGCTCTATCCCCTGCCTGAAGCCATCTCCGCGGCCATCTGCTCTTTCCCCAGCATCGAAGCCGCAGTACGCACCACCATCCAGATCATCCAGCTGGGTGTTCCGATTGCGCGTGTCGAGCTGATCGACAGCAACACGGTGCGCATGGTCAACGCGCACAGCAAGCTGGGTCTGCGCGAAGAGCCCATGCTGCTGATGGAGTTTCACGGCTCGCCCAGCAGCGTGAAAGAGCAAGCCGAAACCGTGCAGGAGATTGCATCCGAATTTGGCGGCCACGCCTTCGAATGGGCCAGCACGCCGGAAGAGCGCACACGTCTTTGGACAGCGCGGCACAACGCCTACTTTGCAGCCATCCAGTCCAAGCCCGGTTGCCGCGCCATTTCTACCGACACCTGCGTGCCCATATCGCGCCTGGCCGATTGCCTGCTGGATTCGGTGGCGGAGGCCGATGCCAGCGGCATACCTTACTTCCTGGTTGGCCATGTGGGCGACGGCAATTTTCACTTCGGATATCTGATTGACCCCGACAAACCCGAAGAACGCGCGACCGCCGAAGCCCTGAACCACACGCTGGTGTCACGTGCACTGAGCCTGGAAGGCACGTGCACCGGCGAGCACGGCGTCGGCCTGCACAAGATGGATTTTCTGATCACGGAAACCGGCAACGGCGCAGTCGAGATGATGCGCACCATCAAGCGCGCACTGGATCCGCACAACATCATGAACCCGGGCAAGATTTTCACGCTGTAGCGGCCTCGCACGATGGCGGTTGCCAAACATGAACGAAATCGCTGGCGCAAGTCATCTGATATTCGTACAACTCGCGCAACTTAAATCTGCCTGGGAATTAGCCAGGCTGGTTGCGCAGAGTGCCGACTAGCGAGAACGGGCCAGTCGCTCGCCCACCACGCGCAACACGGCCGGGTTCCAGCCCATGCCGATGTGGCTACCCTTGACTTCCACGTCGCTGACCTGCGCGTTGGTCCTGTCATGACGGCAACTCTGCCAGGCCACTACACCGTCTGAACGGCTGTAGATCGATGTCGTCGGCAAGGCCGGCGGGGTGCGCAGGCGCAGGCGCAGGGCCGGATCACTTACCGGCGCTGAACCATTGAGCAAACGAAACAGCCAGCCCACATAAGTGTCGTCAGGCGATCCGTTGAACGGGGTGCCGATGGTGATGACTTGGTGCAGTCGGGGCGCCATCAGTTTGCCCAGCTCTCGCGCGTAAATCCCGCCCAGGCTCCAGCCAATCAGCGTCGCGCGCTGCGTATGCCCGGCGAGCAAGCCCGACACATGGTCTGCGAGTTCCGCCAGCCAGGTATCGATATCGCCCTGCGGCCCAGTGTTGAAGCCACGACCCCAATCCATGGCGCTGTAGCCCAGCGTCGCGCAATAGTCGCGCAGCGGTGCCACGGCTGCACCATCGGTGGCAAGGCCGGGAAAGATGATCACCGGATGCCCGTCGCCCCGCGGCGCCGGCGTCTTGCGGGCAATTTTGTGCTGCGCAAACTCATACGCGGCGCGCCAGGGCTCGGTACCAAGCAGGGCCCAAGAGGGACGGGAGATCGGTCGGGTGGCTGTGGGGTTCATCGGTCGGCCTGAAGTTTTCAATGCCGCCATGGTGTCTGTGGACCGGGCTTGGTGCCCGTCTTTGCAGCCCTTATTGACCGTAGGACGGAGGCGCACGTCCCCCTCAGAAAACAGAAGACTCCGCCGCCTAATTTACGCCGCGAGGGGCTCGATCAGGTCATCGAACAACCAACGCGGAAAGTGGCTTCGAATTGAAGTTTTCGATCGGTATTCGATTGGTGCGGCGTGGTCATTTGGATGTTTTTGCAGCTCATTGCGTGCATTGCCGGCCCAGCTCGGACGACCCCCTTGACGTCAGCCTCGTACGTGGCCGAGCACTTCGCGTCCATCTTGACCAGCACATCATTCACCCATGTGCGGATCGGCGGCGCGCCTCAACCGCCGATGATGCCGCCATCCTTCTTGCGTATCACCACAGTGGCCGAGCGCGGTCGGCCGCCCGGTTTGTAGTCAGGCCAGTTCGAAAATTTGGACGGCTCGACTGGGTCGCTGCGGTCGGATGGCGTCTCGCCGGGGTGCTGGATGTTGACAAACATCGTCGCTCCGTCAGGCGTCCAGGTCACGCCGGTGACTTCGCAATTGGTCGGGCCAGTGAGGAAGCGCCGCGTCGCGCCCGTCTTCACGTCACAGGCCAGCATCTGATTGTTGCCGGTGTTCTTCAGCTCACCCTTGTACATCTGCGTCGCATGGGTATCGGTCTGGATCCACAGCACGCCGCGCGCATCGAAGGCGATGCCGTCGGGGCAAGCGTAGATGTCGCCGTTGATGTTGCCCTTGGCTTCGGCCCGCGCATTGGCGGGGTCGCCAGCAAGAACGAGGTGATTCCAGGCGAAAGCTAGGCCGTCGAAATCGACGCTGTCCTTCCAGCGGATGATTTGCCCCATCACGTTGTTGGCGCGCGGATTCGCAGCATCCACGCCGGGCGAGCCCGCCGCGCCGCGACTCGAGTTGTTGGTCAGGGTGCAATAGACCCAGCCGTTGGCGGGGTCTATCGCCAACCATTCGGGGCGGTCCATCTTCGTCGCGCCGAGCAGGTCGCTCGCCTGGCGCGACTTGATCAGCACTTCGCCTTGGTCGGCGAAGCCGTTGGCCGCATTGAGCGGCCCCTGGCCGTGCACCAGCGCGATCCACCGTCCGCTGCCATCGGCGTCAAAGCGCGCGACGTACAGCGTGCCGTGGTCAAGGAGGGTCGCGTTGGCCTGGGCCTGCGACTTGCCGCCGCCGCCCGGCGCGATCTTGTCCCGGCTGACGAACTTGTAGATGTATTCGAAGCGAGCGTCTTCGCCCGAATAGACCACCGCACGGCCGTCTTTCGTGACACCCACCCAGGCGCCCTCGTGCGCGGCGCGGCCAAGCGCGGTGCGTTTGACCGGGGTGCTGGTCGGATCCAGCGGATCGATCTCGACCACCCAGCCGAAGCGGTTGGGCTCGTTCGGGTTCTTCGTCGCGTCGAAGCGCTCGTCGTGCTCGTGCCAGCGATAACCGGAGCCGCCCTTTCTCAAGCCCCAGCGCCGCTCATGCGGCGAGAGGTTGTCGCCGCCGCTGAAATAGTTCATCCAGTTCTCTTCCCCCGAGAGGATGGTGCCCCAGGGCGTCTTGCCAGTGGCGCAATTGTTGAGCGTGCCCAGCACAGTGCGACCTGCGGGGTCGGCCGCTGTCCTCATCATCGGGTGGCCGGCGCAGGGGCCGCCGATCGCAAACGGTGTGTTGCTGGTGAAGCGACGGGCGTAGCGGGAGGGCCGCACCATCTGCCAGCGCCCGCCCGCGAGCTCGACTTCGATCGCCGACATGCCATGCGCCGCCTGCGCCTTCTTCACCTTCTCGGCGGTCCAAGGTGCAAAGCCGCCCACATGCAACAGGCCGTCGTCGGTGTACTCGTGGTTCATGCACAGCACACCGCGACTGCTGCTGCCGCCAATGGCGAAGTAGTCGATGCCGTCATGGTGCATGCCCATTTGCACCGCCTGATCTGCAGCACTGTGTGACGCATCGCCCCGCCACGCGGGCATGTTGCCGGCCACGCCAACCGGTTCACCCCAGGCCGCTATGGCCTCCGCGACGTATCCATCGGGTACGACCAGAGTGTCGGTCGCCACCACCGGCACGCCTTTGAACCCGATCGCCGCTGCGCCCGCCTTGGCACCCGCCATGCCCGCGCAGCCGACCACCAGCGGCGCGTAGAGCGCGCTGGCCAAAAGGCCCAGACCGCCGCGCAGCACAGTGCGCCGCGCCGGGTCGCTGACCTGGTGGATCGTCGGATTGGCCGACGGGTTGCTGTCTTCCATCGTGTCGAAATCTTTATAGGACATGGTGCGGCTCCTCTGTGAAAAAGTGGATGTGAAGATTCTCGGCGCCGAAAGGGTCAGGCATGACATCCTGAGCCGCAGTGCGATCGCCCCTACCTATGCTCGGTCTGTGCCTCAAGCGGTTGCCACTTCGTGAGCAGGGATGGGAAATGCAACCGCGTGGGCTTGAGCATCTCACCGCAGCGTTTCCGTGGAAAACGTGTTTACCCTCAGGCGGCAGCCCGAGGCGCCGGAGATTATTGCGCTGCCCAGCCACGCCCCCATCGGGCAGAAGGTGTCAAAGATGCCCCTTTGATACAACCGCGCTACCAAAGAGATGTCAGCCGACACCAAATAAAGTCGAGGCCTGCAGGGCCTGATTCAGGGGCCGCCGCGCAGCCCCTCTATCAAACCATTGAGCTCGTCCATCGACCCAAACTGAATGGCCAGCTCGCCGACGTCTTCGCGGCGGCCATTAAAAGGTCGGCCAGTTCTTCTTCCACACGGCGGGTGTC
>JBKJIV010000180.1:0-5340 GCA_046598365.1 Polaromonas sp. | reverse complement strand
TTTTCTGGTGCGCCCGTTTGGCGCGCTGGTGTTTGGGCGCCTCGGAGACATGGTGGGCCGCAAGTACACCTTCCTGATCACCATTGTGATCATGGGCCTGTCCACCTTCATCGTCGGCTTGCTGCCCAACTACGCTTCCATTGGCGTTGCAGCGCCCATCATCTTGATCGCACTGCGCATGCTTCAGGGCCTGGCGCTCGGTGGTGAGTATGGCGGCGCGGTTGTTTATGTGGCCGAGCATTCGCCCCATGGCAAGCGCGGTCAGTACACGTCATGGATTCAGACCACGGCAACCCTGGGCTTGCTGCTGTCGCTGGTGGTGATTCTCGGCGTGCGTACCGCTGTGGGTGAGGCCGCATTTGCCGAATGGGGCTGGCGTGTTCCTTTCCTGGTCTCCATCTTTCTGCTCGCTGTATCGGTGTACATCCGTTTGAGCATGAACGAATCACCTGCGTTTACGAAAATGAAGGCTGAAGGCAAGACCTCCAAAGCGCCGCTGTCCGAATCTTTCGGCCAATGGAAAAACCTGAAGATCGTGATTCTGGCGCTGGTGGGTCTGACGGCTGGCCAGGCTGTGGTCTGGTACACCGGGCAGTTTTACGCCCTGTTCTTTCTCACCCAGTCGCTCAAGGTCGATGGTGTGACGGTCAACCTTTTGGTGGGGGCGTCGCTCATCATTGGCACGCCTTTCTTTGTGTTGTTCGGCATCCTCTCTGACAAGATTGGCCGCAAGCCCATCATCATGGCGGGTTGCCTGCTGGCCATCGTCACTTACTTCCCGGTCTTCAATGCCCTGACCCAAGCCGCCAACCCGGATCTGGCAGCCGCCCAGGCCAAAAATAAAGTGGTGGTGACGGCAGACGCCAAGGAATGCTCGTTCCAGTTCAACCCCACTGGTACCGTCAAGTTCACCAGCTCGTGCGACGTGGCCAAACAGGTGCTGTCAGCCAACTCGGTGAGTTATGACAATGCAGCCGGTGTTGCAGGCGCGCCAGCGACCATCAAGATTGGTGAAACGGTTATCACCAGCTATACCGCTGTCGGGCTGTCGGGCGACGAAGCCAAGAAGAAGGACGCCGAGTTCAAGAAGGCCACCACCGATGCGCTGAAAGCTGCCGGCTACCCTGCCAAAGCCGACCCGGCCAAGGTCGACAAACTGATGGTCATTCTGATCTTGTCTTATCTGGTGATTCTGGTGACCATGGTGTATGGCCCGATTGCGGCCATGCTGGTGGAGATGTTCCCGACCCGAATCCGCTACACCTCGATGAGTTTGCCGTATCACATCGGCAACGGCTGGTTCGGCGGTTTGCTGCCTGCAACCGCGCTGGCCATCGTGGCTCAAACTGGCAACATGTTCAACGGCCTCTGGTACCCGATTGTGGTGGCTGCAATCACCCTGGTGATCGGTACGCTGTTCCTCAAGGAAACCAAGGACGTTGACATCTACGCCAACGACTGATCTGGCTTGATCGGGCGCAGACACCGGTAGAAAAGCCGGGTCAGCGCCAGAAGAAACATGAAAAGACTCTCGCCCTTCGGCGAGGGTCTTTTTTTTGTCCTGTCGCTTGGTGCAAACAGCTTGGTGTGATCACGGAACGACACGCCGTGGAAGCGGCGGACCGGGGAACCAGGTCCTGTTTCAAGATGTAGCGTCATCGGGGCACTTAACCCCACGCCGCACAACCCGAAAGGCGCTGTCTAGAATGTTTGACCTCACTAGGAAAGCACCTCACCCATGTCCCAGGGAACCATCCGCATTCGCGGTGCACGCCAACACAACCTCAAAAACATTGACCTGGACATTCGCACCGGCGAAATGACGGTGGTGACCGGCCCGAGCGGGTCGGGGAAATCCTCGCTGGTGTTTGACACCCTGTTTGCCGAAGGCCAGCGCCGTTACGTGGAAACCTTCTCGGCTTATGCCCGGCAATTTCTGGACCGTATGGACAAACCGGCGGTGGACAAAGTCGAGGGCGTGCCGCCCGCGATAGCGATTGACCAGACCAATCCGGTGCGCAGCTCAAGATCCACTGTGGGCACGATGACCGAGCTGAACGATCATCTGAAGTTGTTGTATGCGCGCGCTGCGCAGCTGTTTGACAAGAAGACTGCGCAGGCTGTGCGCCATGACACACCCGAGTCGATCTACGCCGAGCTGATGGCGCGTACCGCGGGCAGCGATGCAAGAGTGGTCATGACCTTCCCTGTGGAACTGCCGGGCAACACCACAGCCGAGGAAGTGACGCAGTGGCTGTCGGCCAGCGGTTTCACCCGCGTCCATGCGGAGCGTGTCGTTGCAACGCCGGCTGGCCCGCATAAACTTCTTGACGTGGTAGCAGACCGCTTTCGCGTGCAGACTGCAGAAAAGGCCCGCGTCATCGAAGCCATTGAGCTGACGCTCAAGCGTGGTGGCCGCCTCAATGTCTATGTGCAGCCAGCCGAGGAGGGTGCTGCAGAAGTGATGTGGCGTTTCTCCACCGGTCTGCATTGCCCCGACAGCGATCTTCGTTACGCGGACCCGACACCTTCGCTGTTCTCCTTCAACTCCGCCATGGGCGCCTGCGAAACCTGCCGTGGTTTCGGGCGTGTGATTGGGGTGGATTACGGGCTGGTGATTCCCAATGACAAGCTGACCCTGCGCGCCGGCGCCATCAAGACCCTGCAAACCCCGGCCTGGGCCGAAAACCAGGACGACCTGATGCGGCATGCAGAAGCCGCCGGTATTCCGCGCGACACGCCCTGGTACAAACTCACGCCAGAGCAACAACATTGGGTGATCCACGGCACACCAGCCTACAAAAACGGCCAGTGGAAAAAGCAGTGGTACGGCATCAAGCGCTTCTTCGCCTATCTGGAGACCAAGGCCTACAAGATGCACATCCGTGTGCTGCTGTCCAAATACCGCAGCTACACGCCATGTGAGACTTGCGGCGGCGCGCGCCTGAAGCTGGAGGCGCTGCTCTGGCGCCTGGGCTCCAAAGACGCGGCCGATGCTGTGTTGCCGTCCGGCAAACGCTTCATGCCAGTCGGCGTGGACTGGACGCGTGCGCAGCTTGAGGCGATGCCTGGCCTGAGCGTGCATGACTTGATGCAACTGCCGATTGATCGACTGCGACAGTTCTTCACCGGCCTGGCACCGGCCGCCTTGCAGGACGGCAGCGTGCCCGATGCCGAGTTCAAGGCGCTCAAATCGCTTTTCGAGGAAATCCACACCCGCCTCAAATACCTGTGCGATGTCGGTATTGGCTACCTCACGCTAGACCGCCAAAGCCGCACACTTTCGGGCGGTGAGGTGCAGCGCATCAACCTCACCACAGCGCTGGGCACCTCGCTGGTTAACACGCTGTTCGTGCTGGACGAACCCTCCATCGGCCTGCACCCGCGTGACATGAACCGCATCACCCAGGCCATGCACCGGCTGCGCGATGCCGGCAACACGCTGGTGGTGGTGGAGCACGACCCGGCCGTGATGATGGCGGCCGACCGCATGATAGACATGGGCCCCGGCCCGGGCGAGAAGGGCGGGCAAATTGTGTTTGACGGCACGCCCGAAGACCTGAAACATGCCGACACGCTGACGGGCGCCTACCTGGGCTCACGCAAGCAGGTGGGCATGGGTTTCAAACGCCCGATCAGCGACAACACACCGCGCCTGATTCTGGAAGGCGCGCGCGATCACAACCTGAAGAACCTGACGGTGGAGTTTCCGTTGCAGCGCCTGGTCTGTGTCACCGGTGTCAGCGGCTCGGGCAAATCGACACTGATGCAGGACATTCTGGCACCCGCCTTGTTGCGCCAGTTTGGCAAGGCAACCGAAACGCCGGGTCAACATGACCGGCTGATGGGCGCGGACTATTTGGCCGACGTGGTGTTTGTCGATCAATCGCCGATTGGTAAAACCGCGCGTTCCAATCCCGCCAGTTATGTCGGCGCTTGGGACGCGGTGCGCGAGCTGTTTGCGCAGGCACCACTGGCCCGGCAGCGCAGCTACACCGCGTCCAAGTTCAGCTTCAACAACGGCGACGGGCGCTGCCCGACTTGCGGCGGCTCCGGCTTTGAACATGTGGAAATGCAGTTTCTCAGTGACGTCTATTTGCGTTGCCCCGATTGCGATGGCAAGCGTTACCGGCCCGAGATTCTGGAAGTCACGATTGAACGCAAGGCCATCGGTGCGGTACATCCCCGCCTGATGAATGTGTCCGACGTGCTGGATCTCACGGTCAGTGAAGCCAGTCAGCTGTTCGCCCAAGACCGCGAAGTGATTCGCGCGCTGCAACCCATTGTTGATGTCGGCCTTGAATATGTGAAGCTCGGCCAGCCCGTACCCACCCTGTCGGGCGGCGAGGCGCAACGCCTCAAGCTCGCTGGTTTTCTGGCGGGCGCATCCAAAACTGCCAGCAACAGCCGCCAGCCACTGGCCCTGAAAAACATCAACCGTGGCACGCTGTTCCTGTTTGACGAACCCACCACCGGCCTGCATTTTGACGACATCGCCAAACTCATGCGCGCGCTGCGCAAGCTGCTCGATGTCGGCCATTCGCTGATCATCATCGAGCACAACCTCGACGTGATCCGGTCGGCCGACTGGCTGATTGACCTTGGCCCCGAGGGCGGTGAAGCCGGTGGCCTGCTGGTGGCCCAGGGTACGCCCGAGCAGGTGCGGGAACACCCGACCTCACACACGGCACTGGCCCTGCGTGAGTACGAGCTGGCCATGGGCAAGGTGCACGGGGTGGAGGAAGCAAGGGCCAAAGCCTGGACCACAAAGCCAGCGCTGTCTAATCTGATTCAGATCGTCAATGCCAGGGAGCACAACCTCAAGAGCCTGTCGGTCAATATTCCACGCGGCCAGTTCAATGTGGTGACCGGTGTGTCCGGCTCGGGCAAGTCGACGCTGGCTTTTGATATTTTGTTTAACGAAGGCCAGCGCCGTTACCTCGAATCGCTCAATGCTTATGCGCGCAGCATCGTGCAGCCGGCTGGCCGACCCGAGGTGGACGCGGTGTACGGCATTCCGCCCACGGTAGCGATTGAGCAGCGCCTGTCGCGCGGTGGTCGCAAATCCACAGTGGGCACCACCACCGAAGTCTGGCATTTTCTGCGTCTGTTGTATGTCAAGCTCGGCATTCAGCATTGCACCAAAGACGGTGCGGCCGTGATGCCGCAAAGTCCTGACAGCATTGCCGCGCAGATTCTCAAGGCCTGGCGCGGACAGCACATTGGGGTGCTGGCGCCGCTGGTGATCAACCGCAAGGGCGTTTACACCGAGCTGGCCGACTGGGCGCGGCCACGCGGTTACACCCACTTGCGCATCGACGGCGAGTTTTTGCCGACCAC
>JBKJIV010000112.1:0-39194 GCA_046598365.1 Polaromonas sp. | reverse complement strand
TAACGTCGCCGCACGATCTTCTTGGAGTCATTCATGGTGTCCACCTAAATACCTTGGTGGACACCATCTTTGCCGCTTAGATGCCAGGATTCAAGAAGGGGATGGCCGAACGCTTACATTACTTGAATCTTTGCCTACAGCGGTACGACTTTATTCCCTTGACCTCTGGCACAACTAATCGGCGCAAATTAACAAAGGCTGGCCTACTAGATGCGCAGTTCATGGTCGCGCCCCTCGCCGAACAATCCCGCATCGTCGCCCGTGTAGCCTCCCTGCGCGCCGTGTGCGCTGACCTCCGTCAGCGCCTTTCTGCCTGCCGGACGACCCAATCAAATCTAGCTGAGGCCATGGTCGAGCAAAGGGCTACTTCGTGATGAGGAGTTGCGTCAAACCGTCGCCAACTACCGGTTATCGGTTTCCTTTTGAAGCAATCCAGCAGTTTGAAAACGCCAGGAGATTCTCGTGTTGAGAAGATGCGAACCGCAAATCAGGTCCGTGGTTGGGTGACCCGTTTGCACCTCGCATGACCAACGCTCTGTGGATGCTCAGGTTCACTCCGAAAAAATAAGGCAGGTAGTCATCCACAAAGGCCACTGGCTTGATGGCGTTTAGCACGTCCGCTTTTGGGCTCCTGCCAGTTTCGCTGTGATCAACTACATAGACTATTTCAATCGGGAAATCATGGGCCTGAAGATTTTTCATCCTAGCCGCTGAGTATTTTTCCGCTAGCGAGCTAACGCAGACCAGCTCGTATCCTGCTTTGACCAACAGTCGGCATCCTTCTAAGGCGCCTGCCATCGGAGGAATTGAGCTCCAGAAATCTTCCTCAAAAGATTTGCGTAAATGTGCAAGTTTTTCTCCCTCCAGCAATTCAACATCCCAGCGCTCTATCGCCCAGTAGGCATAAGGATCTTTTTCAACTGGGTAATTGCCAAAAGCTTTCTGCCAGGCGCCTCGGTAGGCTAGGTTGTAATCTAGTAGCACTCCATCCGCATCAATTGCAATTATTCCGTTAGCCATGGACTATTGTCGAATATTTCCGCTGGTCATCACCGGAACACTCTCTTAAAACTGTCAACGATTACCGGCTCAAGGAGTCAAGTCAACCGGCATATGCACTGGAACGAGCCCGACCGAGAAATGTATTTTCAAAAAGCTCTTTATCGGGTACGACCGAGAGCTGACATTGCAACTGAATTGGTTGCAATTTCGTTGGAGGCCGATTCAAAGGCAGGGAACTTGGATCAGCATTTCACGGGGGCCACGATCAAACACTTTGTTGGGCAGGCGCTTGACCGCTATGCGATTCCACTTCCACCCCTCGCCGAACAATCTCGGATCGTTGCCCGCGTATCCTCACTGCGCGCCCTTTGCGCCGACCTGCGCCGGCGCCTTTCTGCCTGCCGGACGACCCAATCTAATCTAGCTGAGGCAATGGTCGAGCAAAGGGCGACTTTGTGATGAGGAGTTGCGTCAAACGGTCGCTTACTGCCTTGGCCTTCGGCAACCAGATTGATCAGGTTGGTGAGTTCCTGTCGCTCCATAGAGGTACTTTTCTTGGGTCTGTTTGAGCTCAATGGCTTGTGCGAGAGCGCGCACGTTGACCTTGCCGTTAGGGGTGGCGGGCAAAGTCGGTGTACGCTGTTCCTCTGGTTGGGTCAGGAAGGCAACCTGCATGCGCTCCAGATAGTCCTCCAGCGCAGCCTTCACGGTGGGGATGACGGAGGGGCGTGGCATCAGCGGTTCCCTTTCGGGAAGGCAGTGACCTTGCTGCCCGCACCGGCGCGCATCTGCTCCAGCAGGGCGTCGTATTTGTCCTTCGATTCCGTTAAGGCTTTTTGTGCATCTTGCAACAGCACCTTGGCGTCTTGCAGATCCAATTCGGTGGCAATATGGAAGTCCTGCAAGGCAAGGTATTTATTGCGCCAGTCCTCTGAGCGTTCGAAGACCGTGCGCTGCACGTTCTTGCGCCCGACGATTTCTGTTTTCTTGAGTGATTCGACCCAGGCTTTGACGTTCTTGCCCAGTACTTTCTGCTTAGGGGCGAACAGGGTAGTTTCAGAAATTTTGGCACGCCGTGCCACCTCGTTCATGCTCACGGCACCCCCGTTTTCGGGATAGATGCCGCTATTGGCAGCCATCTCCTTCTGGATGGTCAGCATCGCCTCACGCACTCTGGCTTCAACCCCCGCCGATCGCGCCTCGCCGCGCAGACGTGCGGCCTCTTTGTGCGTGTCGCTCATGTGGCGGTACCCAGAATTGCCTGTACTTCGGATTTGACACGCCAATGGGCACCGATGTCGTCGTAGCGCTTGAGTTCCTGTTCTAACTGCTTCCTGTCGCGTGCTAAAGGGAGCCAATCGTTGTTGGCGATGTCTTCTTGCGCGTGCTGCACCAGAATGGGGATGACCCGCTCGGTGTCACGTCTGCCGGTCTTATCCTCAATGTGGTTGCTGCACTCCGTCTGGCAGTTACCGGCGACGATTGCGCCTTTCTTTGAACTACAAAGGCCAACTTCTCCAGCGGTCTTTGTGCACACGACGTGTGCGCTGATGAGTCGGGCACTCTCCCCGTTATTGGTCAGCAGCACCGAGAGTTCACGCGCAGTATCGACCCCCCATTCCTCACCGCTGCGATGAAGTTCTTCCTCGTAGGCACGGACAGAGTCTGCGAGAACGGGTGCACCGCCGCCGCCATGTCCGCCGTAGGGCAGCCCACTGGGATCACGCAAAGCCGCGTGCATGTCCTCGATCAGCGCCTCGCCACGCATGATCCGCAGCTCTCGCGTGATGTCGTCGACCTCCTTGGCAAAGGCCCGGTCGGATTGCATGTAGCCCAGCGTCGTGGTGACATCATCGTGGCCAAGCAGCAGCATCAATACCTTTTGACTGCCGTCGATGGCTAGGCCCGCCAAGCGTGCCAGTGTCTTACGAAAGCGGTGCGGATGCAGGTTTTTCCCACCGGGCATGGGTGTCAAGCCGATGCGCTTGGCGAGCGTTTGAAGGTTTTGTCCATAGCGCGCGAGCTTCTTTGTTGCGTCTGCAGTACCACTCGAGCCTATCGACGCCCATAAATGCGTGCGATCTCCCAAGAGGTCCGCCATTTCTGTCGAGCCGTCGATCATTCGCGCCAGGCGCTCGCAGACTTCAACGAGTTTGACTTGCTGCGCGATCACGTCCACCAGGATATGGGGCATCGGCCATTCCTTACTCCTGCCTTCAAAGGCGCGCGAAGGTTTGTAAGTCCTGCCATTGGCGTAGAGCTGACCGTCCGGCGCGAATTCAACACAGTCGCGCCCCAGCGTGGCCACCTCGCCAATGCGCGCCGCCATGACCAATAGGGCCATCCAAAGGTGCGCGCTTTGCAGCGAGACGGCCAAGACTTGGACGCTGCTCCAATGTCTAGGCGGCCATTCGAAGGGGTTGTGTTTCGAGGGGTCCTTGAGGATGTGTTTTCCAGCGTTGCTTCCATGCTTTAGATCAAAGGGTGGCTTTTCAATCACTTTTCTGTTGCGGTCATGCCAGACGTTGGTCTCGAAGTATTGGGTGATGCGTAGGCTAATAGTGTTGTGATTGGCATTGACGGACCCCAACAGAGTAGGTAGCGTCTCTAACAGATGGATCAGGTTGGGGCCCAGGTCCTTGATCAGCCACAGCACGCGCGGGCCCATCGCCGCCATGTAGTCATCCGGGATTGCTGGGTGCGGGATCCGTTTTCGTTCGGGCGCGCGCGGGGTGGGGCTGCCGCGTACCGAAGTTGTCTTGCCCTTGAACTCCCGTGTTCCAGGCGCATCCGACCACAAACCAAGACCCTGCAAGTGCGTCAGACGCTTCAATTCCGTACGCAATTCAATTGCTGCCCACCATGTGCCAATGTCTTCTGTAGTGAAGGCGGATGCGAAACCTGCCCTGGAATTGGCTGTACTTTCTAGTCGTCGGGTTGTCCCTAGCGCCACCGTTCTGGCGTCGATCCGATACAGATGACCAGCGACTGTGCTCGAGTCCAGTGGCTTGAGCCTCGCGCTTCCACCCACTCCTGCCGGCCCCATACGCTTCAGCAGGGCCAGCCGGGTCAACCACAACACGCCTTCATCCAGAAGCACGTTCAGGGCGGCCGAGGTCGCCGGCTCCGTGGGCAGATAATCGACAATCCGTTTTCGCAGGTCAACGCGACGCATGGTTTTTAGCATATGCGGGACCAGTGTCTCTGGCGTCTCCCAGATTCCAAGCGTCTCTCCGTGCCCAAGCATCATCTGGCAGCGCAATGCGCTATCTACGTCGAGGTGCTGCAGGCTTTCCAAAGGGAAGAGCGCCAGCGCCTGGCCACGCCGGGGGTCCTGGGCAAGCGAGGACGGCAATGGTAATTCTTCGGGTGCGTTCATACCAACTCCATCAGGTCGGGTGAGGAAGCCAGGGGCATACCGGGTACATAGTGCTCGCCAGCGGCAATCGCCTGTGCCCATTCCTTGCGCGCTGCCAAGCCGTGGTTTAGGTTGAATTTGCGCAGCGCCATGAGGTTGTTCTTGAGTTCAACGTCATACCGCTCCTCGATCCATGTTTCTATGGGCAGGAAACCCTGTAGTGCCCGCAGTTCCTCGACGCGCATGGCGATGCCGTCCAGCGACTCAGGCAGCAGCACTGCGTGCTCTAGGCACAGCATGCATCGCTGCACATCGCAGGGTTCGTTGGCAGTAGCTTTGAGGTGCGCCGGGGGGTGGGTGGCGTCCTTGCAGGCTACTTTCATGCGGCTCCTTGGCAAGGTGCGCAACTGGGCAAGTGTTTCTTCCTGTTCAGGCGTCACTACCCCGTACCGGTACAAGTGGGCGAGGATAGTCAAGTCGACCCGGCCCACCTCCAGTTCGCCCACCAGAATGTTGAGGAATCGCCGCGCGGCGTCGCTGGCCACCTGGTTGAGAATGGCGGTGTTGGTATACCCACTGGAGGTGCCCAGCCTAGCATGGTTAAGTGCTCTCTTTACATGCAGCATGTTGCCGTTGCTGGACCGGTACACGTAATCTGCAAACCACACCCTGAAGTCTTTCGCCGCCACATGGGGAATAGGTGGAAGTGGAGCAAATGGCGCGAGCAGCGCGAAGCTTTTCCTGCTCCGCTGCGCCCGTCGCGCGTTGATAACAGTCAGTCGTGCGTTCACGTCGGACCGTCGAGCATTCGCCTTGGCCCTCTCGGTGTCACGTTGCATGTTGAGTAAGTGCACTAACTTGTCCAAAAAAGGTACGGTCTTTCCATTAATTGAGCTACCCATCTCTCGATCGTTGGATATCCAACCTATTTTTCCGTTGCGATCCACATACAGCCAGACGCTGCGTACGCCCTGTTCCAGAGATTTAACTTGTGCAAACTGCGCTGTACGCGCTTTGAAGTCTGCATCTTTCATTTCTTCATATTTGAATCGTTCTTGTGCGAGTTGCTCCTTTAGTGCCTCGCGCAAAGGTTGGACACGGTCCAGATAGGTCTTGATCAGGTGGCCGGGGCCATCCAGTGTCTTCCATTGACCGGTCACAAATTGTTCTTTGCCGCCTGCACGTTCCTTTTTTCCAACCAGTTCATAGGTTTCCGCGCTAAGTACAAAGCGTCTGTGTGGGTCGTTGGGGCCATCTTTAAAGTGGTCGAGCAGGAACTTTTTATTTGCGTCCAGGGTTGTCAGCGTCGATGAGTTCCATCCGGTGTTCAATAGGCACTGATGCCAGACGGCGTCAGCATCCCAGTGGCTTGGAAAGACCGATCCTTGCAAAAACAACTTGAATGTTCCATTGGGGTTTCGCGCCCAGTAAGGTGTTCCATCTAATAGATCATCAGGTTTTGGGAGCGCCTTTCCTGTTTTCATCTGAATGCTGCGCATGTACCTCACGTTCCGCCACAGTAGGGCTTCTTCCTGGTCTTTTGGTTTTGTGTCGCTTTGACTGAGCTTGTCCGACTGCGCCCACCGCTGCAATACGTTGCGGCAGGCACGCCTAACTGCAAAGCGCAGGGCGTTGCGTTGATCTTGCTGCGGGATATGCTTTTGCGTGTCCGGGTTTTCTGGTGATTCCCAGTAGGTTTCGCGCGCCCCAAGAGCGATGCGGGTGGTGTCCACGAGGCTTCGGAAAGCTCCGAAGCAATGACGGTCCATGTCGCTTCGATGGGCATATTCACTATGAATCTGGGTCAGGAGACGGGCATCCTCGACCCGTGCCATGGGCTGACTGGCTGTCGCCGCTGCCGCTTCTACCGCATCAAGGACGCGCCACCATACGCGTAGGGCGTTCAAGTAGCGTTTGACGGTCGTTTTCGGGGCATACCAAAGGGCCTCTTCGATGGCAGGTACCAGTTGTAGGATAAGTTTTGGCCTGCCAGTAAACGGAATGAATTTCCTCCCGCCTCCAGTTTTTAAATTTGATTTTTCTTGTCCCGTGGCGAAGGGATGCAGGTTAACTTCGAAGGGCTCTTTCTCATGTCTCGTCCAAAACATCAGCGGATCGCTGGACTCCGGGGCGTCAACCCTGACCGAAGTTACCAGCGTAACGCCAGCGTGCTCTTTCAGGTGGTCTTTAGCGTATGCGCGGATGCTCACTCGTTGTCCTCCCCTTCAATGTCCTCTTCACTGAGTTGCTGCATATAGTTCTCATGGAAGTTCATGTTCACACCCAGTCGGTCCGAGACCCATTGCAGATAGATCATGGTGGTCTCATGCGAGACGTGCCGAAGTTGGCGCTGGATCGTCAACTGGACGAATCCCTCGATGTCTAGCGCCAAAATCTTGAGCACCGAGGGGTCAGCCTTGTTCTTCGTGGCGGATTCAACCAATGCCTTTTGCTCTTCAAGGTGCTTCCACAGCATGCTACATGCCCAGAAGTCCCGCGCCAGGTGAGGTGACCAGCCACGCGGACGTTGAACGCTCTTTCTCCTCCAGAAATCGTAGATTTGCTGCCCGGTATAGCGCTCACCATCGGCTGGATTGAGAAACAAATGGACAGCGTTGCTTCGAAGGATTTCCGCTTCACGAACGTGTTTTGCCTTGCGCAGTGCAATCGTC
This sequence comes from Polaromonas sp., assembly GCA_046598365.1. Taxonomy (GTDB): domain Bacteria; phylum Pseudomonadota; class Gammaproteobacteria; order Burkholderiales; family Burkholderiaceae_C; genus Polaromonas. Next base: position 32,162 of record JBKJIV010000112.1, on the reverse strand, counting down.
AGCGTTTTGGGTCGAATTTTTTGACGGTACTCGTGAAGCTTGAGTGCCAATGGCATCGGTAGAAGAATGTCGCCCTCGGGGCCAATCTTGTCCCCGTGGTCCTCACCGTGGCTGCGCCCCTTAGTTGCGTACCGCAGTTTCACGCACACGGCCTGATGTTCCAGTGGCCTGTCTTGGTTGACAACATCCCACTCGTTGGGATCAAGCGGCAAGGTGTCGACACGCCACGCAGCGGCTTCCGCCCGGCGTATGGCTGTTTCAATGATGAGTTCAGCGATGAGGCCTTCTACAGGGCAGTTTTCACGGACACGTTTCAGCCACGCACCAATCTCCTTTTCATCGGGAAACCCAAGCCGACGCTTGCTTTCCCTGACTTTTCCCCGTCTGGCCTCCAGGGTTTTAGTTGCCCGAGCCCCGCTGCTCTCACGACTGTCGACCACGAACGTCTTACGAACCTTCGGGATATGAAATGTTTCGCGCAGCCCTTTATCAACCGCCCACTGTAAGAACATGCAAGCAACTTCAACTCGTGAGTTGACTGTTTTTGCAGCTAGTCCAGTGTTGTCGCGCGACCAACTACCCGTGCTCATCTCTCCCTGGTAGCACTGGATCAAGTCGATTTTGTAGTCGGCCTTGATGGGGTCTTTGCCACGGGCGTGGCAATACTCAAGGTAGTTCGACAGCCAGTGCGCGTAGTTGTGCATGGTGGCTTTGGTGGGCGGCATGGTTGATGCCTGCTCAAGCCCGCGCGTCCCTGCACTCCATTCACCTAAGCCTAGGTCAATGAGAAATTGATTGGCGATACGGTGATAGCCCGGACGGCTATCCATGATGAAAGGAAGGTGGGCGACCCGCCCGAAACCTCTTTCTTCCAGGAATTCTTGAGTTGGATAGACAACCCTATAGGGATAGTCCGTAATGCGTTTTGAAACTTCCATATAGTTTCATATTACACGGAACTATAGTTAAATCGAGTGCTAATTTGATTGCCGTGTAGCGCCGGCATTGTCGCCGCCCAAAATGACATAGTTGACCTTGCGAATATCCATCAGCTTGGTGCCGCCGGCATAACTGATGGCGCTTTGCACATCTTCTTCCATCTCGCGAAGCGTGTCCGCCATGGAGCCCTTCACAGGCTCCAGAATCCGCTTGCCTTCAACGTGTTTGTACTCACCCTTGTTGAAGTCCGAAGCACTGCCGTAGTATTCCTTGAAGAGCTTGCCGTCAACCTCCACGGTTTTGCCGGGACTTTCCTCCAACCCGGCCAACATGGAGCCAATCATCACCATGGTTGCGCCAAAGCGGATGGACTTGGCAATATCGCCATGTTCACGGATGCCGCCATCGGCAATGATGGGTTTGGTCGCCACGCGGGCGCACCATTTCAACGCCGACAGCTGCCAGCCGCCGGTGCCGAAGCCGGTTTTCATTTTGGTGATGCAGACCTTGCCAGGCCCCACGCCCACCTTGGTCGCGTCCGCGCCCCAGTTCTCCAGATCAATCACCGCTTCAGGCGTTGCCACGTTGCCAGCAATCACAAAAGACGAAGGCAATTTTTCCTTCAGGCAGGTGATCATGCGCTGCACGGTGTCTGCATGGCCGTGCGCAATGTCAATGGTGATGTAGGCGGGCGCCAGGCCTTCAGCAACCAGCTGATCCACCGTGTCGTAGTCGGCCTTTTTAACGCCCAGTGATATTGAGGCATAGACCCCCTGGCTTGCCATGCTTTTGACAAACTGGACGTTGTCCAAATCAAACCGGTGCATCACGTAGAAATAGCCGTTTTGCGCCATCCAGACGCAAATAGCCTCGTTGATCACGGTTTTCATGTTGGCCGGCACAACCGGGATACGGAAACTGCGGCCGCCAAGCTCAACGCTGGCATTGCACTCAGAGCGGCTTTCCACGCGGCATTTGCGTGGCAGCAACAAAACATTGTCGTAGTCGAAGATTTCCATGATGTCCAAGCTCCTGAGGTGATTGCAGAAGGCGCTTGGATTGGGCCGGCGTTTGCCCGCATGCACGCGGAAACAAAAAACCGGACGCAATTGCTTGGGCCCGGTGACTGATTCTAGGCTCTCCGCGGAAGGGGACGCGGCCCTGGCGGATATAGCCGCTATATGTAAATGCTGATGCGCTTACCTGACGGTGCAGCGCGATTGCGCTGCGGCAACGATGCGCCCCTGCGCATCCTCCACCCAGCCGATGACGACCAGGCGGTCGGCGTTCATGCCGGGTGGAATGTCCATGGAGCGCGATTCGATGAAGTTCAGGCGCTCTCGTTTTGATAACTGTTTGTTGCCGCCCCATGTTGTCTGGATGAGGTTTCGAACCAGATTTCTGGCGACAGGCGTTCCTTCGGTACCGGGGGGAATGACTTCCACCAATGCCAGCCAGGCGCTCCAGGGTTGGGCCGCTGCATTCGGCGGGACTTGTTTGTACTCAATGGATGCGCCTAAATAACCAGACACCGGCAGGCCGTGGGCGACCCGCAGTGTGCCCGGCGCACGGGTCACGCTGGCCTTGCGGCTGCTGCTGCTCAGGGGGGGGGCAGTGCCCAGTGCCTGCAGGCGTTTGAGGCCGTCGCGGGTCGCCACCGCTGACAGCGGTGCGTCTTCGCCCTGGTTGCTTGGCAAAATCCAGTCCAGAGCGACCTCGCGCGGGCGCGCCCGCAGCGTGGCCGGATCGACCCAGCAGTCGCGGCAATCGGCACTTATAAATCGCTCCACCAGCGCTGCAGGCCGGCTTTGGCCGTCACTGGCGCACGAGGACTGAGCGCGGGCCATGCCTGTAAAGCCCATACCAAGGGTTAATAGGCAAGCTGCCAGCCACGCGCGCCCAGAGGATCCAAAACCTGTAGTCATGAGTACCCCCAAAATTCTGCGTATGTTCGCAGAAGTTGCAGAGGGACAGAACTTTACGGGTTTTCCGTCCGCAGCCAGAGTGCGGTGCCCAGCATGAAGAGGCCTATCCAGGCGGTGGTGAAACCCATGAGCAGGGCTGTGCGGCGGCCCGAGCGCGTGAGTTCGAGGAAGGAGGTTTTCATGCCAAGCGCCGCCACACCGACGGTGAGGCAAGCCTGCGAAGCCAGGCCGAGGCCCGATTGCAACGGGCCGGGCAGCCAGCCCATGGAGTGCAGGGCCGCCATTGCGAGAAAGAGCAGCACAAAGCCGGGCACCAGCGGCGGGCGATGACCGGCCGCCGGCAGCGTGGCATGGCCCGGCTGGCGAAAGGCCAGAGCCACAGCCATGACAACCACAGCCAGCAAGCTGACCCTGAGCAACTTGACGACGGAGGCCGCATCTCCCGCTTCATTTCCCAGTGCGTATCCGGCGACCACTACTTGGGCCACATCGTGAATACTGCCACCGATGAAAAGGCCGGCCAGTGCAGGCGGCAGGTGCAAAGCGTTGGCGATCAGCGGGTAGGCCAGCATTGCCACGGTTGACAGCAGGGTGGCCAGCACCACCACGGACAGGGTTTCGCGTTCTCGCGTTGCGTTTTGCGGCAGCACGGCGGCAATGGCCATGGCGGCAGAAGCGCCGCAGATCGCAGTCGCGCCTCCGGCCAGTACCCCCAGGGTAGCGGGAAGTCGCAGGCGCCGCGCCACCGCCACCCCTGCCAGCAGCGTTGTTGCCGCGCCGATGATGGTCATGACGACGGTCGGCCATCCCAGTGCGGCGATCTGGCTCAAGGTGATGCGCGCACCCAGCAGGCCGACACCCAGGCGCAAGAGCGCGCCGGCGCAAAAGCGAACGCCGGGCGCGGTGCGGACTTCCGCGTGAAGGTAGTGCAGGGCCGTGCCGAAGAGCAGCGCATACAGCATGGGCGTGCCACCGTGCAGACTGGCCACGAAGCTCGCAGCCAGGGCGATCAGCACACACAGGCCCGCGCCTGGCAACGCCAGGCCCCAGCTTTGCCAGGCAGGCACGCGCATGTAACGCAACATCATCGAGCGCATGCTGGTGGCGCTTTATTTGTCCACAAACGCGCGTTCGATGACGTAGTGGCCCGGATGGCTCATGTTGCCCTCAGTCAGCCCCAGTTTGTCCAGAAGTGCCCGCGTGTCCTTGAGCATGGCCGGGCTGCCGCACAGCATGAAGCGGTCGTGCGCCGGGTCGAGCGCGGCAAGCCCTGACTCCCGGCACAGCTGGCCGGTCTCCAGCAGCGTCGGGATGCGCCCCTGGTGCCGAAAGGCTTCGCGCGTGACGGTGGGGTAGTAGACCAGTTGCCGCGAGACCTGCTCGCCAAACCATTCGTTGCGCGGCATCTCGGTCGTGATCAGTTCGGCATAGGCCAGCTCGCTTACCTGGCGGCAGCCGTGTACCAGTACGACTTTGTCAAACCGCTCGTAAACCTCTGGGTCGCGAATCATGCTCATAAACGGCGCCAACCCCGTACCGGTGCCGAGCAGATAAAGCGTACGGCCGGGAAGGAGGTTCTGTGTCAACAGCGTGCCTGAAGCCTTGCGTCCGACCAGCACGGTATCGCCGGGCTGAACATGCTGCAGCCGCGAGGTCAGGGGACCATCGGCTACCTTGATGCTGAGAAATTCAAGCGTTTCTTCGTAGTGCGGGCTCACCATGCTGTAAGCACGCATCAGCGGGCGTCCATCCACGTTGAGTCCGATCATCGTGAACTGTCCGCTCTGGTAGCGAAAGCCCGGGTCCCGCGTGCAGGTGAAGGAAAACAGGCGGTCCGTCCAGTGGTGTACCGTCAGAACTTTGGCCTCAAAGAAGTTGCTCATGCTGTGGTTTGGAGGGAAGGGGTTGAAGACAGTTCGCGAAGATAAGCCCAGGGATAGATGCCGCGGTCATGGCCGTCGGAAAACCCCAGTTGCAGGCCTAACTCGCCCACAGGCTGTAACAGCGTGAGGGCGATGTCCGTCGCAGGGACGGCGGGGTTCCCGGCTCGCCTTCGGCTTTCGCATGCGGCGCAGCGACAGGCCGACCGCAGAGCTTGTGCGCCCAGTGAGCTGCGCAGTCCGTCGCTCCACAAAATGGTCAGCCGGCCCGAAGTTTCATGCAGAACGACGTCCAGCGGCCAGGCGGCGGAGGTGTCCATGGTCAGACGACCGAGCCCATGCCCAGTGGGCCAATTTCGGTACTCAGGCCTGCCAGGCCACCGTCGGTCAGTTCACCGCCCATCGCCGCCAGGCTTTCCTCGCGGATCAGGGCGCGAATGGTGCCCACCATGGCGGCGAACTGCGGCGTGGACGTCATCTCCGGTGTGCGCGGCCTCGGAAGGGGGACGATCATTTCGGATTTGATGCGCCCGGGGCGCGCCGTCATGACATAAATGCGGTCGGACAGAAACACGGCTTCATCGATGTCGTGGGTGATGAACAGCACCGACAGCCGCAGCCGCTGCCACATGTTGGTCAGGATCTCCTGCATGACGACCCGGGTTTGTGAGTCGAGCGCGCCAAAAGGCTCGTCCATCAGCAACACCTGCGGACTGGTGGCCAGTGCGCGCACGATGCCCACACGCTGCTTCATGCCGCCAGAGAGCTGGTCGGGATAGTGATTCTCGAACGACAGCAGGCCGGCCAAGCCGAGCAGGGTGCGTGCCTGGGTTTCACGCTCATTCGCTGAAGTGCCCTGCATCTTCAGTCCGAATTCGACGTTCTTGCGCACCGTCATCCAGGGAAACAGGGAGTACTGCTGAAACACCACACCACGGTCTGAGCCCGGTCCCTTGATGACGCGTCCGTCCAGCAATGTCTGTCCGGAGCTGGGTTCCAGAAAACCCGCGACCACGTTGAGCAGCGTCGACTTGCCACACCCGGAGGGCCCGATCAGCGAGACGAATTCGCCGGGATTGACATGCAGTGAAACCTTGCTGACGGCGTCCAGTGTTCCACCCCGGGTATCAAAACGGATGCCGAGATCGCGCACCTCGATATGACCACGGGATGCTTCGGCTGGTGTTGAAAGCAGCGCGCTCATGACTGCCCCGCTTTCGCAGAGAACGCCGTCCACGGCATGGCCATCCGTGCAACCAGGCGGATCGCTCCGCTGCATAACAAGCCAAGCACGCCGATCGTGATCATGCCCAGCGCGATCTCTGAATAGGTGATCAGCGAATAGGCTTCCCAGGTGAAGTAACCCACGCCGAACTGGCCCGAGATCATCTCCGCAGCGATCAGCGACACCCAAGCCACGCCCATGCCCACAGCCAGTCCGGTGAAGATATGCGGCAGCGCGCCGGGCAGTACCACCTGGCTGAGCAAGCTCATCTCTTTTGCGCCCAGCGAACGCGCGGCCCTGAGCAGCACCGGGTCAATGGCTTGCACGCCATGCACGGTGTTGAGCAGAATCGGGAAAAACGCGCCGAGGAAGGTGATGAACACAATGCTGACCTCATTGGTCGGCCACAGCATGATGGCCATGGGGACCCAGGCAATGGCCGGGATGGGCCGGAAAACTTCCAGTGCGGGCATGAAAAGCTGGCGTGCCCGACGGTAACGGCCGATCATGAGTCCCAGAGAAATACCCAGCGCGCAGGCCACCAGAAATCCCAGCACGATGCGCCGGACGCTGATGCCGATGCTGGTGATGAACTTGGTGGAGCGGTTGACTTCGATCACCTTGTCGAACACTTCACCCGGCGTGGGTATGTTGTTAAAGCGTATGTAAAAATCCAGCCGGAACCGTGTCGCCAGCTCCCAAAGCAGCAGCACGGTGCCAATGGACACGACCGCCAGCAGCCAGTCGCCCAAATGCCCCCGGATCCAGCCGAGAAGCTGTGCAGCGCGCGCAACAGGCTGCGCCAGGATGGGCGCCTGCACCGGCTTGGCGGCCGGAGGGGTGTGCACGGGCAGGATGGGGACGACGGTGTCGCGCACCGGCACCTGCACCCGCCCAGTGGGCGGGGCATCGCCGTAGCCGCTGTCCATCAACTGGGCTGTTTTCATGGTTCAGCGTCCCGCGACGTTGATGCGTGAGGCGAGGTCCAGCGCCTGGGCATAGGTGGCCAGTTTGCCGCCAGTTTTTGCGGCATGTGCCTCGGCATCTTTCTTCAGCAGGAAGGGCACCATCGGATTCTTGCTGCCAGCGCCTTCCACCGCATAAAAGGCCTTGTCGGCAAACACCTTGATGCCCAGTTCCTTGTCAAAGACGTAGGCCACACTTACTTTTTTGCCTTCAGCTTCGTACTGGCGGATACCGGCCAACAGGCAAGTTGGCGAACTCACGGGAATAATCTCCCCGCCGGCGAGCCAGATTTCACCCGCATCTTTTGGTCGAGAGATCGCTGTCTTGCAGATCGGGTCCTTGCCGGAAATGTCGTAGTTGGCCAGGGTCTGTTTCTGCGCGTCGTAGTCCAGCCCGCGTTCCTTGTAAGCCTGGCGCACATAGGTCTCGTTGACCCAGGCGTTGATGTCGAACTCTTTCACGCGTCCCAATTTGCCGAGCACGCCGTGTGCGGTCTTGATGGTGTCCAGCCAGCGCGGCTTGATGCTCGGGTCCAGCGTGTGAATGCCGCCGGGGCCAAGGAAGATGTAGGCGACTTCCTTCTCAATCTTGGTCCATTCCTCGATTTTCGCTACAGCGGCCTTGGGATCCTTGCGAACCCAATCGTTGGCTTCCATCAGCGCCTTGATGTAGGCGACCACGGCCTCCGGGTATTTCTGCGCAAAGTCCTTGCGCACCACCACGCCGTGGAAAGTCGGAATCTTGGTCTGCGCGCCGTCGAAGATCTTGCGCGCAAAGCCGCGATAGGGAAGCAGTTCCGCGAACGGCACGAAATCACCGTGACCGTCGATCTTTTTTTCCTGCAGATTGGTCGTTCCCACTTCCGGACTCTGGCTCACCAGGCTCCAGAAGTCGTCTTTCCAGCCCCGCTCCTGCATGGCCTGCAGCATCATGCCGTGCGCCGCCGAGCCGAAGGGTACCGACACGTTTTTTCCCTTCAGGTCGGCCAGTTCGTAGTAGGGGCTGTCTTTGTGCACCACCACGCCATTGCCGGCGCCGAAAGCGTTGTAGGCAATGATGGCGACCAGCTGGGTTTCGTTGCCACGGTTGGTCTGGCCGGTGGCACCGTTGACCAGCAGAGGGTAGTCGCCCATCATGCCGATCTGCAGCTTGTCGGCGACCATGCCATTGGTCACCGGGGGGCCGGAGGTGAAGTTTTGCCAGTCCAGTTTCCACTCGATGTTGGCGTACTTGCCTGTTTTCGGCAGATGTTTTTCAAGCAGTTTCAACTCCTTGATCACGATGCCGCCGGTGACGGTGTTGGTGGTCGTGTTCTGGGTGCCAATGCCGATGCTGACCACTTGTTTGGCCTGGGCCGCCGCCAGCCCGGGCAGCAGCGCCAAGGCCAGAAGCAGGGTAGGACGCCAGCGCGGCATTGCAAGCCTGGCGTGAAGGGACGAAAGAGCAGGAAGGTAAGAAGTCATCATGATCTCCAGGTTGGTTTCACAAGTCCTCGGGGTCGGTATCGCAAGTTCGGTACCACATCTGTCTCCTTCGGCGAATCAGGCACTCTCAGCCAGCAGCGCTCTTTTATCTTGTCGGTTCGCCCAGTCGTCGGCATCGGGGAGCGGCTCGCGCGACTGGGTGATCAAGGGCCATTTCGCGGCCAGTTCCGTGTTCAGTGCCAGGTATTCAAGTTGCCCTGCAGGCAGGTCTTTTTCCTCGACGATCGCCTCGACCGGACACTCGGGAATGCAGACGCCGCAATCGATGCAGACCGCCGGGTCAATCACCAGAAAGTTCGGTCCCTCGTGGAAACACTCCACGGGACAGACCGCGACGCAGTCGGTGTATTTGCAGCCTATGCAGGCCTCTGTGACAACGTGGGTCATGGCAAGTCTCCCGTCGCAATGGCGCCGCTCATCTGGATGCTGGCCAAGGCAAGCTTGGCGAGCTTGCGTACGTCGGGGTCGTTGTCCTGGAGCGCCCGCTCAAGGTGCGTGATCGCGCGCGGGTCGCCCACTTCCCCCAAGGCAATGACTGCTTCCTTGCGCAGGTTGCTCACAGCATGTTTCAGGGCCTGGCAGAGTACCTCGACGCCGCCCCTGGCTTTGAGCTTGCCCAGGCTGCGCGCCGCCTTGACGCGAACTTGCCAATACTCATCGTCCATGGCGCGCACCAGATCGGGGACGCCTAGCGCCGACCCCAGTTTGGCAAAGGTGGTGGCTGCTTCCTCGCGGACCTGCCAGGCCGGGTCGGTCAGGGCCCGGCTCAATGCCGGGTGGACGCTGATCTCGGCCGACTCGCCGGCGTAACCAAGGGCCCCCACAGCCACGCGTCGCACCTCCGGGTCCGCGTCATGGACTGCGGCCTGGGTCAGGGTACCGATGGCCTGTGGGTTTTTCAGGTAACCGAGTACGCCCACGGCAGCGCGTCTGACGGTTGCGTCTTCGTGTTGAAGCGAGCTCAGGGCTGGCTCGAAAGCTTCGTTGACCCGCAGGGCGCGCACCGCGTGCAGCGCAGCAGCACGCACACCGGGGTCGCTGTCGGTGAGATAGGGCAGCAGCGGGGTGGCTGAGGCTGACTGCTTCAACTCGGCCAGGGTGTAGGCGACGGCGTCGCGCACTTCGGCAGAGCTGTCTTTGAGCAGGGGCACCAGTTGCACCAGCACTTCAGCTTCCTCGAAGCCTTCCAGGGCTTTCGCGGCTTCCAGGCGGACTTGTGCATCGGTATCGGCCAGGGCTGCGGTGAGCAGCGGGGCCACATCGTCTTCTTCGTCCGTATAAGGCAGGTCAATCACGGCGATCCGGCGCACGCCGGCATCGGGGCTGCGCAAGCGCTCGTGGATGCTGGTGGGGGTGGTCAGGGCATTCATGGTCAAGGTCTCCGACGGGCCGCCCCCAGGCAGGCCTGGGCCCCCTCGGGGGGCAGCGTATTACACGAAGTGAAAAGCGTGGGGGTCATATCTTCAGCGCACCAGGTAGGGGATGTTGACGTGCACCGCGCCGGTGGGGCAGTCCTTTTCGCAGGGCATGCAGTACCAGCATTCGTCGAATTTCATGAAGGCCTTGTTCGTCACCAGGTCGATGGCCAGGACGTCCAGCGGGCAAACGTCGACGCAGACGGTGCAGCCTTTGTCGGCGATGCATTTGTCCTCGTCCACAACGACGGGGGCCTGGGTGCGGGTGATGGCAATAGTCATGGGTTTTTCTCCTCGGGTGTGAATCAGGCGGCCTGTGCGGGACGGGCGACACGCAGGCGCTGGTAGGCGGACTTTTCCTGTTCGTTGAGCTCGACCACGTAGGGTTCAATGGCGCGCTTGCGGAACACGGCGTTGCCTTTTGCGTCGCTGGTGACGTTGGTGTGGCAAAACCAGTTCTCGTCGTCTTTTTCCGGATGGTCCACACACAGGTGGTACAGGCCCCATCGGCTTTCGGTGCGGAACAGGGACGCGCGGGCCGCCAGTTCTGCGCAATCGCGGATGGTGTGGGCTTCCATGGCGCGCATCAGTTCATGCGGGTCGGCGGCGATCATGGAATCGAGGTCTTCTCGTATCTCGTCAAAGCGCTGCAGACCGATTTCCATCTTGCGCGTGACCTTGGGCGGTTGCAGGTAGTCGTTGACGATGCGGCGGGTTTTGTACTCCACCTGGAAGGGCGTGAGACCCTCGGTGCGCGACAGGGGCGCCAGCACGCGCTCGCGTTCGGCCTGCACCATGTCCTGCTCGAAACGCGGTTGTTCAATACCGGATACATAGTCCGCTGCGTTTTCCCCGCAGAACTTGCCATAGACAAAAGCGCCCAGCATGTAGTTGTGCGGAATGCTGGCGCAGTCGCCGGCGGCGTACAGACCGGGGATCGAGCACTCGCCCTTCTCGTTGGTCCAGATGCCAGAAGCGCTGTGGCCGCTGCAAAAGCCGATCTCGGAGATGTGCATCTCGATCATGCTCTTGCGGTAGTCCGTGCCCCGGCCTTCGTGGAAGCGGCCGCGGCTGGGTCGCTCGTTGGTGTGCAGGATGTGCTCGATCTCCGAGATGGTTTCTTCCGCCAGGTGATCGAGTTTGAGGAACACCGGGCCCTTGCCGCCTTCGAGTTCATTGAAGAACTCCATCATCATCTGGCCGCTCCAGTAGTCGCACTCGATGAAACGCTCGCCAGCGTTGTTGGAGGTGTAGCCGCCGAAGGGGCCTGTCACGTAAGCGCAGGCAGGGCCGTTGTAGTCCTTGATCAGCGGGTTGATCTGGAAACACTCCAGGTTGGTCAGCTCGGCGCCGGCGTGGTAAGCCATCACATGGCCTTCACCGCTGTTGGTGGGGTTTTCATAGGTGCCAAACAGATAGCCCGAAGCTGGCAGGCCCAGGCGGCCGGCGGCGCCGGTGCAGATCACCACCGACTTGGCCTTGATGACATAAAAATCTGCGGTGCGGCAGTCAAAACCCATGACGCCAGCGACTTCCCCGGACGGGCCGGTGAGCAGCCGGGTCATCACCACTCGGTTGGTGATTTCGACACGTGCCCGCTTGAGCTGGCGGTACAACACACGTTTCATGTGGTGGCCTTCGGGCATGGGCAGCACATAGCTGCCCAAGTGGTGCACCTTCCGAACTGCGTAGTCGCCGGTTTCGTCTTTCTCAAACTTGATGCCCCACTTGTCGAGCTCTTCGATCATGGCGAAGCTGTTGGCGGCATAGGCGTACACACCTTTCTGGTCCACCACACCATCGTTGGCGACGGTGATCTCCTTGGTGTACTGCTCGGGCGTGGCATGGCCGGGAATGACGGCGTTGTTCAGTCCGTCCATGCCCATGGAGATGGCGCCGCTGCGCTTGACGTTGGCCTTGTCGATCAGGAGGACACGCAGCTTCGGGTTCTTCTCCTTGGCCTTGACGGCTGCCATTGGGCCGCCGGTGCCGCCTCCGACAACCACAATGTCGTACTCGAGTTCAATCGTTTTCATGTGTGCCTTTCGGTTCAAACGTGCTGGACAGGAACGCGATCAACGCGCACCCGGTACTGGAAGGCGTCGCCGCGGTAATAGAGGTGTTCATAGTCCACGGGTGTGCCGTCGCTGGTGTGGGTGGTGCGCTCTATCACCAGCACGGGAGAGCCCTCTTCCACTCGCAACTGGGTGGCGAGGTTCTCATCCGCCAGGGTGGAGCCAATCTGCAAATCGGCGTGGCCGAGCGACAACCCATAGTCGTTTTCAAGAATGACGAATACGTCGCGTGTGGCGAGGTCTTCCTTGGCAAGCCGGTTGCCCAGAGCAGTCGGCAGGTAGGTGACGTCCAGCGAAATCGGTTCGCGGTTCAGGAAGCGCAGCCGCTGCAGCTCGGTGACGCGTGCCCGTTTCGGCAGCTGGAGCCGCTCCTGCACCTGCGCTGTGGGCGTTACGGTGCGGATCGAAACCACGCGGGCAAAGGTCTCGTAACCCATCTGACGCATCGCTTCGCCAAAACCCTGCAGCCGCCCCAGGTCCTGAAAGGCTTTGGGCTTGGAGACAAAGGTGCCCTTGCCATGCATGCGAAAAATCAGGCCTTCGTTTTGCAGGTCGTTCAATGCCTGGCGCACCGTGATGCGGCTCACATTGAAGAGTGCCATCATCTCGCTCTCAGAGGGCATTTGCTGGTGTGGCTGATAGCTTCCATCGAGGATGCGTGAGCGCAGGATGTCCTTGATCTGCGCATACAGCGGCGTCGGTGATTGCGGTTGCATGACCACCTCGAGCGATGGAGGCGAGGGCTCGGGGACGGCGCGCAAAGCGGTGCTGCGGATCTTGGAGTTCATTTCAGTGCCAACTTGTTATGACAAGTTATGCTCAGCAAAAGCCGTGCCAGCCAGAAACGCGCCTTCAGTCCCTTGTTGGTATCTATAACGGTGCGCAAAAGTCGTCGCGAAGGGGTTCCAGACCAGCGCTCTGAGCATTTCCAGTGCATGGCAGTGCGGGCACGCACAAAAATGGCCACAACGCAAGCCTGTCCACGCTGTGGGGCATCAGGCAAGCACAGCCGGTGTGGGGGTTCTTTCTACAATGAGGGATGTTCCCAGAAGCCCCAAGCTCCCCCCTCCTGCAAAACCTCAACCCGGAGCAACTGGCAGCGGTCACGCTTCCCAACACGCATGCACTGATCCTGGCCGGCGCTGGCTCTGGCAAAACCCGGGTGCTGACCACCCGTATTGCATGGCTGCTGCAAACCGGGCAGGTGTCGTCCGGTGGCATATTGGCCGTTACTTTTACCAACAAGGCCGCCAAGGAGATGCTGGCGCGCCTATCTGCCATGCTGCCCGTCAACGTGCGCGGCATGTGGATAGGTACCTTTCACGGCCTGTGCAACCGGTTTTTGCGTGCTCATTACAAGCTGGCGAATCTGCCGTCCACGTTTCAGATTCTGGACACGCAGGACCAGCTCTCGGCCATCAAGCGCCTGTGCAAGCAGTTCAACATCGACGACGAGCGTTTCCCGCCCAAGCAACTAATGTGGTTTATCGCGGGCTGCAAGGAGGATGGTCAGCGTGCCAAAGATGTGGCGGTGCGTGATGAAGAAACCCGCAAGAAGGCCGAAATTTACGCGCTCTATGAAGAGCAGTGCCAGCGAGAGGGCGTGGTTGATTTTGGCGAGCTGATGCTGCGCAGTTACGAACTATTGCGCGACAACTCGCCGGTTCGGGAGCATTACCAGCGGCGCTTTCGCCACATCCTGATTGACGAGTTTCAGGACACCAACAAGCTGCAATACGCGTGGATCAAGATGCTGGCCGGGCAGGGGGACGACGCTGCGGCCGGAGCCAGCGCCATGCCTGGTGGCTCTGTGATTGCCGTAGGTGATGATGACCAGAGCATTTACGCTTTTCGCGGCGCGCGGGTCGGCAACATGGCCGACTTCGTGCGCGAGTTTCAGGTTCAGCATCAGATCAAGCTGGAGCGGAACTACCGCAGCTTCGGCAATATTCTTGACTCGGCCAACGAGCTGATCAGTCACAACAGCAAGCGCCTCGGCAAAAACCTGCGTACCGAAGCCGGGCCGGGCGAACCGGTACGTGTGTTTGAGGCGAGCTCTGATTTTGCTGAAGCCCAGTGGTTTGTCGATGAAGTGCGCCAGTTGGTGCGTGACGGCATGGACCGCAAGGAAATTGCGCTGCTGTATCGCAGCAATGCGCAGAGCCGGGTCATGGAAACGGCGCTGTTCAACAATGGAATTCCGTATCGTGTGTATGGTGGCTTGCGCTTTTTTGAGCGCGCGGAGATTAAACACGCACTGGCCTATCTGCGTCTGCTCGAAAATCCAAACGACGACACCAGTTTCATGCGTGTCGTTAACTTTCCGCCGCGCGGCATAGGTGCGCGCAGCATTGAGCAGTTGCAGGACATTGCACGCGCCTCGGGGTGCTCCCTGCACGATGCGGTGAGCGCTGTCACCGGCAAGGCAGGTGCGAACCTCGGTGCATTTGTTGCCAAGCTGGATGTGCTGCGAGAACAGACGCCCGGTCTCAGCTTGCGCGAGATCATTGAACTGGTTTTGCAGCACAGCGGGCTGGAAGAGCATTACAAGCTGGAAAAAGAAGGTCAGGACCGGCTGGAGAATCTGGGCGAACTGGTCAACGCCGCGGAATCTTTCGTCAGCATGGAAGGCTTTGGTCGCGACGCCGTTGCATTGCCCGTCGATGAACTGGGCGCACCCTTGATCCAGTCACCAGCCAGTCAAGGGATTGATCTTTCCAATCCCTTGACCAATGAACCCTTGCCCGAGCTACTGGCCCCCGATGCGGAAACCGGAGAAACGCTGTCACCGCTGGTCGCATTTTTGACCCACGCGGCACTCGAATCCGGCGACAACCAGGCGCAAGCCGGGCAGGACGCCGTGCAACTGATGACGGTGCATTCTTCCAAGGGGCTGGAGTTTGACTGCGTGTTTATCACAGGCATGGAAGAGGGTTTGTTTCCCCATGAAAACTCCATGAGTGACCAGGACGGGCTGGAGGAAGAACGTCGGCTGATGTATGTGGCCATCACACGTGCGCGACAGCGCTTGTATCTGAGTCATTCGCAAACCCGCATGTTGCATGGCCAGACCCGCTATCACTTGAAGAGCCGTTTTTTCGAAGAGTTGCCTGAGGCTGCATTGAAATGGATCACCCCGAAAAATCAGGGCTTTGCTTCAGCTTACGGCGGGCACTCGGGTGGCTGGGCTGGCGCTGGCAATTCAGGAGGCGACAGTTCCCGTGGTGATTGGGCCAAGAGCGCTTTTGCGTCGAGAGTTTCGACGGGCGAGCGTTTTGCCAATCCCCCGGTTCCCGTGCAACGCAATGCGCCTGCCCATGGCCTGAAAAACGGGATGGAAGTGTTTCACGCCAAGTTTGGCGAGGGCAAGGTGATGATGCTGGAGGGTAGCGGCGATGATGCCCGCGCCCAAATCAATTTCACCCGCCACGGCGTCAAGTGGTTGGCGCTGAGCGTTGCCAAACTGACGCCGGTGGTCTGAACCGGGTCTTCACGCCCCCCATCCAGTTGGCGTTTTGTGGTGTTACTACCGTCGGCAACAACGCCGACTTTCGGAGAACTCGCGATGAACTTCAAGACTTTCTTGATTGCCATTTTGGCTTGCAGCTCTTTGGCCCATGCCCGTGATTCCCCCGGCATCATTCCCTCAGTCAGCGACCGGCTGGCCTCTGCCCGCACAGCGATTGCTGCAAAGGATTGGAACCTCGCCATTTTCGAGCTGAGTACGGCCGCGCGGGAAGAGCCGCTCAACGCTGATGTGCACAACCTGCTCGGCTACAGCTATCGAAAGCGCGCCACGCCTGACATCACCAAGGCGTTCGAGCACTACTACACGGCGTTAAAAATCGATCCCCGGCACAAGGGCGCGCACGAATACATCGGTGAGGCCTTTCTCATGGAAAAGCGACTGCGGGAGGCGGAGAGACATCTGGCTGAGCTGGAAAAAATCTGCGGTAACAGAACCTGCGAAGAATATGCCGACCTCAGCAAATCAATCGCTGCCTACAAGGCCCATACGAAAAACTAAACAGCACAATGCGCCTCAGCCACGCCGCTCGGCTCGTGCAGGGCTTGCTGCGCTCAGCAGGCCGTGAAGCTGGGACGATAGATCAATAAGTCATCGTCCCGCTGCCGTCCCGATTGCCTTTTCGGCCGACGATTTCCCAGTAGGTCCGCTGTTCAATCAGACGGGCCAGAAACTCCTGCTCTTCATCGCTATGGTTAATGGCCCCGGCCGGGCTCAGGAATCGGCCATTTTGGGGGTCGGCGTCGGCCCAAAAGGCCTGGTGATACTGGGCCTCTGACACCACTTTTTCGGTCCCCGCGGCCACGTCCACCGTGCCGTAGCAATTGCAGAAATAGTTGCGGCCGCCGCGATCGGCAAAAACCTCCGCATAGACGCCCGTGCCGCGAATGCCTGCCGTCAACGTGGGCATGACGATGCTGCGGTTGACGCCCTTGCCCCAAACGCTGCCCACAGCACCTGTGATCAGACGCAGTACGCTGACGGCATTGAGTGTGCTGCCGCGCTCGACCGACAAGGTGGAGTTTTGCCGCACCTGGAAAGAGGAATTTCCAATCACAAAAATGAGGTTGCTGCCCGGACCGGTCTGGATGTCATCGCCGGTCTGGATGGTCTGCTGCGGACTCAGCCGGTTGCCGTTGATCGTGGCATCGCCAGTGAGCTGCACAATGTTGCTGCGTTGCTGAGCCATCGCTGCGGGCAAGCCCCCCATAGCGAGCCAGGCGGCGGCGGCCTTGAGCGTGTCGCGCCGTTGAAACCACAACAATTCTTTTTCTTGTCGGCCTTGCAGCAGGTGCTGTGTCATGGAGTCTCTCCTGGGGTGGGGGTATCGTCGGTTGTTATCACGGGCTCTTCAAAACTGTCGCGAAAGGTGAAGTACAGCGAGGTCGAAAACATGGCTGCCATCAGCAAGGCGACCGGCATGAGCAGCGTTGCGGCAGCTTTGGGCCCTGCAACAAGGCCTGCGGCGAGACTCACAACCAAACCCATGATCACCAGCACCACCATCCAGGTCAAGCCGAACAGGGTGTACGCCCCCGCATTTCGAAAACACACGACCGCGCTGAAAAACAGGCTTTTGACAGGGGCTACACCGTGCCAGTGAACCAGCGCGGGGGCATGCCAAAACAATATCGAAACCGGCATGTATAAAACCAGAACGGCCAGCATCACCCCCTGCATTTCGGGCGCCAGCGCGTTTTCGGCGGTGACTGGCAGGTCGAAGAACAGCGGCACGATCGATACGATCACAAGGCAGGCTGCCGCATAAAGAAAACCCAGCACCAGCATCGACCGCGCGCGTTGCTGACCGGCCCGAAACGCGCTGATTAACACGGCGGGCATTGGAAAGCGGCCGGCGATGGCGACTTGCGTAGCTGCCATCAAACCCAACGTGGCCGCAGGCACGAGCGCCAGCGCAATGACCACGCCAATAAACGGAATCAGGGACGAGATCGTCGCGGCGGCCATGTACAGAAAAAACAGCCCCGTTAATGCCAGCGGCTGCTTGAAAAAAGTTTGAATGCCAAGCTTGACCCATGTGATGCCAGTGCGTGCGGGGACGATGTTTAATTTCATTACAGAAGTAGCGTGTTGGGTGATTCAGTGGGGAGCAAGTTCATCGGAGCCACACAAAAATGGGCGACTCAGTGAATAATTTAACGGTGTTGGCGCAGTTTGCTTCAAATAGAGGACGGCCGGCAACTTTCTTGCGAAGCGGGTATGCGCTGGCTCAGGACTGCAAACTATAGGGGTGGGCCACCCTTTGGCGCAGGACACGCTCAAAATGCCCGGGGTCATGCGCTTGCAGCAGGGCGGCTTCGCGTGGCAGGTGAAAGTCCCACAGTCGCGAGGTCCAGAACCGCAGCGCCCCCGCCCGCTGCATGGCCGGCAGCAAGGTCCGCTCCTGCGCAGTCAAAGGACGCACAGCCTGGTAGGCCGCCATGAAGGCGTCCGAGCGCGCCTTATCCTGGGTACCGGTAGCCAGGTCAATACACCAGTCGTTCAGGCTGACGCCGATGTCAAACAGCCAGGTGTCCCATCCCGCAAAATAAAAGTCG
This sequence comes from Polaromonas sp., assembly GCA_046598365.1. GTDB lineage: Bacteria > Pseudomonadota > Gammaproteobacteria > Burkholderiales > Burkholderiaceae_C > Polaromonas. The sequence goes on along the minus strand of JBKJIV010000112.1, from coordinate 14,169 downwards.
AAAAACCCTGTCAATTCCAGCGTGTCGCCCCGCTTGTCAAACATCACGTTGTCGCGAAACAGGTCGGCATGCACAGGTCCCCGGGGCAGCGCCTGATAGGCCGATGAGGCTGCTACATGGTTCTGATAGGCCAGCTCGGACAGGATCAGGCGACTTTGCTCCGGAGCGAGGTAGGGCAAAACCACGGGCACAGTCTCGTTCCACCAGCTAAGGCCGCGCAAGTTGGCTTGCTGGCGGGGGTAGTCCAGCCCTGCGAGATGCATGCGCGCCAGCATCTGACCGACCGCTGCGCAATGCGCTGGCGTGGGTGACAGCTCGCTGCGACCGCGCAGGCGGTCGACCACTGCTGCCGGTTTGCCGTTGAGTTTCAGCAAAATATCGCCGGGATTCGCGGGATCGCCTGTGGTGACAGCTTGGGGCTCGGGCACGGCAATACCGCGCTGGGCCAGGTGTTTCATCAGATGCAGGTAAAACGGCAACTGCTCAGAAGTCAATCGCTCGAACAGGGTGAGCACGTAGCGGCCCTGATCGGTGTCCACGAAATAGTTGGTGTTTTCGATGCCGCCACTGCAGGCGGTGATGGTTTGTAGCGACCCCAATCCCAGCGACTGCAACAGGGGCGCGGCCTCGTCAAACGAGACTTCGGTATAAACGGCCATGCCTGATCTGGAAGCCGGAAACTAGAACTTCAGCACGTTCCAGACGCGTTTGCCGGCGGCGCCGGCGCCGGACTGCGAAGGCCCGTTACCACCGCCCCCGGTGCCATCAGTGGGCAGAACTTCATAGGCGGGTACATTGAGTTTCGGTTGGACCGTGATGCTCTGTGTTTCGCCCCCCACGCGCACTTCGTCAACGCGTGAACCTGCGTCTTCCACCCTGATGCGTTGAATCGTGGGCTCGGGCCGGCTGCTGGCCGGATTGGTGCCGGGTTCCAGCAGTGGCGTCTTTGCCGGAGTGGGCGCTGCGGTTTGAGCCAAGCCGGGAGCGCAAACCATTGCCAGAGAGGCACCGGCGAGCAAAATGGAGCAAATAGGGTGTTGCATGCCTGCATTGTAGAGGGCTGGCGGCGGCATGGATACACCTGCCAAAGCGGTGACAATTGACCCGATGAGCACCGACAAAAAAACACTCCTGCTGGTGGACGGCTCCAGCTACCTGTACCGGGCATTCCATGCCATGCCTGACCTTCGCGCCAACCCCGGCGATCCGGCCAGCCCAGCCACAGGGGCCATACGCGGCATGATCAACATGATGCAAAAGCTGCGCAAGGACGTGCGCGCCGACTACGCTGCCTGCGTGTTTGACGCCAAGGGGCCGACGTTTCGCGATGCGTTGTACCCGGAATACAAGGCCCAGCGCTCTCCCATGCCCGACGACCTGCGCAGCCAGGTAGAACCGATTCACGAGGTGGTGCAGCTGTTGGGCTGGAAGGTGCTGAACGTGCCGGGCGTCGAGGCCGACGATGTGATTGGAACCTTGGCCTGCATGGCGTCAACCCAGGGCGTCGAGGTCATTATTTCTAGCGGCGACAAGGACCTGAGCCAGTTGGTGGATGAAAACATCACGGTGATCGACACCATGAACGACCGGCGGCGCGACCTTGCGGGCGTTGAGGCCGAGTTTGGCGTGCCGCCGCGGCTGATGGTGGACTACCAGACCCTGGTGGGAGACGCGGTGGACAACGTACCGGGCGTCCCCAAAGTCGGTCCCAAGACCGCGGTGAAATGGTTGCAGGAATACGGCTCACTCGATGCGCTGGTAGCGCGCGCTGGCGAGATCAAGGGCGTTGTCGGTGACAACCTTCGCCAAAGTCTGGACTGGCTTCCCAAAGGCCGGGAGTTGCTCACAATCAAGAAGGACTGCGACCTGATCGACCACGTGGACGGGCTGCCTGCCCTGGACTCCATCTCCATGGGCCCCCAGCAAACAGAGGCCTTGACGCATTTTTACGAAAAATATGGCTTCAAGGGCTTGGTCAGGCAGATCAGCCCAGAGAGCACGCCGCCTGAACTGACGGGCGGACCCAACGGCAGGCAGGCACCAGCAGCCAACAAAAACAAAAACGCAGACACGTCGCCAGGACTTTTTGACGAACCTGCCGCAGCGACTCTGCCGCTGGTCGAGCGCACCACCAACCTGCAATACGAGACGATATTGACGTGGGAAGTACTGGACAGCTGGCTGGCGAAAATTGACGCGGCGGATTTGGTGGCCGTGGATACCGAAACCACTTCGCTGGACGAAATGCGCGCGGAAATTGTCGGCGTGAGTTTCAGTGTGCTACCGGGCGAGGCGGCCTACATTCCGTTGACACACGACTATCCTGATGCGCCCACACAGTTGCCACGCGACGAGGTTCTGGCGCGCCTCAAGCCCTGGCTGGAAAACCCGGCCAAGCCCAAGCTGGGGCAACACGTGAAATACGACCGTCATGTGTTTGCCAACCATGGCATTGAAGTGCAGGGCTATGCCCATGACACCATGCTCCAAAGTTACGTGCTGGAGGTGCACAAACCGCACGGCCTTGCCAGTCTGGCAGAGCGACACGTGGGGCGCAGCGGCATTAACTACGAAGACCTGTGCGGCAAGGGCGCGCACCAGATCAAGTTCAACCAGGTCGACATTGCCAAGGCCGCGGAATATTCGTGCGAAGACTCGGACCAGACCCTGGACGTGCACCGTGTGTTGTGGCCGCAGTTGCAGGCCAACGACAAGTTGCGTTTCATTTATGAGCTGGAGATGAAAAGCAGCGAAGCTCTGTACCGCATCGAGCGCAACGGGGTGTTGATCGACGCCCCCATGCTGGCCGCGCAAAGCCACGAGTTGGGCCAGCGCATCCTGCAGCTTGAAGCCGAGGCTTACGAGATTGCTGGGCAGCCCTTTAACCTGGGAAGCCCGAAGCAGTTGGGCGAAATTTTCTTTGACAAGCTGGGCATGCCGGTTGTCAAGAAAACACCGAGTGGCGCACGCAGCACCGATGAAGAGGTGCTGGAAAAGCTGGCCGAGGATTACCCCTTGCCAGCCAAGCTGCTGGAGCACCGATCGCTCAGCAAACTCAAGGGTACCTACACGGACAAACTGGCCCAACTGGCTCTTCCGAAAACCGGCAGGGTGCACACCCACTACGCGCAGGCCGTGGCGGTGACCGGTCGTTTGTCGAGTAACGACCCCAATCTGCAAAATATTCCTGTCAAAACCGCCGAGGGACGTCGGGTTCGCGAGGCCTTTGTTGCGTCCAGCGGCAGCTTGATTGCAAGCGCCGACTATTCCCAGATCGAGCTGCGCATCATGGCCCACATCAGTGGGGACGAGGCGCTTTTGCGTGCTTTCACCGATGGACTGGATGTGCACCGCGCCACCGCCGCCGAGGTGTTTGGTGTGCCGGTGGACCAGGTCAGCAGCGAGCAGCGGCGGTATGCCAAGGTCATCAATTTCGGCCTTATTTATGGCATGAGCAGTTTTGGGCTGGCGCGCAACCTGGGGATTGAGACCAAGGCCGCTGCTGCCTATATCGACAAGTATTTCCAGCGGTACCCTGGTGTCAAGAACTACATGGATGAGACCAAGCTGTCTGCCAAAAGCCTGGGCTACGTCGAGACCGTGTTTGGCCGGCGCCTTTATTTGCCCGAAATCAATTCACCCAATGGCCCGCGCCGTGGCGGTGCTGAGCGCGCCGCTATCAACGCGCCCATGCAGGGCACGGCTGCGGACTTGATCAAGCTCAGCATGGTCAAGGTGCAGGAGGTGCTGGATGCGGAAAACCGGGCCACGAAAATGATCATGCAGGTGCACGATGAGTTGGTGTTTGAAGTGCCGGAAGGCGAGGTGGAATGGGTGCGCACCGAAATTCCACGTCTCATGGCTGGGGTGGCCGACCTGAAGGTGCCCTTGCTGGCCGAGATCGGCATGGGTGACAACTGGGAAAAGGCGCATTAGCCTGCTCCTTTCGGGAATACCCTAGGGTATTTCCCTGAACGAGCAAGAATTTTTGCGACCGCATAGACTTCCACCCACTAATCCACCAACTCCAAAGGAATCCCATGCTGAATGTTGACCAGAAATCCGAGTTTGATTCGCTTCTTCCCGGCCAAAGCACTGAAAAGGGAGCCTCCCGCCGCACCGCGCTGAAAGCGGCGCTGGGCGTGGGTTATGCCGCAACCGCCATGCCCATCATGGCGCAGACGGCCATCAAGACCTCCGCTGAGGGCCTGAAAGCCGGAGAAATCACGTTTGAAGTCAATGGTTTCAAAGTTCCAGCCTATTACGCCGCGCCTGCCGGCAAAACCAATCTGCCTGTCATTCTGGTGATTCAGGAAATTTTTGGGGTGCACGAGTACATTGCCGACACGGCGCGGCGTTTTGCCAAGGCCGGCTATTTGGCGATTGCGCCCGAGCTGTATGCGCGCCAGGGCGACCCCAGCAAGTACAACGAAATCGCCAAGCTCCAGGCCGAAGTCGTCTCCAAAGTCCCTGACGCGCAAGTCATGGCCGATCTGGACGGCGCCGTGAAGTGGGCGGGTGCCAATGGTGGCAATGCCAGGAAGGTTGGCATCACCGGCTTCTGCTGGGGCGGCCGTATTACCTGGCTGTATGCTGCGCAAAGCAAGAATGTCAAAGCCGGCGTGGCCTGGTATGGCCGCCTGGTTGGCCAGCCATCGGCTCTGACGCCCAAGCACCCGCTCGACCTGGCAGCCAGTTTGCAGGCGCCAGTGCTCGGCCTGTACGGCGGGCAGGATGGCGGTATTCCGCTGACCACCGTCAACCAGATGAAAGATGCAATGGCCGAGGCCGGCGCCAAAGGCAACAAAGCCGCAGCCAGCTCCGAGTTTGTTGTTTATCCGCAAGCCCCCCACGCTTTCCACGCCGACTACCGCCCCAGCTACCGCAAGGACGCGGCCGATGACGGTTTCAAGCGCGCAGTGGAATGGTTCAAGTCGCACGGCGTGGCCTGAGTTTTCGCGGCAGGCTGCAAGCCGCTGAGCCCGAAAGGGCCGGCGGCTTTTTTCATGGTGGCCCAGTGAGTCGTGAGCGCAACCGGGGGAGGCCGCATTCCACCGTGGGGGCTTTACAGCCACGATAAGATAAAGACTACCCCGGCCGCAGGCATTGGATGCAGCGTCCGGGGTTTTGTCGTGTGTGCGGTTGGTGGTGTAACCTCCATGGATATTTTCTGAATGATTTCGGGCACTGGCCCAATAAATACGAGCGCAACAAGCTATGGTTTTGATAGCGATATTGGTGGGGACCCTGGCTGCGGGCATCGGCAGCGTCTGGCTGGCTGCCTTGCTCAGCTTCGGCATGTTGGCGCGCTACACCACGCACATGCTCAGCCTGGCCGCCGGCGCCTTGCTGGCCACCGCCTTCATGCACCTGCTGCCAGAGGCCTTTGAAAGCCAGGCTGGCGCCAAAGAGCTGTTCGCGACCTTGCTGATAGGACTGGTATTTTTCTTTCTGCTGGACAAGGCAGAGCTGTACCACCACGGGCACGAGCACCACGGCCCGCGCGCAGATGAGGGTGACATGGGCGACGTCATGGCGCCGGTGCGTACAGCCAATTCGATTCGTGCCGAACGTGTTCACACCTCACCTGGTCCGCTGGATCACGCGCATCATCATTCGCACCATCACCACAACCACCACCACGAGGCGCGTTCCGGCAGCTGGGCAGTGCTGACAGGGGACAGCGTGCACGCATTTGGCGACGGCATCCTGATTGCCTCGGCGTTTGCCGCGGACATGCGCCTGGGCATCATCACTTCGCTGGCCGTGCTGGCGCATGAAATCCCTCACCACATGGGCGATCTGGTGGTTCTGCGCCAGACCTCCAGCGACCAGCGCGCAGCGCTGGTCAAGGTGTCGCTGGCGGGCGCCGTTACGGCGTTGGGCGGGCTGGTGGGCTACTTCCTGGTCGACATGCTCAGCAGCTGGCTGCCCTATTTTCTGGTGGTGGCCTCCAGCAGCTTCCTCTATGTGGCACTGGCCGACTTGATTCCCCAACTGCAAAAGCGCTTGAGCGCGCGCGAAACCGGCGCCCAGATTTGCTGGTTGGCGGTGGGTATTGCGCTGGTGACGCTGGTGAGCGGGTTGGCGCATTCCTTGTAGCAGGCCCAGGCGTCCTCGCCTCTTGTCAGCCGGATACCGACAATCAGAAGGCTTCGCGGCCTATAAACGCAGCCGCACCCCCCGGTGATCATGGAGATAACTTCTTCCAGGACACCGCCATGAAACTCCAAACCCCTCTGAACCGTCCATCCAAACCCGCCAGGGCTCGCACTCTGGTGGCCGCTGGTTTGGCTTATCTCTCGGTAGTGGGCGCCAGCGTGGCAGCCGCTGCGGCGCTGGTGACGGAAACGGCACCGTGGATCGTAACGGGGCTGTGAGCGATGTTTGAAACTGTGTCTTCACCAAAACCAGTGGCGGCACATTGGCTCAATAGCCAGGCAAGCATTGGCATGGCGACCGACCCCAACGTTCCTCCCCCGGAGCCCGTGGCTCCCCTTGCAACACCGCCCAATCCCGGCCAGGTTCAGCCCACCCCTCAACCGATGTAGGCCTGTCAGGCCGCAACGACGCGAAATCGTTTGATTTACTCGTTCGTTTAGTTGCAAGTTTTCCAGGATGCTTTTCAGCAATCGAGCCTTTAACAAGCTGTCGCACTTGCTTTTCATCCCCCCCCGACCCGGCAGAGTTCGTCCTACAAGAAGTTAAACCGCGTCCGACAATCCGCTTTTTTCCAGCTGCCTAAAGTCATTTCGTGATTGGCATCCTGCCAGCCACTCGGTGCTTTTTTGCACCGTTGTTGATCATCAGATCGCCCACGAATCAAGGAAATCTCCATGAGCAAAGCACCTGCCAAGAAGAACGACGCCGTAGACCTGCTGGATGCAGATCACGTGGTTGTTAAAAAACTATTCACCGAGTTCAAAAAACTGTGCGAAGCCGACGCACCGGCAGAGGCCCGCAAGGCTCTGGCCGACAAAATCTGCATGGAATTGACCATCCACGCAGAACTGGAAGAGCAAATTTTCTACCCCGCAGCGCGCGAGGCGATTTCTGACGATGACCTGCTCAATGAAGCCGAAGTTGAGCATGCCAGCGCCAAAGACCTGATCGCGCAGATCACTGAGATGAGCGCGGAGGAAGAATTGTTTGATGCCAAAGTCATCGTTCTCGGCGAATACATCGACCACCATGTGGAAGAAGAGCGCGACGAAATGTTCCCCAAAGCCCGCAAGAGCGACATGGACCTGAAAGGCATGGTTGACGAACTCAAAACGCTCAAGGAAGAGCTGATCGCCAACTACGAAGTATCGGTTTAATTCAATTGACGATGCCGCGGCGGCTGAAAAGCAGCCGCCGCGGCTGGTGACAATGGCTCAAAGTCTATATGCCGCAAGCTGAAAAAACGGGAGAGCGACGAAGCGAGGCGATTGAGGCTTTCACCCGCAAAAATATTGAGGATATTTTGCGCATGCAGCGCGAACGCAAAGCCATGCAACCGATGGCTTCCCGCGCCTCGTCCGCCATAGCCGGGTTCTGTTCCAGAGGGACCACGCTGGTGGTTCATGCGCTTTTTTTTGCCGGCTGGATCGCATTGAATTCGACCTCGCTGGCTTTTGACCCTTTCCCATTTACCTTTCTCACATTGGTGGTATCGCTGGAGGCGATATTTCTGTCGTTTTTCATCATGATCGGGCAAAGTGTTTCCAGTGAAGAGAGCGAAAGGCGCCACAACCTGGATCTGCAAATCAACCTGCTCAATGAGCGGGAAATGACCGCCATGCTGCGTCTGCTGGGAAAGATCGCAGAGAGCATGGAAATCAGTGAAACGGATCAGGCAGAAGTCAGAAGATTTGCCCACAATACCGATCCGCGCGCTGTACTCGAGCAAATCGTCATTGCCGAGGGCGTGGGACCCACCCAGCCCTGACCGTTGCGACCCTCGCCGGTTTGTGCGGGGTGAGCAGGCTAAGTCAAACGCCAGTACCCAACTGCGGATCGAAGGAGAAATAAAAGCATGCGCCCTTGCCTTCGAGCGACTCGGCGCGGATCATGCCGCCGTGTCGTTCCAGAACGCGGTGCGCCGTCGCCAGTCCGATACCGCTGCCTTCAAACTCGGAGTCATGGTGCAAGCGGTGAAAGGGTTTGAACAGACTGGCTGAATAGGCCATGTTGAAACCAACACCGTTATCGCGAACAAAGAGTATCTTGCGGCCTTGTTCACGAGCGGAAAGCGAGCCGAACTCAATTTTTGCATCGGTTCGTGAGCGTGAGTATTTCCAGGCGTTGCCGATCAGGTGTTCCAGAATAATGCGGGCGAACTTGCTGTCGCATCGGGCGCTGATGCCGGGGTGAATGATGACCTGCACGTGGCGCTCCGGCTCGCGTTGGCGTTCCTGGGCAATAACCTGGTGCGCCATGGCGCTGAGATTGACCTGTTCAAACGCCAGTTTGCCTTTGCTCGCCCGGGTCAGCGCCAGCAAGTCGTTGATCAGCTGGTGCATGCGCAAAACGTTGACGGTCACGCGGTCGAACAGACGTTCTTCCTCATTGCTGAGTTTGCCTTTGAGTCGGCGTCTCAGCAGCACGCTGAAGCCTTCAATGCTGCGCAGTGGCGACTGCAGATCGTGGGACACTGAATAGCCAAATGACTCCAGTTCCGCGTCGGTCGCCTTGAGCTGGGCTGTACGCTCTTCGACACGTTGCTCCAATGTTTCGTGAAGCCGGGTAATTTCCCGGTCCCGACGCAGGCGAACCAGTTCGGCATTGATGCGACTGGCGAAAATCTGCATCAAGGCTTCCCGGTCGGGTGATGGCTCCTTAGGTTGTCTCCAGAATGCGTTGACGATGCCAATGGGTGTGCCGTCGGCATCACGAAGCGCTACGCCGGTATACGCGTGGTAATTACCTTCGACCAAAAAAGGGTCTTGCGGAAACAGTGTTTGGATGTCTTGGCCATACACGCACACATCATTCTGGCCCATCGTCTGGTCGCACGGAGTTCCGTCCAGTTCGTATTGAATGGGAGGTTGCAGCAGTCCGTCCTGGAGCATTGCAAGCGATGTGACACTTGTGTGGTCATGCGAGGTTTCCCCCACGATGACCAAGTCAGCTTCAATCGCCTGGCCAAGGTGCTGCACCACGGAGCGAAAGAAGGCCTCCCCGGTCTCTGATGCCAGACCTTTGGCGACGTCGATCAGGAGCGCTTCACGCCGTTTGTGCTTGGAAATGTTGATTGTGGAACTGAGAACGCAAGGCTCACCGGCAATGTCAACTATGACTGCCCACATGCGGCAGTCCACCATGTGGCCATTTTTGTGGCGCATCTGAGTCTCGCGGCTGATGTAGCGCTGATCACGCAAATCAGCAACAAATTCCATGCGCGCCTGCTGACTTGGCCAGACGCCGGCATCGACCGATGTTTGCCCCCGCAGTTCCTCGGGCTTGAAACCCTGCACGGTGTCGTCGGCTCCATTGACTGCAAGAAACTTGCCGTCTGAGACGCGCGTGATGGTCATGTTGATCGGGCTGAATTCAAACGCTTTCGAAAACAATTCTGCAGACTGCCTGGCGGCCAGTCTGGCCTGGGTTTCCGCGGTGACGTCCGTGATGGTGGAGACAACGATACTGTCCTTCCCCTGGCCTTCAACCTCGGTCGACAGGAGGACGTGGATCACACGGCCATCTTTGGCGCGCGCTTGCAGTGGAAAGTTGATCGTTCGACCTGTCGCTTCCATTTGCAGACGGAAGCGTCGGCGTACTTTCGGATCGTCCCACAACATGGCGTCCGTCTGACCGATGATTTCTTCGCGCGTGTATCCGTACATGCGCTCGAAAGCAGGGTTGACATCCAGTAGCTTCATGTCGGCCAGAGTCGTCACCACAATTGCAGCCGGACTGCTGCGGAAAATGCGGCTGAACCGGTCTTCGCTGGCGCGAAGTTGCTCCTCTGCCTTTTCGCGCAATGTCAACTCTGATAGTTGTTCGCGCAGTGCCCGCAATACAACTTGCCGGCTGGAGTAAACACTGACGGCAATGCCGGTCAAAAGCAGCGCCTGGATTACCCAGACTCTGATGCCCACCGCGAAATTGGGCTGGCCCAACAGCCCGGACGCCTCCGCCCAGATCAGTGCGCCCAGAATACCCAAGCTGCTTGCAACCGTAACGATCAGCGCCTTTTTCCCAAGCCGCATGCCCGCAGTAACCAGCGCCCCCGCAAAACCCAGTAACAGCGCGCTGCGAACGGACCCAAAGGCCAGCATGCCCGCTGTGGAGCAAGCCAGCAGCATGAAAACCACCATGTAGTACGACCACAGATGGTGCCCTTTGTGCAAGAGCCAATAAGCCACGCCGGTCAGGCCTATGGCTACAAGCACAATGCCGATTTGCACCCCGCCGCTGCTGTTGATAACCGACAGGGCCAACAAGACCGGCAGGCCGAGCAGCAACAAAAACAAGAGGTTCCGCAGCCCGTGAACTTGAGGCTTTTCAACCAGTTCTGATGTCAGCAGATAGGTGGATTCGGAGGGGTCGGATTGGGGCATGGCGAGAGCGGGGTGGTACCCATACTAAATCACCGCCGTAGGGCAGGCCCGATATTTTATGCGGCACCCACCTATGGCGTGTATCCCACGGGCTCAGGAGCCAGCCGGGACGCGCAGCGCCGATTTTGGCCTGAACACCTTGCAGACGGCCGGATCACTCTCAAGATAGGGTCCGCCTATGAGGTCAATGCAGTAGGGAATGGCAGAAAAAATCCCTGAAACCGTCGATTCGCCGGCCTCGTTTTTCAGGCCCTCCAGGGTTTCCTGAATCGATTTGGGTTGACCGGGCAGGTTCAGAATCAGGCTTTGGTTCCGAATGACGGCGCACTGACGCGACAGGATCGCTGTGGGCACAAATTTCAGGCTGATCTGGCGCATCTGCTCGCCAAACCCCGGCATTTCCCGATGAGCCACCGCCAGCGTGGCCTCTGGCGTCACATCGCGCAGGGCGGGGCCGGTGCCGCCTGTGGTCAGCACCAGAGCGCACTGTGCATCGACCAATTCGATCAGGGTGGCGCTGATGCGGTCCTTCTCGTCGGGGATCAGGCGCTCTACAAACGTGATGGGGTTGAGCAGGGCGCGTGTCAGCCAGTCCCGGAGTGCAGGCAGGCCCTTGTCTTCGTAGACGCCGCTGGAAGCCCGGTCGCTGACCGAGACGATGCCGATTTTGACCGGGTCATGCACGGCGCTCACTCGCTTTCCTGCGAAAGCGCTTGGCGCACCAGTTGAAAAATTTCGCGGTAGGACTTGGCGTGGCGCGGGGCTTCGCCAGGTTTTTCAGGCTTGGCGTCCTTGCGGGCCTGACGGATCAGCGCGCGCAGCTGCTGGGAGTCAGTGTCGGGATGTTCTGTTAGCCAGGCGCCCAGCGCATCGTCCGATGCGATCAGCTTGTCGCGCCATTGCTCGGCCAGGTGCAGCGCCAGGGTCAGCTGCGCTGAACCGTTTTTTTGCTCGTCAATGGCGGCCCGTATCGGCTCGGCGTCGAGCGGGCGCATCAGCTTGCCGATGAACTGCATCTGCCGCCGCTTGCCCTCGAAATTCGTGATTTTTTTGGCCTGGGCAATGGCGTCCAGCAGTTTTTCAGGCAGGTCAAGCCTGGCCATCAGGTCTGCACGCAGTGTGAGCAGGGCTTCACCCAGAGCCTGCTTTTCGTCGGCCTCTGCCTTGAGTTGAGTTTTGCTCGGTGGCCCCACCTCTTCTAAGGCAATTTCTTCGGGTTTCACGAAGCGGCCGTTGGACCAATAGCCTTTAATCGTCTTGTTGTTCATAGCAGTCAGTATCATAGCTACCCATATGACCCTCAAGACCCCCAAGACGATCGCCCACTCAAAACAACCAGCCCAACCCGAATCAGGCTTCAGCTATCACCGCGAATTTTTCGAAGACCTGGTTGATACCGCGCTGGCCCATTCCAAAAAGATAGGCGCTACCGATGCCGCTGCGGAAGCCTCCGAGGGCTGCGGCCTGAGCGTCAGTGTGCGCAAGGGCGAGCTCGAAAACGTCGAACGCAACCGGGACAAATCCCTCGGCATCACCGTTTATGTGGGACAAAAACGCGGCAATGCCGCCACCAGTGATTTTTCCAAAGCTGCCATCCAGCAGACCGTACAGGCGGCCTATGACATTGCTCGCTTTACGGCCGAAGACAAAACATCAGGATTGCCGGCAGACCGCGACATTGCCCGAGTGCACCCGGATCTGGACCTGTTTCACCCGTGGGCCATCGACTCTGCGCAGGCTGCAACGCTGGCGCTGCAGTGCGAGGCCGCGGCGCTGAGCACATCGCGCCTGATCACCAACAGCGAAGGCGCAGGCGTGTCGGCACAGCAAAGCCACTTTTTCAGCGCCCATACCCGCGGCTTCAGGGGCGGTTACGCAAGCTCACGCCACAGTATTTCTGTCGCGCCGATTGCCGGCAAGGGCAGCAACATGCAACGTGACGCCTGGTACAGCTCCATGCGCGACGCAGCGGACCTTGCCAGCCCCGAATCTGTAGGCCGTTATGCGGCCGAGCGCGCCTTGGCACGCCTGAAAAGCCGCAAGATCAAAACCACCCAATGCCCGGTGCTGTTTGAATCTCCTCTGGCTGCCGGCCTGCTGGGGGGGTTTGTCCAAGCCGTCAGTGGCGGCGCTCTTTACCGTAAAAGCACGTTTCTGTTAAACAGTTTGGGTAAAGCCGCGTTTCCTGACCATATTGACATCGCCGAGGACCCGCATCAGCGCAAGGGCAAGGGCAGCGCGCCGTTCGACGAAGAAGGGGTCAAAACCCGGGCGCGCAATGTTGTCGAGGCGGGTATTGTGCGAGGTTACTTTCTAAGCACGTACTCGGCACGCAAGCTGGGCATGCGCACCACCGGCAATGCCGGCGGTTCACACAACCTGGTGATGAGCAGCCGCCAGACCAAAGCGGGCGATGACCTTGACGCCATGTTGAAGAAACTGGGCACGGGCTTGTTTGTGACCGAACTGATGGGGCAGGGCGTGAACTACGTGACCGGCGACTACTCGCGTGGCGCGTCCGGTTTTTGGGTCGAAAAAGGGCAGATCGCCTTTCCGGTCGAAGAAATCACGATTGCCGGCAACCTTAAAGACATGCTGATGGGCATTCAGGCCGTGGGCGCGGATGTGTACAACTATGGGGCCAAAAGCGTCGGATCCATCCTGATCAACAGAATGAAAATTGCCGGATCCTGACGCAGCGCGGGGCGAGGGGCCCCGCCTGGCGGAGATCGACCAGCGAAGTCAGGAGCGAGGGAGCGGGCTCGAAGCCCGCGACCGAAGAGTCACGCGGCGCTGCTCCTCCCCTCAGCCCGCAAGCGCCGCCTTCACCGCAGCTGATACCTGACCCATATCGGCCTTGCCGGCCAGCTTGGCTTTCACCGCGCCCATGACCTTGCCCATGTCGCCGGGGCCGGTGGCACCCAGTTCGGCGACGATGGCTTTGACGGCCGCCGTCACTTCATCAGCGCTCAGACGGGCTGGCAGATAGGCCTGCAGCACCACCAGCTCGGCGGCTTCCTTGTCGGCCAGGTCTTTGCGCTCGGCTTTCTGGAAAGCTTCAATCGAGTCTTTGCGCTGCTTGATCAGCTTGTCAACGATGGCGACCACGGCGGCATCGTCGAGCACCACGCGTTCGTCAACCTCTTTTTGCTTGAGCGCAGCCAGCAGCAGCCGTATGGTGCCCAAGCGCTCGCTGTCCTTGGCGCGCATGGCGGTTTTCATGTCTTCGGTGATCTGGTCTTTGAGGGACATGGTGTTCTCCAACAGTAAAAAGTTAAAAAGCCCGCAGAGCGTCCTCGTGCGGGCTTTTGGTTTGCCGTGAGGCGCGTACTTTTTAGTACAGCTTTTTAGGCAATTGCATCGAGCGGATACGCTTGTAGTTGCGCTTGACGGCGGCTGCCTTCTTGCGCTTGCGCTCTGCGGTGGGCTTTTCGTAAAACTCCCGGGCACGCAGGTCGGTCAGCAGGCCGAGTTTTTCGATGGTGCGCTTGAAACGGCGCAGAGCCACGTCGAAGGGCTCATTGTCTTTTACACGAATGGTCGTCATTGATGGGTTGATCCAAAAGGGTACGCCTTTGATGATCTGATCAGGATCAGGCCGGGCGCGGGTTTGCTAGCAAAGCCT
>JBKJIV010000082.1:0-7201 GCA_046598365.1 Polaromonas sp. | reverse complement strand
AGCGACGGATTGGTGGTCGCGTCTTGCGGCTTGAATGCGTCCAGTTGCTTGAAGTCGCCCGTATCGGCAACAACAGTGGTGAATTGCTTGAGAGCTTCGAGTTGGTTCATGCGTCTGATTATCAGCGCTAAGCCATGCAAGCCAATGGCAGCAAATGTTGTTCTGGTTACGAAACTTGCACGACTGACACACCATGATCCGCCAGGCTCAGCCCTACGGATGAGCCCACGCTCAGCACATGCGTCAGGTCAGGCGAGACAACAAAAATAGCGCCCAGTTCAGTCTCAAAGGTGTACTCATAGTTGCTGCCGAGATAAGCCAACTTGCCAAGGCGCGCCGCCAAGCCTGTGTCGGGCGCACCAATGTGCCAGGCTTCGGGTCGAACCGCAACCTTCACCGCGCCTTCATGCACGTGCTGGCGGGGTGTAATGCTCAACGGGCCCAACGCGACCATCCCGCTGGCGTTGGCTTGCGCCGGGAAAAGCATGGCCTCGCCCATGAAACCCGCTACAAACTCGCTGGTGGGGTATTCATAGAGTTCTTGCGGCGTACCGGCTTGGGCAATCACACCGTGATCCATCACGATAATTTGATCACTGACCGCCAACGCTTCGCTCTGATCGTGGGTCACGTAAGCCACCGTCAGGCCCAGGCGCTGTTGGAGCATGCGAATTTCCTCGCGCATTTCGCGCCGCAAGCGAGCGTCCAGGTTGGACAGCGGCTCGTCAAAAAGCAGCACATCAGGCTCCAACACCAGCGCCCGTGCAAGCGCTACGCGCTGCTGCTGCCCGCCAGACAATTCGCTGGGCAGGCGTTCGTCATAGCCAACCAAACCTACATTTTTCATGGCTTCAAGCGCTCGGGCTTTGGCTACTGGTTTGGCAATGCCCGACATCTTCAGGCCATAGGTCACGTTTTCAATCACGTTCATGTGCGGGAACAGCGCGTAGCTCTGGAACATCATGCTGACGTTGCGCTGTGCTGGCCCAAGGGTTGTGACGTCTTTACCGCCCATGATGATGCTGCCAGACGTTGGCGACTCCAACCCTGCAATCATGCGAAGGGTCGTGGTTTTACCGCATCCAGAGGGCCCAAGAATGGTTGTCAGCGTGCCCTGCTTGACGACAAAGCTGATGCCCTTGACGGCCAGCGGCGCATCGGCGTCAGTGCCGTAGCGCTTGGTGATGTTGTGAAACTCAATACCGTTGTTCATAGTCTTTTACTTCTCATTCAATGAGACGCAGCGGCAGCTTTACGTCGCCCCAATTTGCGTTCGCCCACAAAGTACTGAATCAGCGCGGTCGCCATCGACATCAAAATAATCAGCACCGTGCAGTACGCCAATGCAACACCGTAGTCGCCATTACCGACGCGACCAATGATGTAAGTGGTTGCCAACTCGTTCTCGGCAGTTACCAGAAAAATGACCGCACTGACGGTGGTAATTGCCCGTACAAAGCTATACACCAGCGCCGCAACCAAAGCAGGCTTGAGCAAGGGCAGCACTACGTAGCGCAGTGTTTGGACACTGCCCGCACGCAGCATCATGGAAGCCTCATCAAGCGACTTGTCAAGCTGCTTGAACGCTGCTGTACCCGCACGTACACCCACGGGCAGGTTGCGAAACATGAAGCACAACACAATGATGAGCGCCGTGCCCGTCAACTCAAACGGCGGCACGTTAAAGGCCATGATGTAGCTGATACCCAGCACCGTGCCAGGAATCGCAAAAGCCAGCAGTGCCGCAAATTCAAATGCGCTCTGCCCCCTGAACTCGGTTCGGGCCAGCAGCCAGGCGATCAGCAATCCGGCAGTGGCCGTCATGGGGGCCGAAATGGCCGCAAGCTTGAAGGTGGTGAAAAATGAATTCCAAGCGGTACCGGCCCAGACGATACCGAACTGACCCCACTCCAAGGCAAACGTGGTGCGAAAGTGATTCAAGGTAAACGTATAGTCACGGCCCCAAGTTTGTACAAAGCCGCCAGCGAACGCGAAGGCGTAAACCACGAGCGTGAAAGCCATCCAGGGCAGTGCCACGCCGTGGACAACGCGGTGGACGGCAGCCGGTAGCGGCATGGCGATGCCTGCATCGCCTTTGCCGCTGACGGTGGTGTAGCTTTTTTTGCCCAACACAGTGCGCTGAATGGCAAACACCGTGAGTGCAAAAAGCGTCAGTATCCACGCGAGTGACGCGGCGCGGCCCTGGTCGTATTGAGCACCCACGATGGCAAAAAATATTTCCGTACTCAGCACGGAAAACTGGCCACCCACCACAATAGGGTTGCCAAAATCAGCCATGCTTTCGATGAAACCCACCAAAAAGGCGTTGGCAAGCCCGGGCTTGAGCAGCGGCAATGTCACCGTCAAAAACGTTTGGCTGGGTGTTGCCTTCAATGTTTGGGCTGCTTCTTCAAGGCTGGGCGCAATTCCCTGCACCACCCCGCGCATGATCATGAACGCAATCGGCGTGAACGCAAAGGTTTGTGCAATCCACACACCGAACCAACCATAGAACCATCGGGTTGGCGTGATACCGAACGCGTATTCCAAAAACTGGTTCACCACCCCCGCGCGTCCAAAAAGCAATATCAAACCCAGCCCCACGACAAACGGAGGCGTGATGATGGGCAGCATAGCCAATACGTTGAGCGGCTTGGTAAACCGCTTGCTGGCTCGCTCTGACATCAGCGCCATCATCGTGCCCAGCAATACGGTGCTGGTCGCTGTCATCAAGCCCAAAAACAAGGTGTTCCATGCTACGCCGCAGCTTTGCCCACCGACCAGGCAGCCAAGTCCAAAGTTGCGCTCATTCGCCACCCGACTCCACAAAGCCATCAGCGACCAGCCGCCGTCTTCAAGGTAAAAAGCGCCGCTCAATGCCTTGAGAACCGGAAACAGGATGAACAAAGCCAACATCGCGCCGCACCCCACCACCGCAGCCGATACAAACAAATCACCTTTGAAATAGCCCCGACGTGCCACGCCGAATGACGTCACCACGATCAAAGAGGTCAACGCAATAAAACCGCCCCAGCCTATGCCAAACTGGCCCTTGCTCAGCGCGCCAAATCCATTGCCCAGAACTTCAAATGACCAGCCTTTGGCACCAATCGCAAAGCCCGACACCATCAAGCCGGCAACGCCAAGAAGGCCCGCTACCATCAGCACCGTGCCCTGTTTTTTGGTCGGCACCATGCTCGCGCCAAAAGCCGCCATAACCAAAGCGGCTAAGCCCACCCAAAGCCATGGCCGCTGGTAAGCACCAGCCTGCATCAGCCCGTTACCCGCTTGCTCGTTTGAAAATACCTGCGGGATCGACAGCAGACCGTTGGTGTCCTGAATGGCATACCAGGGAAAAGCCACATAGGCTAAAACACCCAGCGCAATACAGCACCAAATACCAAAGTTGAGCGACTGATCGTGCGCCGGTTGGACCCTGGGCGCCACGGATTTACTTTGCACTGTTCAAAACTTCTTTTTCCCATTTAGCTATCAGGCGGCGGCGCTCGGCGCTGGCACCGTACTTGGCGTAGTCGTAATTGATAAGTTTGATTTTGCTGGGGTTCGTCATGCGCGGGTCAACTGGCACTTTGGAGTTGCTGGGCAACTGAAACTGCTTGGCCGCCAAACCAAACTGCTGCCCGCCGGGAGTCAATGCCCACTCATAAAATTTCTTGGCGGCCTCAGCGTTGGGACCGTCTTTCACAATGCTCATGGAGCCCACCTCGGCACCCGTGCCTTCAATCGGGGTTACGGAAGCAGCCGGGAAGCCCTGCGCAGCTTCGGTTGTCAGGTCGTGCACAAAGCTGATCGACACGGCGGTTTCGCCACGGGCCACGGCTTTGGCCGGGGCAACGCCCGAGCGCGTGTAGGTGCTGACGTTTTTGTGCAGCTGCTTCATGTACTCAAACGCTTTGTCTTCTCCCATCAGTTGCACCAGCGTGGCGATCACGGTGTAGGACGTGCCGCTGGAAGCAGCATTGGCCATCTGGATTTCACCCTTGAACTCCGGTTTAAGCAGATCAGCCCAGGATTTGGGTGCCGCTATTTTCTTTTTTGCCAACAATTCGGTGTTGTAGCCAAAGCCCAGCGGGCCGAGGTACACGCCGACTGTGCGGTTCTTTGAGTCAAGCGCCTGCTTTTGCGCCCACGGGTAGAGCGCGCCAAGCTGGGGAGACTTGTATTCAAGCGTCAGGTTTTGCTCGGCTGCCTGCAGGTGCGGGTCACCCGTGCCACCAAACCAGATGTCGGTTTTAGGATTGGTTTTTTCAGCATTGAGCTGCGCCAATGCTTCGCCGGAACCCTTTGCCGTCATGTTGACTTTGGTGCCTGTTGTTTTGGCATACACGGTGGACATCAAATTGCACCACTCGGCCTGTACCGAACAAATGATATTGACCTGACCTTGTGCAGATGCGCTGAATGCTGCGCAAGCCAGCGCCAGGCCAGTAAAGACTTTTTTCATACAAACTCCATTGGTAAATAACTCTGACTGTTTATGGGTGCTACTTCCACGACACCACCGGTAAAAACCTGCCGTCTGCACACATTTGTAGCGCAAACCAGGAGGCGACTTTTGAGTTGTTCGACATACGATTCATCCGCGTGAGCCAGTGGAAACAAAGGGAATTTAATTACTTTTTCGACGTCCGATCCAGCGCGAAAACCCTCGTAACCACTCAGTAACCCTCAGACGCTTTCAAAAATCTCCCGCCTCTTGCCGCAAGGAAGTCGGGGTTTTTGGAATTTACTTTTGAAAAATGAGAAGGTAAGATGTAACTTTGTTACCTCACTTTTCAAGTACCTGAACATGTCTTTCGATCTCGTTTTATTTGGCGGCACTGGTGACTTGACCTGGCGCAAGTTGATGCCCGCACTGTTTCAGGCTTTCAGGCACGGATCTCTTCCCAAAGACGGACGCATTCTCGGTGTGGGCCGGGACACCCTGGACGACGCGCAGTACCGGGCATTGATTCAGTCACGGTTTGACAAGGTGGAACTGGCCAAGCGCCCCAGTACAGACGAGTTTGAGCGGTTTGCCGCGCTGCTGCATTACCTGCCCATGGATCTGTCCCGCCCGGCGGACTACGCGCTGCTGGCGCAAACCCTGAACGCACGGCAGGCCAAGACCGTGGTGATGTACCTGGCCACTGCACCGGCTCTCTTCACGGGCATCTGCGAAAACATGGCGGCGGTCGGGTTAAATGGGCCGCAGACACGCGTGGTGCTGGAAAAACCACTGGGGCACGACCTCGCATCAAACCGCGCCATCAATGAAGCGGTGCTGCGCGTGCTTCCCGAAAACCAGATTTTTCGCATTGACCACTATCTGGGCAAGCCGTCCGTGCAAAACCTGTTTGCGCTGCGCTTTGGCAACTCGCTGTTTGAGCCGCTGTGGCGGCGCGAAACCATCGCCAATATCCAGATCACCATCGCCGAAGAACTCGGCGTTGAAAAGCGCGGTGCCTTTTATGACAACACGGGCGCGCTGCGCGACATGGTGCAAAACCATGCCCTGCAACTGCTGTGCGCGATTGGCATGGAGCCACCGATCAACGCTCACGCCGATGCCATACGCGATGAAAAACTCAAGGTGCTGCGCTCTCTCAAAACCTGGACGCCCGAAACGCTGAAGCAGCATGTGGTGCGCGGCCAGTATGCGGGCGGCAACATCAATGGTGAGGCGGTCCCCGGCTATTTGCAGGAAAGTGGCGTCAACCCCGATAGCCATACGGAAACCTTTGTCGCCTTGCGCACCGAGATTGCCAATTGGCGTTGGGCCGGGGTGCCCTTTTACATCCGTACGGGCAAACGCCTTGCCGATCGCGATGCGCACATCGAAGTGAACTTTCGGCCCACGCCGCATGCCATTTTCAAAACTCCACAGGGGCCCGGCAACCGGCTGGTTATCAACCTGCAACCGAAAGACGGGCTTGAGCTACACCTGCTGGCACAAGGGCAGGACAACCGGCAAGGCCCCCGCGTGTCCAGCCAGACGCTCGCGCCCGTGCAGCTGGATCTGGACTTTGACAAACGCTTTGGTGCAGAACGCGTCGGTGCCTATGAGCGGCTGCTGCTGGACGTGATAGACGGGAGGTTGAATTTGTTTGTGCGCAGCGACGAACAGGAAGAAGCCTGGCGCTGGGTAGAACCCATTCTGGACGCCTGGAAAAACGACTCGGCAGGACCGCGCCCCTATGCATCGGGCACCTGGGGGCCTAGCGCATCCAGCGGGATGATTGCCCGTGACAACTACTGTTGGTCCGAAGAATGTTGACCGACGTGAAGCCCCCACGGTCGTTCGCTTCGCGTAACTCCCTGCCCCCCGGGGGGGCGCCCCGCCTGCGGCCCGGCGAAGCCGGTTCCGCGTCTCGGACTGGAATGGAACCCCGCGAATCTTTGAGACGCTGGTATTTTTCAAGCAGGGGCCGCGGGTCTGGCTTTGCCAGCCCGCAGGCGCAGCGGCCCCCTCGGGGGGCAGGGAGTTACGCGAAGCGAACGACCGTGGGGGCCACATCCCATGCTTGACCGCATCAAAGCCTCGCTGCCTTCGCTGGCGCCGGCTGAACAACGTGTGGCGAATTTGGTGCTGGGCGACCCTCGTGCGTTTGCCAATCTGCCGGTGTCCGAGCTTGCCATGCGTGCGCATGTCAGCAAACCGACGGTTATCCGGTTTTGCCGCAGCGTCGG
This sequence comes from Polaromonas sp., assembly GCA_046598365.1. Classification (GTDB taxonomy): domain Bacteria; phylum Pseudomonadota; class Gammaproteobacteria; order Burkholderiales; family Burkholderiaceae_C; genus Polaromonas. The sequence continues at coordinate 511 of JBKJIV010000082.1, read as the reverse complement.
CTATGACGGACTGTCCGACTTCAAACTGAAGCTGGCTGGCAGTGTCAGCGAAGGCGTCCCGTTTATTCACCGCAGCGTCGATGTGGACGATAAAACAAGCGACATCATGGTCAAGGTGATTGACAACACCGTGGCTGCTTTTTTGAAATATCGCAATGACGCCTCAACATTCGCGATTGAAAAAGCCTGCGCGGCGCTGGCGGGCACCTACAAAACCGGACGGCGCATCGAGTTCTACGGGGCCGGTAATTCCGGTATCGTCGCCCAGGACGCGCAGCACAAATTTTTTCGCCTCGGCGTCAACACCATTGCCTACAGTGACGGCCACATGCAGGTAATGAGTGCGTCCATGCTGGGCGCGGGCGACTGTGTGGTGATTGTTTCCAACTCGGGCCGCACGCGGGATTTGATGGACGCCTGCGACATTGCGCGAAAGAATGGCGCAACCACCATCGTCATCACCGCCACGGGTTCGCCGCTTGCTTCAGCCGGCCATATTCACCTGGCAGCC
>JBKJIV010000191.1:0-9079 GCA_046598365.1 Polaromonas sp. | reverse complement strand
CACGACGACACGGATGTCCGTGCCTTCGGCGTAGACCTTCTTTGTGGCGGAGGCGAGCGCAAGCTCGACCGCACCAAATACGACGTCACGTTCAACATTTTTCTCACGCGATATGGCATCAACCAACATCAACAGTTCGCGATTCATTTCACAAGCCTGCCTTTCTTTTATATCTCTGTTGTGGGAGCGGCTTTTGGCCTGCGCCCCTTGAAGTCAACCACAGGCGCCAAACGCGCCTGCATAATTTCGTCCAGCGTGAAACCCAACGCCTGCAGCGGCGCGGGAACCCGCTTTTTACTTACCTTCTGTCCGGGTTTGGCTTCGGGCTCTTCGCTCCAGACAATCTGCCACCCCGAAGCGGCCCGCTCCAGCGTGCCGCGAAATTTTTTCCGGCTGGCTGAGATACCGGTTCCGGCAGCTACTACCGCCCCTACCGCTGCTTTCAGCGTGATATCGACCAGCTCTCCGGCAAAACGCTCAAAATCCGCTTCGCTGCGCAAGGGTCGGTCTATGCCCGGCGAGCTCACCTCAAGCCGGGAATACGCTGCCCCTTCAACTTCCAGCACAAACTGCAGTTGGCGCGTGACTTTTTCGCAATCTTCGGCGTTGATAAACTGTTCTTCGGCGCCGGGCGCATACGGCTGGTCAATCGTGACGCGCAGCAAACCGCCGCCGGTGCGTTCAATATCTACCAGCTGGTAACCCAGTCCCGTGACTGTTTGCTCAATCGTCTCGTGTAATGCCATTCAGGTCTAAAAAGCTGCGTCTTACTGACGCCCTGCAAAAACAAACGCCCAAAAAAAATGGGCGGTGAAAACCCGCCCATTTGGTCGTGAAGGGCATATTCTACCCCTTCACAAGCGTCTGTGCAAGCAGTTTACGTGCCCGGACAGACTGATCCGTGTCTACATTTGCTCCGCCACCAATGTGCGGGTGTAGGGGTGCTCGGGCTGTTGCAGCACCCTGTCCACAGACCCCGACTCGAGCACTTCACCGTCTTTCATGACGATCACGTCATGGGCCATGGCGCGAATCACGTCCACATCATGGGTGATCAGCAAATAGGCCAGACCCTTTTCCCGCTGCAGGCGCTGCAGCAGCGCCAGCACCTGTTTCTGGATGGTGACGTCCAGCGCGCTGGTGGGCTCATCCAGCACCAGCAGTTGCGGCTGCACGATCAGCGCCCGGGCAATGGCCAGGCGTTGCCTCTGGCCACCTGAAAACTCGTGTGGATAACGCTGCAACAGCCCGGGAAACTGTTCTTCGCCCAAGCCGACATCTGCCAATACTGAAATAACCCGTTCGCGCCGACCAGGGCGATGAAGGGTCGGCTCATGGACCAGCAGGCCCTCCCCCACGATTTCCTCAACCGTCATGCGCGGTGAAAGTGATGAGTACGGATCCTGAAACACCACCTGTACCAATCGGCGTATGGCCTTGTTACCAGCAACGTCGGGGCCCCATTGGCGCCCGACGACGTCCAGCTTTCCGGCATACGGTATCAGGCCCAGCGCGGCCATGGCCAGCGTGGATTTGCCCGAGCCGGACTCGCCCACCACGCCCAGGGTACGGCCTGGCTGGATGGCAAAGGCCGCGCCTTTGACAGCGACGAACGCGCCCTTTTTGAACCAGCCGCGAATGCCGGGAATGGGGATGGGATATGTCACTTGCAGGCTCTCTGCCTGCATCACGGGAGCGGCAGGAGCGGCAATTTCTTCCGAAACCTCCCGCTGCGGTCGGCTGTCGATCAGCTTGCGTGTGTAAGGGTGCTGCGGATGTGAGAACACCACGTTGACGCCGCCGCTTTCGACCAGATGGCCGTTTTCCATCACAGCCACCCGGTCGGCAAACCGCCGCACCATGTTCAGGTCGTGCGTAATCAACAAAACGGCCATGCCAGTTTGGCGTTGCAGGTCGGCCAACAACTCCAGCATCTGCGCGCGCAGTGTCACGTCCAGGGCCGTTGTTGGCTCATCAGCCAGCAGCAGTTTGGGCCGGCCCGCCAAAGCCATGGCAATCATGGCGCGCTGACGTTGCCCACCCGACAACTGGTGCGGGTAGGCCTGGGCCCGGCGCGCCGGCTCGGGGATACCAGTGACAGCCAGCGCCTCGATGGCCGAGTCCCACGCCTGCCTGTTGGACAGCCCTTGCTTGAGTTGCAGCACCTCGGCGATCTGGTTGCCCACGGTGTAGAGCGGATTGAGCGCAGTCATCGGCTCCTGGAAAATCATGGCGATTTCCCGGCCGCGAATGGCGCGCAGCTCGCGCTCGGAAATAGATAACAGATCAACGGCTTGAGATGAGGGCTCGGAGCCAGAAAGAATAGCTGAGCCGGAGATGTCGGCGTTCAGTACGAGCCGCAGCAGCGCCAAGGCCGTGACGGTTTTACCTGAGCCGGACTCTCCCACCAGAGCTAGCTTTTCACCGGGGCGGATGTGGAAATCGATGCCGTGCACGACCTCTTTGCCGCCGAAGGACACGCGCAAACCTTTGACGTCCAACAACCGTTCGGGCTGAGCTTGTCGAAGCCCTTCGACAAGCTCAGGGAAAACGGGATTCGGGATACTCACTTGTCAGCCTTCCGTGGATCAAGGGCGTCCCGGAGTGCATCACCCATGAAGGTCAGCAACAGCAGCGTGACGACCAGTACGGCAAAAGTGGAAAGCGAAATCCACCAGGCGTCAATGTTGTTTTTGCCCTGACTCAACAGCTCACCCAGAGACGGCGTGCCCGGCGGTACGCCCAGACCCAAAAAATCCAGTGAAGTCAAAGCCAGGATGGCGCCGCTCATTCGAAACGGTAAAAAGGTAATCACCGGCGTCATGCTGTTGGGCAGGATGTGGCGCCACATGATGCGGCCGTTGCCCACGCCCAGCGCACGGGCCGCCTTGACGTATTCCATTTGCCGGTTACGAAGGAACTCAGCCCGCACATACTGCGACAGGCCCATCCAGCCAAACAGCGATAGCAAGACCAGCAACAGTGCCACGCTGGGTGCAAAGATCGCGCTGAAGATGATCAAAAGGTAGAGCTCCGGCATGGAGTCCCATATTTCAATGAACCGCTGAAAAGCCAGATCGATCTTCCCGGCAAAAAATCCCTGTATGGCACCGCTGATCACGCCAATCAAAACGCCAATGGCCGTGAGCGCCAGCGCAAACAGCACGGAAAGCCGAAAACCGTAAATCAGTTGGGCCAGCAGGTCGCGCCCACGGTCGTCGGTGCCCAGCAGGTTGTCGCGCGTGGGCTTTGAGGGGTTGGGCTCTTTGGCAAAGTAGTTCAACGTTTTCGGGCCGTAGGGATTGGGCGCATAGACCGCCCAGTTATCGCCTCTGGACAGTTGCTCGCGGATAAAGGGGTCCAGAAAATCCGTGGGCGTTTCAAAGTCGCCGCCGAAGGTTTTTTCGGGATAAATGGTGGCAATCGGAAAGTAAAACTGACCGTTGAATCGCACGAGCAGCGGCCGGTCGTTGGAGACCACCTCAGCGAAGAGGCTGACGAACAGCATCAGGCTGAACAGCACGAGGCTCCAGAAACCCAGACGGTTGCGCTTGAAGCGCTGCCAAGCTCTTCCACTTGGGGACAAGTGCTTGACTTCTTTTGTCAGGCCACCGCGGATCGGGCTTTGGCCGGCCGCCAGTGGCGCCCCCTCGGGGGGGAGGCGGCCGGAGGCCGCTTCGGGGGGGTTAGTCAAATTTGACACGGGGATCCACCAAGACATAGCCAAGATCGCTGATCAACTTGGTGATCAAGCCAATCAGCGTGAAGAGATACAAGGTGCCCAGCACCACAGGATAGTCGCGCCGGATCACACTTTCGTAACTGAGCAGGCCCAGGCCATCGAGCGAGAACAGGGTTTCAATCAGCAACGCGCCAGTAAAAAAAGCGCCCAAAAAGGCAGCCGGAAAACCCGCAATGATGGGCATCATGGCGTTGCGCAATACGTGCTTCCAGAGCACCTGCCGCTCGGACAGACCCTTGGCACGCGCGGTCAACACATACTGCTTGCGAATTTCTTCCAGGAAGGAATTTTTGGTCAGCATGGTGGTGACGGCAAAGCTGCCCACCACCATGGCCGTGATGGGCATGGCGATGTGCCACAGATAGTCCACAATGCGCGCGCCCCAGCTGAGCTCTTCCCAGTTGCTGGAGGTGAGGCCGCGCAGCGGAAACCACTGCAACTGACCGCCAAAAACCACCAGCAAGGCCACACCCAACACAAAGCCCGGAATGGCATAACCCACCAGCACCAGCAGCGTGGTGACAAGGTCAAAACGTGAGCCTGCCCGCACCGCCTTGGCCACGCCAAGAGGTACGGCGATCAGGTAGCTGATGAAAAAGGTCCAAAGGCCCAGACTGATGGACACCGGGAGTTTTTCCACGATCAGCTGCCACACATCCTTGTTCTGGAAGAAGCTCTTGCCCAAATCGAATCGAGCGTATTGCCCCAGCATCTGCCAGAAGCGCTCATGCGCAGGCTTGTCAAAGCCATACAGCGCCTTGATCTGCTCCAGTTTTTTGCTGTCAACGCCCTGTGCCCCACGGTAGCTCAAGCCCCCACCTTCCGCAGAGCCGCCTGCGCCAGCCTTGGCTTCGGCCATGTACTGCTCCACCGGGCCCCCGGGCACAAACTGCGTGACGAGAAACGTCACCAGCAGCACGCCCAGCAGCGTGGGGATCATGAGCAGGAGGCGTTTGAGGATGTAGGAAGCCATTATTTCTTCCACCAGGTGTCGATGGCCCAGGCTTCGCTCTGCGCATAAGGCGGGCTGACAGCAGGCAAAGCGAGTCGCCAGGCGTTATAGGCCATGCGGTGGGTGCCGGCCGTCCACTGTGGAATCAAATAGTGGCTGTGCGAAATGATGCGCTCCAGCGCGCGGCAGGCTGGTACCAGCTCTGCCTTGGTTTTGGCGCCGGTCATGCGCGTCACCATGTCGTCCACCGCCGGGCTTTTCACGCCGGCATGATTGCCGGAGTCCTCGACGTCGGCGGCCTTGCTGCCAAAGAGATCAGCGAACTCCTGGCCCGGCGTGTGTGTACCCTGGTAGGCCAGGGAGGTGATTTCAAAGTCGAACTTCTGCAGCCGCTGCTGGTAAAGGGCAAAGTCCACCTGCCTGAATTTCAGCTGTACGCCCAATTTTTCCAGGTTGCGCATCCAGGGCGCGATAGTGCGGGCACCGCCCTCGTTGCTGTCCATGTACTCGATGGTGAAGGCTTCGCCTTTGGCATTGCGCAGAACACCGCCCTGCACTTCCCAGCCCGCCTGCTTGAGCAAGTCGCGGGCGCGTCGCAAGTTGTCACGAAGCGTCGTCTTCCCGTCGGTGCGCGGCGGAGCATACATCGGGCCAAAAACGGCATCGGGCACTTTGCCTCTCCAGGGTTCCAGCAAAGCCATCTCCTCAGGTCCAGGCCCCCCCGAGGCCTGGCAGTCGGTGTTGCCAAACAACCCCGCCACGCGCTGGTAGGAGTTGTAGAACATCTGCCGGTTCATCCACTCGTAGTCCACGGCAAGGCCCAGGGCTTCACGCACCCTCACGTCCTTGAGTTTGTCTTTACGGGTGTTGAGGACATAGCTCTGAAAGCCCGATGGCAATCTGTGCTTGAACTCTCCCTTGACCAGCTCGCCTGTGTCAAAGCGCTTGCCGGTGACGCGCCGGGCCCAGTCCCCCGCCGAGAAAAATCGCATCAGATCGAACTCGCCGGCCTTCAGCGCTTCCAGCCGCGCCGTGTTGTCCTTGTAGATCTTGACGGTGATGCGCTCGAAATTGGCCGTGCCGCGCCGCACGTTGAGGTCACGCGCCCAGTAGTTGGCATCGCGCACATAGGTAATGTCCTTGCCAAAGCGCACCGGGCCTATTTTGTAGGGGCCGCTCCCGATGGGAATGTCCATCACCACTTCGTCGAACCGCTTGGGTTTGCCGTTTTCCATGCCCCACTTGCGGCTGAAAACGGGCAGCCCGCCCACGGTCAGGGGAATCTCGCGGTTCAAGCGCTTGAAGCGATAACGCACGGTGCGCTCATCGACCACGTCCAGTCCCGCCACATCTTCCAGCGCGGTTTTGTAGGCTGGTGAGGTGTATGGCCCCATCAAGGTGTCGTAGCTGTGCTTCACATCCACAGCCAGAACAGGATCGCCGTTGTGAAAACGCGCTTCCTTGCGCAGCCGGAAGGTGGCTGACAGGCCGTCCGGCGCCATTTCCACATCCTCGGCCAGCAAGCCGTATCCAGCGCCCGTCTCATCCAGCGCGCCGGCAAGCAGGCTGTCAAACATCAGGCCTGAAAGGTAAGCAGGCGCCGAGCCCTTGATGGTGAAGGGGTTGTATTTGTCGAAGGTGGACACCCGCAGGTTGGAGACCAGGCGCAATTCGCCCCCTTTGGGGGCGGCTGGATTCACGTAGGCAAAGTTCGCGAAGTCTGGCGGGTATTTCAGGTCACCCCAGAGGGCATAACCATGCGCAGCCCAGGATGGCGCGGCCACAAGGGCAACCCCTATCAGGCACAGCGACCGCGTAAAAATCCTCATGCGACAATTCTGCCCTACTTAAGCTGGCAGCAAGCGCGTCCTCAAGGGCGTGGCAGTTCTGACCGGTTCACTCGCACAGACAGGAGCAGAAAATGGGTTTTCTCAGCGGCAAAAAATTACTGATCACGGGCGTTTTGTCCAATCGCTCCATTGCCTATGGCATTGCCAAGGCCTGCCACGCCCAAGGTGCTGAGCTCGCGTTCAGCTACGTCGGCGAGCGCTTCAAGGAGCGCATCACAGAGTTTGCCGCCGATTTTGGCTCCACCATGATTTTTGATTGCGACGTGGGCGACGACGCGCAGATCGACAAGCTCTTTGCTGACCTTGCGAAAACTTGGCCTACTTTTGACGGCTTTGTCCACAGCATTGGATACGCTCCGCGTGAAGCAATTGCCGGGGATTTTCTGGAGGGACTTTCCCGCGAAGGCTTCAAGATCGCGCACGACATCAGCGCTTACAGCTTTCCTGCGATGGCCAAGGCAGCCCTGCCCTACCTCAACCCCAAGTCGGCGCTGCTGACGCTGACCTATCTGGGTGCGCTGCGCGTTTTGCCCAACTACAACACCATGGGCCTGGCCAAAGCTTCGCTGGAGGCCAGCGTTCGTTACCTGGCCGAGTCTTTGGGCAACAAGGGAACAGGCATGCGTGTCAATGGCATCAGCGCCGGCCCGATCAAGACCCTGGCGGCCAGCGGCATCAAGGATTTCGGCAAGATGCTCAAGGCCACCGCGGCCAGCCCGATACGCCGCAATGTAACGATTGAAGACGTTGGCAACGTCGCGGCCTTTTTGTTGAGTGACCTTGCGGCTGGCGTCAGCGCTGAAATCACCTATGTGGACGGCGGTTTCAGCCAGGTTGTCGGTGGTATTTCCGAGTCGGCAGAATCAGCCTGAAGGCGCGCGGCCCGGGGAACAGGGCCGCTACTCTTTCACGCAGTCAGCGTAATAGCGCCTTTTGCCATCGGCATCGTTTTCTTCCACCAGTCCGTGAATGTCGGTCTCAAAACCTGGACACTGGGCATTGAATTCGCGTGAAAATTTCAGATAGTCGACGATCTTCCTGTTGAAGACCTCGCCCGGGATCAGCAGCGGAATACCCGGCGGGTAAGGCGTGACCAATCCGACGGTGATGCGCCCTTCCAGATGGTCAATTTCAACCCGCTCTGTTTTGCGCAGCGCAATGTGCGCATAGGCATCACTCGGCTTCATCGCTGGCGTCAGGTCGCTCAGGTACATGTCGGTGGTCAGGCGGGCAATATCGTATTTGGCGTAGAGCTGGTGAATGTGCTGGCACAAATCAGCCAAACCCATTTTTTCGTAGCGTGGAAACTGCTGGCAGAACTCGGGCAGGATGCGCCACATCGGCTGGTTCTTGGCGTAATCGTCCTTGAACTGCTGCAGCGCGGTCAGCATGCTGTTCCAACGGCCCTTGGTGATGCCGATGGTAAACATGATGAAAAAGCTGTACAGCCCGGTTTTTTCAACCACCACACCATGCTCGGCCAGAAACTTGGTCACGATGCTGGCCGGGATGCCAGTTTTGGCAAACTTGCCGTTCAGGTCCATGCCTGGGGTGACCACGGTGGACTTGATCGGGTCCAGCATGTTGAAGCCTGTAGCCATCTTGCCAAAGCCATGCCAGTTCACTCCGGCTTTGGCGTTTTTGCTCTCGCCCTTGATGATCCAGTCATCCGAGTGGCCGATGCCCTCGTCCACCAGCTTGTCCGGTCCCCAGACCTTAAACCACCAGTCGTCGCCGTATTCCTCGTCGACCTTGCGCATCGCGCGGCGGAAGTCCAGCGCCTCGGCAATGCTTTCCTCAACCAGCGCGGTACCGCCCGGCGGCTCCATCATGGCGGCTGCCACGTCGCAGCTGGCGATGATGCTGTACTGCGGGGAGGTAGAGGTGTGCATCAGGTAAGCCTCGTTGAAGAGGTGCCTGTCGAGCTTGACGGTCTGCGAGTCCTGCACCAGCACGTGGCTGGCCTGGCTGATGCCCGCCAGCAGCTTGTGGATGGACTGTGTGGCATACACCATGGCCTGCTTTGGGCGTATGCGCTTTTTGCCCATGGCGTGGTAGCTGCCGTAGAACGGGTGAAAGGCCGCGTGCGGCAGCCATGCTTCGTCGAAGTGCAGGTTTTCGACGTAACCGTCCAGCATGCCCTTGATGGTTTCCGTGTTGTAGAGCACACCGTCGTAGGTCGATTGCGTGATGGTCAACACACGCGGCTTGACCTTCTTGGCGTCAACACCCTTGAGTAGCGGATTCGCCTTGATCTTGGCTTGGATGGATGCGGGCTCAAATTCCTCCTTCGGGATCGGGCCGATGATGCCGAAGTGGTTGCGCGTCGGCTTCAGAAAAACCGGGATCGCCCCGGTCATGATGATGGCGTGCAGGATGGACTTGTGGCAGTTGCGGTCTACCACCACCACATCTCCCGGCGCCACCGTGTGGTGCCAGACCATCTTGTTGGACGTTGACGTGCCATTGGTCACGAAGAAACAATGGTCGGCATTGAAGATACGCGCCGCATTGCGCTCGGAAGCACCGACTGGG
>JBKJIV010000132.1:0-3070 GCA_046598365.1 Polaromonas sp. | reverse complement strand
ACCAAGGCGCCCGGCACCGGTGGGCGCATCAACTTTGACACCGTACGCCAGCAATTGCTCTATGAAGTACACAACCCGGGCCAATACATGTCGCCCGATGTGGTGCTGGACTTGTCTGGCGTGCATCTGGAAGACCTTGGCCAGGACATGGTGCGCGTCACGGGCGCCACAGGCCATCCGCGGCCTGACCAGCTCAAGGTGGTTGGCGGGTACCGCGACGGTTTCAAGGCCGAGGTGACCTGGGGTTTCAGTTGGCCGGATGCATACGACAAGGCCTTGGCTGCGGTGGAGATGGTCAAGGTGCAGCTCGCAGACAAAGCGGTGCCACACGACAGCCTGTTTGTTGAATTCCCCGGGTTGAATTCGGCGCACGGCGCGTTGGCGCCCATGCCAGAGGCGCAGGCGCTGGCCGACCTCAACGAAGTATGGGTACGCATGGTGATGCGCACCCAGGAAAAAAAAGCAGCGGACGGATTTGGCCGCTTGTTTCCGTGGATGGGGCTTAGCGGTCCGGCTTACACATGCGGGTTTCACGGCCTGCACAACTCCAGCGAACTGCTCGGCATCTGGCCGGCATTGATAGACAGAACCCTGATTGAACCGCAAACACGGGTGGAGATGCTGCAGACATGAGCCAAGCCCTCACGCAAAAAATCCAGCTGGCCAAACTGGCCCACGCGCGCAGCGGCGACAAGGCCGACTGGGTTGATTTTGGCTTGTTCGCCTGGAACGCCGCGGGTTATGCCGTGCTGGCGCGCGAGGTGACGGCCCCAAAGGTACAGGCGCACTTTGCGCCGTGGTTGCCGGGACGGGTGGAGTGCTGGACCTTGCCGAATATTCTGGCCATCAAGCTGGTGCTGCACGATGCATTGCAAGGCGGTGGCGCGCGCAACCTGCGGCTGGACAACCTGGGCAAGTCCATGGCTGCGGCCTTGCTGCGCATGGAGATCAATGTCAGCGACGACGAGCTGACGCAATGCATGAATACGCCACGGGTCGGCTGGTGGGGAGATAAGCCGTGACGGTGAGAATGGCTATACCGGCCGCGGCAGCGATGAAACCGGTACCGGGCGCGGCTGGCCGTTGTCGTTAATCGCCACATACGTCAGGCTCGCCTCCGTCACCTTGATATAGCGCCCCTGCGAGCGAAAGCGCTCGGCGTACACCTCAACCTTGACTGTCATCGACGTCCTGCCAATCCGCGTCAGCTCTGAAAAGAAGGACAGGATGTCGCCGACGCGCACGGGTTGCTTGAAGATGAATTCATTGACCGCTACCGTGGCCATGCGGCCTTCGGCATACCGCGCTGGAATCACAGATCCGGCCAGGTCAACCTGCGCCATGACCCAGCCGCCAAAAATGTCGCCGTTGGCGTTGCAGTCGGCCGGCATCGGAATCACCTTCAGCACCAATTCCTTGTCCAGGGGAAGCTTGACGCTTAACGGGTCATGGGGGAGAGTGGGCGGGGTGGGCATAGGCACAATCAGGTGAGGAGAATCAATAAAGGGGACAATTGTCTCCGATGCGCTCCTATGCCCCTGTCTCCACATCTCCCGCCGCTCCCGGATCCCCACCTGAACCCACGCTGAACCGCTCTGACTGGGCCACGCTGCAACGCCTGTTTCCCTATCTGTGGGAATACAAGTGGCGCGTGCTGGCCGCCCTGGCCTTCATGATCGGCGCCAAAGTCGCCAACGTGGGCGTGCCGCTGCTGCTGAAAAACCTGGTCGATGCCTTGAGCTTCAAGCCCGGCGATGTGCAGGCCGTGCTGATAGTTCCGGCGGCGCTGCTGGTGGGTTATGGGCTGCTCAGGCTGTCAACTTCGCTGTTTACCGAGTTGCGCGAGTTGGTGTTCGCCAAAGCCACCGAGGGCGCTTCGCGACGCATCTCGCTGGAGGTGTTTCGTCACTTGCACGCACTCAGCCTGCGCTTTCACCTTGAGCGCCAGACCGGCGGCATGACGCGCGACATCGAGCGTGGCACCCGTGCGGTGCACTCCCTGATTTCCTACTCGCTGTACAGCATCATCCCAACGCTGATTGAAGTCACGCTGGTGTTGACATTGCTGGCGGTGAAGTTTGATATCTGGTTTGCCGGCATCACCATCATTGCGCTGGGGTTCTACATCACCTTTACGGTGACAGTGACCGAGTGGCGCAGCAAGTTCCGCAAGGAAATGAACGAGCTCGATTCCGCCGCCCATAGCCGCGCAATTGATTCACTGCTGAACTACGAAACCGTCAAATACTTCAATAACGAAGAGTTTGAAGCGCAGCGCTATGACGAAAATCTGGTTCGCTATCGCCGCGCAGCCGTCAAAAGCCAGACCACGCTGAGCATGCTAAACACCGGTCAGCAGCTAATCATTGCTGCCGGACTGGTGGCCATGCTCTGGCGCGCCACGCAAGGTGTGGTGGATGGCCGCATGACGCTGGGCGATCTGGTCATGGTCAATGCCTTCATGATCCAGCTCTACATTCCGCTGGGTTTTCTGGGTGTGCTGTACCGCGAGATCAAGCAAAGCCTGACCGACCTGGCCAAGATGTTCAATTTGATGGAGAAAGAACGCGAAGTAGACGATCTGCCCGGCGCGCAGGCGATCAGCATCAGCTCTTCGCCCGAAGTGCGTTACGACCATGTCAACTTCGCCTATGAGGCGGCGCGGCCCATCTTGCGCGACATCAGTTTTGTGATTCCCCCTGGCAAGACGGTGGCCGTGGTCGGCTCCTCAGGCTCGGGCAAGTCAACACTGGCCCGTCTGCTGTTCCGCTTTTACGATGTGCAGCGGGGCCATATCACCATTGCCGGTCAGGACATCAAGCAGGTGACCCAGGCCAGCGTGCGCCAGGCTATTGGCATCGTGCCGCAGGACACGGTGCTGTTCAACGACACGGTGGAGTACAACATTGCCTACGGTCAGCCAGGCGCCAGCCCGGAGCAGGTGCAAGAAGCCGCCCGATCGGCCCGCATTCATGACTTCATCAGCTCCACCCCCACGGGCTACAAGACGATGGTCGGTGAGCGTGGCCTGAAGCTCTCGGGTGGCGAAAAGCAGCGCGTGGCGATTGCC
>JBKJIV010000098.1:0-6565 GCA_046598365.1 Polaromonas sp. | reverse complement strand
GTCGTAGTGGCGGTAAAAGCCGTGGTTGTCGAATGTGCGAGCGAAGTAGCGCCCCGTGATGTCGTCCCACCCCATGATGCTCAGTGTGTCAAATAGTCCGTCGATCTGTGCGCGCTCATCTTGGATCAGGAAGAAATGTCCGGTGTGCCAGCGGGCGTTGTGTGTGCTGCTCCATTGGGTTGGATTCTCGCGCGGGTTTTGAGCATCCTGATTGGCGCCAAAGGACTGCCCCTCGGCTTTCCAGTCGCCCAGAAAGACTTCCAATGCGCTGCGTTCAGGCTTCTTCATTGTGTAGACCGCGTTGGTTCAACGCGACGAGATTGCCACAGGTGTCGTCGAAGAACACGTAAGTGACCGGTCCTATGATTTTGGGTTCTCCGCGAAACTCGACACCCAGCCCTTTGAGTCGCTGATAGTCAGCTGTGATGTCGTTAGTCGTGAATACAGCGGCGGGAAAGCCGGCATCGTAGAGTGCCTTCTGAGACGTCAGTGCTGGTGGAAAGTTGTTTGGCTCCAGCACCAGTTCGACGCCTTCGGCTCCTTCAGGTGCGCACACCGTGAGCCATCGAATGGGACCGGGTACGTCCAGCTTTTTGACGAAGCCCAAGACCGTCGTGTAGAAGGCCAGCGCCTTGTCTTGATCATCAACCTTAATAACCACGTTTCGAATCTGCATTTCATGCTCCTTGAGTGTGTTTACCGATAACTGGCTCAACCATCAGTTGCGCAGCACATGCCGAAACCCAACCGAAGGCAATGATTCCGACGATAAAGAATGCAATGCTGGTTGCACTCTGCATCGCCATGCCTGCCACTATGAGTGCCGGCGTGACGAGTCCGGTTGCAATCGAATAGAAAGCCCAACCCGGTTTCCCAATGGCGAAATATCGTCGTGAAAATGTGAAGCAGGCGACTGTCAGGGATAGAAATGCCACGAAGAAGCCGACGCCATGTAGCGCAGCCCGCCGGCTCATAGTTGCAGGTATCTCCGGCGAAGTGCCAGGCGGAAAACCGAGCAGAGGATCGGGTGGAAAGAGCCCTGCGGCAATCATTCCCAGGCCAAAGAGCCCGATCAGCAGAGGACCCCAGGTTCCGCCACGAGTGTCGCGCAAAACTCGCATCATCCCAACGCAGCACGCAATTGCTAGCACCCCGGTGAGCATGAAGTTCACGACCTGAATCCAGCCTGAGTCGCCGAGACTCAGCAGACTAAGGGGGTGGCGCCTGATGTCGAATCCATTGCGAGTCAACAGCTGTATTAGAACCACGACGTAGAACAATGGCCCGAGCGCGACTCCGCATGCGAGAAGGAAGTTTGATTTTGTTGTTTGTGTCATGTACGTGCTTTCAAGAAGACATTGGCCCCAGCGCTTCGCCGTTTTTGGTCAAGACCCAGGCCAAGCGTGGGCTGTGGATGTGTGTCCGTTCGATGAAAGGACTGCTTGGCACAGCACTGCCGAAGCTGCGCCACTGAGCCAGTGTCCCCATAGGCCTGTCATCAGGCTCCCGGTCAAGCTTCTTTGTGTAGAGGGATTCTGCGACTCCGATGTTCAAAACGAACATTGCACCGATCGAGCAGTCGATTTTCATGATGTTGGCTTGATGTGTGGCGATGTGAGGAGCGTCAAGGTTGGACTCCAGAGGCCGGCATGAGCGTTTGAAAATACTTCTCGTCTCTAGTCCTGCTTTTCACCGGGTCTATGGGGTGGCTGAAATTTGCGGCACGCCAGCAGAAAAACCCAATGATTGCAGACGCCCCCACGATGAGGGTCGGCGGCATACCGACTTTGATGTTGAGGGCGGTAACGAACAGGACAATCAATCCCAATGCCACGATCTGATTGACCAACTGAGCCCGGGGAGAGTACATCGCTTCATCGATGAACATGGATTTCAGTTTCATCCGGAAACGCCTTGAGTCTGGCGTTTGGCATCCGCGCCAGCCGCAGGTGGGGGAAGCCCGCTTGTGGAGGATTCCATGTAGTCGCGTTTAGGCATCGCTGGTTCCACCCGTGCGGCGTTTTACCAAGAAGCCTACCGCTAGCAGGCCAGCGATGATGTGCACGAGGATGAAAGAAGCAAAAAGCTTCGGATGCCCAGCAAGGAATGCTTCTGGCCCGGAAATTTGAGGCACATAAAACGAGATCGCTGCCAAATTGAATGCGACGATCGTCACAAGCAGCGCGGTCGAGCCACGAAACACCCACCAACAGAATACGCCGTAAGCCGTTTCGACGGCGAGAGCCAAAGCGGGCAAGTTGTACAGGCCAGAGCCGATCTTGGTCGGCAGGAGGTAAGGCAGGACTTCGATGTCGGGTACGTGAACAAAAATATCCAGAATGATGTGTGAGCAGATGCCGACAGCAACAGCCAGAGCCCACCGAGGTCGATTTGCCACTTTGGCTAGGATCAACCAAGACAAGGCGGCGATGATCAAGACGGACCCCACAGAGTGCGAGTAAGGCATGTACGAGAGGTGGATGTCGTTCAAGGCTCTCACCGTCGGCTCGGTCGTGGTGACTTCTATATCGACTAGATTGAGCACGACCCACAGGAGCTCGATGAGCTGAACGGAAATCAGTGCCGGCGCTAAGGGCAGATCTGGCCAGTGTTTCTTGAGGAGAAGAGCCGTGGCCGCGTGGTTGATGGCGTTCATCGCCTGCGATGCTGTACGCCTGAATCAGGCTCGCCCGCGAGCTTGATTCGGCTTGTTGAATTGCCAGGGCACATGCTGCGCACAGTGACTCACTTGCTGCTCATGGCGTCAGAGACCTCACAAAGAATCGGATCGAACTGCGCTAAAGCTGCGGCGGCTTGCATGTGAGGCGCGGCCTTAGGGTTCTTAAGCATGGCCTCGAAGTCGGCTTTGCTTTCCCACTGCGCGTAGTTCACAACCTTCGCCCCATCCAAACTGCGGTGGATATTGGCTGAAATGAAGCCAGGAAGGTGCATCATTGTCTCTTGCGTTGCGTTGACAAGAAGCGCTACCAGTTGCTGTTGCTTCTCCGGCGCTACGGTAAATACATTGATGAGCGTCAGGACTTTGCTACCTTTTTCAATCATGGACATGGTGTTGCTCCTTCAAGCAGGGTGAAACAGAGTTGCGGGCCTATGGTTGACAGGGGTCGCGGGCAAAGCGCGGGCAAGGCACCATGCCCGCACAGCAGCTACCAAAGGTTCTTGCCGTCGATAACCAGAACCGGCGCCTCTGCCGCATCGAAGTGGTCGAACAGGCGCGCATTGACGCCGATGCGGCGCGTGCTTTTGTCCCAGCTCCCGTCAGGTTCAAATGCCGGACTGTCAGAGTAAGTGGCACAGCCGCACACATCACAGAAGTGATGCGCCACGAGTTTTGTCTGCCAGCGATAAGTCGCATCGTCGGTTACCGGGGTTACCACGTGAAACTGGTCCGGCCGGTAGTAGGCCAACAGCGCACCCCGCTTGGAACAGAACGAACAAGTGCATCGGGTGAGTTTTTCCGGCATATCGCCCTCGATACGAAATGCAGTCCTACCGCAATGGCAGCTTCCCGTGATGGTCATCTGGTTTCCCCTGTCACTTGGTGAAACTCAAATTATCGAATTGCTCCCGGGTGACTGTCTGTGCGGTAGCAGACACGGTCCTGGTTGATGAGCGGACTGGAGCGTAGTAAACGTCTCGATCGGGCTCGTGTGGAGAGGTCTAATGGTTAGCGCAGCCGCGCCGAGCTAAGCGCGAGAACGTTGCACATTCAAGCAGGTAGATTGGCCCTAGAAAAGTCGCCACTGCCATTTCGCAGTTGGAACCGGCTGGCCAAGCTCAGATCAACAGCCGCGAAGTCCTGGGCACATGCGCCATCAAGAACTCCATCTGGTCCGCCAGGATGCGGCGGTTGCGCAGGATGAAGTCTTCCCAGAGGCTGGGCACGTACGGCGTGTACAGCAGCGGCATGTGCGCCTGCTCGGGCGTGCGGCTGCTTTTGCGGTGGTTGCAGGCGCGGCAGGCGGTCACCACGTTCATCCAGGTGTCCACACCTTTTTGAGCAAACGGAATGATGTGCTCTCGGGTCAGGTCTTCTTCGTGGAAATGGTCGCCGCAGTAGGCGCAGACATTGCGGTCACGGGCAAACAGCTTGCCGTTGGTCAGCCCCGGCTTAAGGTTGAAGGGGTTGATGTTGGGCACGCCCTTGGTGCCGATGATGCTGTTGACGTTGATGATGGACTGGTTGCCCGTGATGGCGTTATGGCCGCCATGGAAGGTGGCCACTTGCGCGCCCATCTCCCAGCGCACTTCGTCCGATGCATAGTGCAACACGGCTTCTTCAAGGCTGATCCACGACTGTGGAAACCCCTGGGCTGAGAGCTTCAAGACCTTCAAACGAACCTCCAACATTTAAAAAAACGCATGGAACCGGACTGACACTGCTTGAGCCCTCAATATACCGTGAAATCATGACAATTCCATCCGGACAAGGCCTTTGACTCTTTCAGGCCGCGTCAAACCGACCCCAGACGCTATTAAAACGATAATCCACTGCATGCAAGTCTTTCGCGGCTACCAACATCCAGCACTGGCCTCACAGTGCGCCCTGACCATTGGCAATTTCGATGGCGTGCACCGCGGCCACCAGGCCATGCTGGCACTGCTGAAAAACGAGGCGCAGCATCGGGGCGTGCCCAGCTGCGTCATGAGCTTCGAGCCGCACCCGCGCGACTACTTCGCGGCGGTGGCACGAAAGCCCGAGCTGGCCCCGGCCCGCATTGCCACACTGCGTGACAAGCTCACAGAGCTGGAGCGTTGCGGGATTGACCAGTGTGTGGTGCTGCCGTTTAATGCGCGGCTGGCCGCCCAGCCTGCCCAGACGTTCATCGAGGACGTACTGGTCAAAGGCCTGGGCGTGCGTTATGTGCTGGTGGGCGACGACTTCCGATTTGGCGCGAAACGCACCGGCGACTACGCCATGCTGGACGCTGCCGGGGCGGGCCTCGGGTTTGATGTGGCCCGCATGAACAGTTATGAAGTCAGCAACACCAGGGTGTCGAGCTCGGCTGTGCGCGAGGCGCTGGGTCGCGGCGACAT
Organism: Polaromonas sp.; assembly: GCA_046598365.1. Classification (GTDB taxonomy): domain Bacteria; phylum Pseudomonadota; class Gammaproteobacteria; order Burkholderiales; family Burkholderiaceae_C; genus Polaromonas. The sequence goes on along the minus strand of JBKJIV010000098.1, from coordinate 1,507 downwards.
GACGCGCGTGGCCATGCTGCTGGGTCGGCCTTACAGCATCTCGGGCCATGTGGTGCATGGTCGCAAGCTGGGGCGCGACCTCGGGTTTCGCACCCTCAATTTGCGGTTTTCTCACTGGAAACCTGCCGCCAGCGGCATCTTTGCGGTGCATGTTCACGGCCTGTCCGATCAAGCCCTGATCGGGGTGGCCAACCTGGGCATCCGGCCTTCGCTGGACCCTGACGATGTCAATGGCGGGCGCGTGCTGCTGGAAACCCATTGCCTCGATTGGCCCGCCAGCCTGGGCCCCGAGGGGGCATACGGTAAAATCATCCGCGTGGAACTGCTGCACAAACTGCACGACGAACTGAAGTACGACGGTCTGGATGCCCTGAAAACAGGCATTGCCAGGGACTGTGATGACGCACGTGCGTTTTTCAGTGCGATGCACACCCAAACCAGCCGCCAGATCACCCGCGACCGAATTTAGACGATCTCGTCGCCGCAGGTTGTTGCCCTTGGACAGGCTCAGGGCGGGCGGCCTTTACTCCCCCTTCCCCCAACACTCCGTTCGGGCTGAGCCCGTCAAAGCCTTCTCGATTTGACCCCATGACCGACAAAACCGATTACCGCAGCACCCTGAACCTGCCCGACACGCCCTTCCCCATGCGCGGCGACCTGCCCAAGCGCGAAGCGGGCTGGGTCAAGGAGTGGGACGACAAAGGCATCTACAAAAAGTTGCGCGACGTGCGTGCTGGCAAACCGAAGTTTGTGCTGCATGACGGCCCGCCGTATGCCAATGGACAGATCCACATTGGCCACGCAGCCAACAAAATCCTCAAGGACATGATCGTCAAGGCGCGCCAGCTCAAAGGGCTGGACGCGGTGTATGTGCCGGGCTGGGACTGCCACGGCCTCCCAATTGAAAACGCCATCGAAAAACTGCATGGCCGCAACCTTTCAAGGGACGACGTGCAGGCCAAAAGCCGCGCTTTTGCCACCGAACAAATCGCGCTGCAAAAAGAAGACTTCAAGCGCCTGGGCGTGTTGGGCGAGTGGGACAACCCCTACCTGTCCATGAACCCCGGCAACGAGGCGGACGAAATCCGCGCGCTCAAACGCATCATGGAACGCGGCTTTGTTTACCGCGGCCTCAAGCCTGTGTACTGGTGTTTTGACTGCGGCTCCTCGCTGGCGGAGTTCGAGATCGAATACGCGGACAAGAAATCGCAAACCCTGGACGTCGGATTCAAATCGGCAGAGCCCGACAAACTCGCTGCGGCCTTCGGGCTGAAAAGCCTGGTCAAAGACGCTTTCGCCGTCATCTGGACAACAACCGCCTGGACCATCCCGGCCAACCAGGCGCTCAACCTCAACCCCGAGCTCGAATACGCCCTGGTCGATACCGAACGCGGCATCCTGCTGCTGGCTGCCTCGCTGGTTGAAAAATGCATGGAGCGCTACCAGCTGACCGGCATGGTGCTGGCTACGGCCGAAGGCAAAAATCTGGCGCTGCTGAACTTCCAGC
>JBKJIV010000084.1:0-11582 GCA_046598365.1 Polaromonas sp. | reverse complement strand
TTTCGCTGGCGCTTTTTTAGCCGCTGGCTTTTTTGCTGCTACTTTTTTAGCAGGGGCTTTCTTGGGAGCAGCTTTTTTAGCCGCAGGTTTTTTCGCAGTTGCCATAGTTTTCTCCTTGATCACATTGCAAAGAGCACTTCACGTTTGGAGTACGCGAAGCGATTCACGGCGTTGGGCCTGCGGATAACCGGGCCCAGCACCGCGAACACAGGAGCAAAGCCCAACGCGCACTCTTCGGCAGCGTCGCTGGTCAATGCAATTCTAGAAATCATTGTTATATCTGTGCTGTTCAATCCCAGGAAAGGGCACCACCGGACTGGTACTCGATCACACGGGTTTCAAAAAAGTTACGTTCCTTTTTCAGGTCAATCATCTCGCTCATCCAAGGGAACGGGTTTTCCTCGTTCGGGAACAGTGTCTCCAGGCCGATCTGTGTGGCGCGGCGGTTGGCGATGTAGCGCAGGTAACCTTTGAACATGGACGCATTCAGGCCCAGCACACCACGCGGCATGGTGTCTTCGGCGTAGCGGTATTCCAGCTCGACTGCTTTGAGGAACAGGGCCTTGATCTCGGCCTTGAACTCGGTGGTCCACAGCAGCGGGTTTTCCAGCTTGAGCTGATTGATCAAGTCAATACCGAAGTTGCAGTGCATCGACTCGTCACGCAGAATGTACTGGTACTGTTCGGCGGCGCCGGTCATCTTGTTCTGGCGGCCCAGCGCAAGAATTTGCGTGAAACCGACGTAGAAGAAAAGGCCTTCCATCAGGCACGCAAACACGATCAACGACTTGAGCAAGGTCTGATCTGATTCCTGGGTGCCGGTCTTGAAGTTGGGATCAGAAATTGCATCGATGAACGGAATCAGGAATTGGTCCTTGTCCTTGATCGACTGCACTTCGTTGTAGGCGTTGAAGATTTCGCTTTCGTCCAGGCCCAGCGACTCAGTGATGTACTGGTAGGCATGGGTGTGGATGGCTTCCTCGAAAGCCTGACGCAGCAAAAATTGACGGCACTCTGGCGCTGTGATGTGGCGATAGGTCCCCAGCACGATGTTGTTGGCGGCCAGCGAGTCTGCGGTGACGAAAAAGCCCAGGTTGCGCTTGACCAGACGGCGCTCGTCTTCTGTCAGTCCATTGGGGTCTTTCCACAGCGCGATATCGCGCGTCATGTTGACCTCTTGCGGCATCCAGTGATTGGCGCAACTGGCGAGGTATTTTTCCCAAGCCCACTTGTACTTGAATGGAACCAGCTGGTTCACGTCGGTCTGGCCGTTGATGATGCGCTTGTCGGCCGCCTTGACGCGCTTTGCGACAGGCGTTGCAGCGGCGGCTGCTGCGTGATGTGGTGCGGATGTCAGGGCGCTGTCGTCAAGCATGCGCGGTGCAGATTGAACCTGCTGCAAAGAAAGAGGCGGAAGCTCCATCGAGCGGCTTTCGGGCAAGCCGCTGTTCAAAGATTTTTGCAACGATGGTTTTGTTTCTTCGTCCCAAGTCAACATAGATGTTTCCAATAAGTTGGATTATGAAAGCAGCGATACAAAATGAAAAGTGTTCATTCACATCGCTGTAAATTAGTGTTGCTCAATTACATCGAATCGCGTGAAGGAATATTCCGGCATCGCGATCGATTTTGTTATTGGCAAGCCTCGCAACCCGGATCATCAATCGCACAAAATTTGATATCAGTAGCAGGTGATTCGTTGATCTGCGCGTGTGCTGTTGCCGCTGCTGCGTCAAGCGCGTTCATGCTGCCCGTGTCGTCGGTGTTGCCAGACGCGACTGCATTCATCTTGCCGGCTTTCACGGTTGATTTTTCGGCATGGGTGGCGCTCATGGTGCGCAGATAGTAAGTGGTCTTGAGCCCGCGCAACCAAGCCAGTTTGTAGGTGTCGTCCAGCTTCTTGCCCGACGCGCCTGCCATGTAGATGTTGAGCGATTGCGCCTGGTCAATCCACTTCTGGCGACGCGATGCGGCTTCGACCAACCAGGTGGCGTCCACTTCAAACGCTGTAGCGTACAAGGCCTTGATGTCTTGCGGAACCCGGTCGATGGGGCGCAGTGAGCCGTCGAAGTGTTTGAGATCCACCACCATCACGTCATCCCACAGGCCCAGGCGTTTGAGGTCGCGCACCAGGTAGTGGTTGATGACAGTGAACTCGCCGGACAGATTGGACTTGACCGAGAGGTTGCCGAAGCAGGGCTCAATGCAGGCGTCCACGCCAATGATGTTGGAGATGGTGGCGGTTGGGGCGATGGCCACGCAGTTGGAGTTGCGCATACCGTCTATGGTGATCTTCTTGCGCAGGGCATCCCAGTCCAGCGTCGCTGATCGGTCCACTTCCAGATAGCCGCCGCGTTCTTTAGCCAGTAAGTCCAGCGTGTCCAGTGGCAAGATGCCTTTGTCCCAGAGGGAGCCCTTGTAGCTGGTGTATTTACCGCGCTCTTTGGCCAGTTCCGTAGAAGCCCAATAGGCGTGGTAGCAGACTGCTTCCATGGACTTGTCGGCAAACTCAACGGCTGCATCCGACGCATAAGGAATGCGCAACTCATACAGGCAATCCTGGAAGCCCATGATGCCCAGACCGACGGGCCGGTGGCGCATGTTGGAGTCGCGTGCTTTTTTTACCGCGTAGTAGTTGATGTCAATCACGTTGTCCAGCATGCGCATGGCGGTCGTGATGGTTTTCTTGAGTTTCTCGTGATCAACCGCACCGTCTTTCAGGTGCTGAACCAGGTTCACGGAGCCCAAGTTGCAGACCGCGGTTTCGGTGTCGCTGGTGTTGAGTGTGATCTCGGTGCAGAGATTGGATGAGTGGACAACGCCCACGTGTTGCTGCGGCGAGCGCACATTGCAGGCATCCTTGAAGGTGATCCAGGGGTGACCGGTTTCAAACAGCATCGAGAGCATCTTGCGCCACATGTCAATGGCCTGCAGCTTGCGCGAAGGTTTGATTTCACCGCGCTCGGCTTTGGCCTCGTAGGCCACATAGGCTTTTTCGAAATCAACCCCAAATTTGTCGTGCAGATCCGGTGTGTCCGATGGCGAGAACAGCGTCCAGCTGCCCTTTTCCATCACGCGGCGCATGAACAGGTCTGGAATCCAGTTGGCGGTGTTCATGTCGTGCGTACGGCGGCGGTCGTCGCCGGTGTTCTTGCGCAACTCCAGAAACTCCTCAATATCCAGGTGCCAGGTCTCCAGGTAGGCGCAGACCGCGCCCTTGCGCTTGCCGCCCTGGTTGACGGCGACTGCGGTGTCGTTGACTACCTTGAGGAAAGGAACAACGCCTTGTGATTCGCCGTTGGTGCCCTTGATGTGGGCGCCGAGCGCGCGCACCGGCGTCCAGTCGTTGCCGAGACCGCCAGCAAACTTGGATAGCAGGGCGTTTTCCTTGATGGCGTCGTAAATGCCGCCCAGGTCATCAGCCACCGTGGTCAGGTAGCAGGACGACAGCTGCGAACGCAGGGTGCCGGCGTTGAACAGCGTTGGCGTGCTCGACATGAAGTCGAACGAGGACATGATTTCGTAGAACTCGATGGCGCGCGCTTCGCGATCGATTTCGTCAAGTGACAGGCCCATGGCCACACGCATGAAGAAAGCCTGGGGCAGTTCGATGCGCTGCTTGCGAACGTGCAGGAAGTAGCGGTCAAACAGGGTCTGCAGACCGAGGTAGTCAAATTTCAGGTCGCGCTCGGGCTTGAGCGCCGCGCCCAGGCGGGCGAGGTCGAATTGCTGAAGTTTTTCGTCGAGCAATTCATTTTCGACACCTTTGGCGATGAATTGCGGGAAGTATTCTGCGTAGCGTGTGCCCATGTCTTCCTGCGTGACTTCTTCGCCCAGCACTTCGCGGCGAATCGTGTGCAGCAGCAGGCGCGCTGTGGCGTAGGTGTAGTCCGGATCTTTTTCAATCAGGGTGCGGGCGGCCAGAATGGATGCCTTGTAAACCTCGTCGATGGGCACACCGTCGTACAGGTTGCGCATCGTTTCCCGAACGATCGGGTCGGGTTTGATTTCGGTGCCCAGGCCGGCGCAGGATGCCTCAATCAGTGCCTGCAGCTTGCCAATGTCCAGTGCCACTTTTTTGCCACCGTCCAGCACATGCAATTGCAGAGCCGGAGCTGCTGTTGCCTGCGGCTGGCGGGCGCGCTCTTGCGTCCGCTTTTCACGGTACAACACATAAGCGCGGGCGATTTCATGGTGGCCGCCACGCATCAGGCCCAGCTCGACATGGTCCTGCACGTCTTCTATATGGAAGGTGCCACCACCGGGTCGCGAGCGCATCAGGGCCCGCATGACGGCCTGGGTCAGTTCGTCCACTGTTTCACGCACGCTGGCCGAAGCCGCGCCCTGAGTGCCATGCACTGCCAGGAAAGCTTTCATCATGGCGATGGCAATTTTGTTTGGCTCAAAAGGAACAACCGCGCCATTGCGGCGGATGATTTGGTAGTGGGCCAAGGTGTTGCTGTGGGCATTGCTTCCAGTTGAGTGGATAGCGGTGGGTGCGCCGGTGCTGGCGGTGACGACATGCTGGACTGTTTGCATTGATTTCCTCTTTGTATTTTGTTGTTGGGTGCGTTGATGTGATTCAGGGCAACTGGAGTGAGCTGACGGTTGCCATAAAAGGCGCTGTAAGGGCTCGTTGTCGGGGGGTCCTTGGGTTGCGGAGCCCGAATACATCAAATTGAAATATGGGGGCCTAGACACTATACCTAGTGTCTTAATTGATATCAAGCACTACATGTAGTGTTTTTTGCGCTTGTGCGCCTGTTACTTTGTGTAGCGATTTTGGGTCAGAGGCGTGCTGAATTTCCGGGGCCTGTCTATGCCGTCCCAAGCCTCGTCCCTTAGGCTTCAAGCCAGTGCAAGAGCGTATTCATGCGGCTCACGGCGCGGTTTTGGTTGCCAGCCCTCGCCGATCCTCAAGGTTGAGGAGGACGGCGAACAAGTTTTTTTGTCAGACCTGTTGATGGGTTCCATGATGCGTCGCGAGGGTCAGACACTTTCGGGAAAATACCTATTCGGCAATCCCAAAGATCGTTGCAACAAAAGCCAGTCAAAGCCCAAGCCGGGGTCCTGTTTTCGGCCGCTGGCAATGTGCTCGTGTCCAGCCAGGTGTGCTACCGGATATTGGCGCAACAATGCCGCGCAAATACTTGCCAGAGTTTCGTACTGGGCAACTTCAAAAATTCCACCCTCCAGGCCTTCCAGCTCAATGCCGACAGAGTCGTCGTTACAGTTGGTCCTGCCGCGGTAGGCGGACTCGCCCGCATGCCAGGCGCGCTTGTCACAGCTGGCAAATTGCCACAGCTGTCCGCTACGGGGGATGAAAAAATGAGCCGAAACCTGCAGACCCCGGATGCTTTGAAAGTAGGGATGCGCGTCCCAATCCAGGTGGTTGGTGAACAGCCGCTGAACCTGGCCGTTACCAAACTCGCCAGGTGGCAGGCTGATCGAGTGAATGACGATCAGGTCGATGGACGCACCTGCTGGGCGAGAGCCGACGTTAGGCGATGCCAATGCCCGGGCAAACCGGTACCAGCCATCGCACCAGAGCGGCGGCGTTGTTTCAGGGCTGATGTTCATCGGGCGAGTTATCGCCACCGGGCGTGACAATGTTTAACCGGGCAATGCGGTAGCGAATCTGGCGCAGGCTCAATCCCAGCTTGTTTGCAGCAGCCGTGCGGTTAAACCCGGTCTCCTGCAGAACCTTGCAAAGAATGTCGCGTTCCTGGTTGTCCAGAAAGTTCTGCAGATTTTCCGGCACGGTCACATGGTGCGCTGGCTGCGGCTCCAGCTGCAGCGCGCCCCCTTCGCCGAGGGCCACAGCCCGATGCAACAAATTCTCCAGTTCCCGTACATTGCCATCGAAGGAGTGAGTCTGCAGGGTTTCCAGAAAGTCGGACGAAACTTCAGGCATCTGAAAACCCGACTCCCCACAAATACGCTCCAACAGGGCCCGGCACAACGCGGGAAGGTCTTCCAGGCGCTCGCGCAGGGGCGGTACCTTGATTTCAATCACGTTAAGGCGGTAGTACAAATCCTGACGGAAAGAACCGGTCCCGACCTCTGCGCCCAGTTCCTTGTGGGTTGCGCTCACGATGCGCACGTCAACGGCGTCTTCGTGCGTTGACCCTAATGACCGCACGACACGTTCCTGAATCGCGCGCAGCAACTTTGACTGCATGGCCAGCGGTAAATCCCCAATTTCATCGAGAAAGAGCGTACCGCCTTTGGCCGCCTGAAAGTAGCCCTGACGATCCTGCGCCGACCCGGTGTAAGCCCCTTTGCGGGCGCCAAAAAATTCAGCTTCCAGGAGGTTCTCCGGTATGGCGCTGCAGTTCACTGCCACAAACGGCCCTGCAGCGCGATGACTGCAGTCGTGAACCGCTCGCGCTACCAGCTCTTTCCCGGTGCCTGACTCGCCGTGAATCAAAACGGGGGCCATGCTGCCCGCCACTTTGACGATTCGGGATTTGACTGCCTGAATCACAGCAGAATGTCCCACCAGGCGCTGCAAGGTTGCAGAAGGCTCGCCGGTGCGCAGGGGTTTTGTTACGACAGCAGCTTCGACGGACGACCTTGACCGGTCCCCGCTGACAGACGCTGCCGTACCCTGAATGGCCGATGCGACAACGCTGCGAAATTGTTTGAGGTCCACCGGTTTGGTCAGGTAGTCAAATGCGCCGGCCTTGAGTGCTTCCACCGCGTTCTCGGCGGAGCCGTGGGCCGTGATGACCACACAACGGTCCGGGCGCTGTTGGCTCACCATTTCACGCAGCAATTCCAGACCGAGCCCGTCAGGCAGACGCATGTCGGTGATCACGGCATCGAATCTCTTTTCTTTCAGTTGAGCGCGTGCCTGTGTCAAGTCTGCTGCGGCCTCTACCCGGTATCCCTCGCGCAACAAAGTAAGCTCATAGAGGGTTCGCAAGTCCGGTTCATCGTCAATCACCAGAATGTGCGCCTGATGGGAGGGGCTCATGAGGGGCTCCGGTCGTTTCCGGTTTGAAGTGCCGGGTTTGCAAAAGCCATGGATGGCAAGACGGTGGTGAGGTCTCGTCGGAAGACGACAAAAAACTCGTTGCCGCTGACGCCGTTATGTGCGACCCGCTGGTAGCCCACCAGTGCGCCATGGCGCTCGCACAGTTCGCGGCAGATATAAAGACCCAGTCCGCTGGATCTGCTTTCGGAGGAGAAGAAGGGCTCAAACAGATGGGACTGCACTGTTTTCTCCAGCGGTTGACCATCGCTCCACACGGATAGTCTGGCTTCGCCAGTGGCTACCAGTGTAGTGCTCACCTGTATCGCGTCGGCTGCCCCGCTGGCATAACGCAAGGCGTTGTCCAGCAAATTAACCATCAAGCGCCGCAGGTGTTCAACCTCAAAAAGGACGGCGGTCTGGGCGGCACCCGGACGTAACTTGAGTCGATGGCTGGACGCGTTTTGCTGTGCCCAGTCCGAACAGATATGTTTTACGTTGTCTTCGAGATCCAGCGCGCGTGTTTCAGTCTGGGGAGATTGTTCCTGAACACGGGATATGTTGAGGATTTCTTCAACAATTCTGGCAAGGCGCTGAGCGTTTTGTGTGACCATCCCCGTCAGTTGAAGGTGGCCAGCGTCCTGCAAATCTTCTTCCAGCAAGGCATTGGCCTGAACGATGGCGGCCAGCGGATTTCTTATTTCATGGGCTACCGCAGCAGACATGCGTCCCATGGCCGCCATTTTTTCGGTACGCACCCGCGCTTCCATCTCACGCAGGTCTTCCAGAAACATCACGCACAAATCTTCGCTCGAGCCATCGCGGGAGTCCGCCAGGCGCGTGCGTACCTGCAGGCGCCTGGCATTGCGCGATGCCTGCTCCAGGCTCACGTCGGCTTTCTGAGGCATTCGATGATCAAATGTCATTTGTGCCAGCTCGACCAGGGGCTGCCAGGCGGCTTCGGCGGCAAGCATGAAAGGGGCAGGACGGGCCACGCCCTGCGTGGTCAACAGGCGCCGGGATGCTGGATTGGCCGCACGCACAATGCCGTTGGTATCGACAACCAGAATGCCATCGACCAGTGTATCGATGACCAGTTCGTTGACCTGGGTCTGCATACGCGCAATCGACTGACTGCTCTGCGCCCGGCGCTCTTCACGCGACAGGCGCAGGGCCAGTTGGTTGGCCAGCAGGGCCACCACGAAAAAACCGGAGCCACTCAACCCCGCCTGAAGGAAGCGGGCCGTGGATTCGCCAGTAGCATGCATAGACACCCACCAGGCGTCGGCCAGGAGCAGCAGTGTGACACTTGCCGCTGTTCCCAAGGCCAACAAAATCGGCCCAAGCACGGACGCGAGCAACACCGGCAACGCAAAGAGCGCTGTGTAATTGATGGCGCCTGATTGCAGGAAATTCAACGCCGAAAACGCCAGCACATCGACCCCAACGCTGGCGAGCCACTGCGAATCAAAAGTCTTGCCCGGTGGTTTGGGCTGGGCCCACACCCGCACCGCCAGCGCAGCTGCGAAATAGGCTACGCAAAGCAAAATCATTTCCTCCCGCAGTGGCTGTCCCAGTGCGTAAATGGACGCTTGCAATGCGAGCAGCACGCTGGCGATCGTGACACGTGCTGTCATGAAGGCGCGCCACAGGCGGGCAAAAGATTCGCTGCCTGAGTCGGAGTCCCAAACGCCGGGAGCCTTGGTTACTGGCTCAAACCACGAATGGTCTGCTTCTGCGCGCATCTAATTTTCAGCCTGCCGACGATGCGCTTCGCTGCAATACAACAAGCCTCGACCACCGGCCAGCGCGTCTGTACGCGGAAGGTGTAACGCGCAAACTGCGCAGGCAACGACCTCTGTGGCCTTTTGATGAGGGCCCGCAACGGGGGGTGACGTCGGTCGGGGTTGCGCCTTTTCGCGCAGCTCTGCGCGCCGGTTGTTGCGCCAGAACCAGACACCCACCAGAACCACAACGAGAACAATCAGGTATTTCATGCGCGCTTCAAAATGACCTCAAGGACAAAACGCGAACCAACGTAGCCCAGCAACAACAGACCGGACCCCAGATACAACACCCGCACTGCCTTGCGGCCGCGCCAGCCCAGACGGGCCCGGCCAGCCAGCAGCCCGGCAAAGACAAGCCAGGCCAAAACAGAAAAAACGGTTTTGTGATTCCACTGCCACGCCAGACCGGGGCCATACAAGGTTTCGGCAAACAGCCAACCCACCAGCAAAGTGGCGGTCAGCAGTACAAAACCGGCCTGCACAAAACGAAAGGTCAGACGTTCGAGCGTCAACAACGGCACGCCGCTGTCAGATTGCGAGGCCGAACGGATGGACTGTTCAGAGCGGTTCATCAGCCAACCGTGGACCACCGCCGCAGCAAACAAGCCATAGGAGGCAATGCCCAGAGCCCAGTGCAAGGGCAGCCAGGGTGAGGCAATCCGGTGGTAGGCAGAGCCCGGAAACACAAGTGCCAACAGCACACCGGCTGTTCCCATGCCAGCCAGAGCCCACCGCGCTTGGAGTTGCGGGAACAAGCGGCTTTCCACCGCATACACGCTCATGACCAACCAAATAGTCATGGACAATGCCGGGGCAAAACCAAAGCGCGGTGGTTCGCCAAGCAGTCCGCTTGCCAGCGTCATGGCGTGAAGCAGCCAGGCCACGGCCAGCACCCCACGGGTGGTGCCGGCCTGCAAGCGCGGCGTGGCCAGCGCAAGTACCGCGTAGGCCAGCGCGGCGCCCAAGGCTGTGACCAGACCCCACTCAGCGCTCAAAGTTAAAATCATGGCTACAGTTTAGCTTCTGGGCCATTTGCCGGGTCCTTCTTTCACTTCCTTTCCGCTCCAGCTGTGGAGCTTTCTCATGGCCTCTGCCCTTACTGACAAACTTTCCCGCCTCGTCAAAGAGATGCGCGGACAGGCCCGCATCACTGAATCCAATGTGCAGGACATGCTGCGCGAGGTGCGCATGGCTTTACTTGAGGCCGATGTTGCCCTGCCGGTGGTGCGCGACTTCATCGCCCGCGTCAAGGACAAGGCGCTGGGACAGGAGGTGATGAGCTCGCTGTCACCGGGGCAGGTGCTGGTCAGCATCGTTAACCGTGAATTGGCCGCCACCATGGGCGAGGGTGTCAGCGACATCAACCTGGCAGCGCAGCCGCCGGCGGTAATCTTGATGGCTGGCTTGCAGGGCGCTGGTAAAACCACCACCACTGCCAAGCTGGCTAAACACCTGATCGAAAAGCGCAAGAAAAAAGTGCTGACGGTGTCCGGTGACGTTTATCGGCCAGCGGCCATCGAGCAACTCAAGACGGTGACGAAGCAGGCCGGCGCCGAGTGGTTTCCGAGCAGCACCGATCAAAAGCCAGTGGACATCGCGCTGGCCGCTCTGGACTACGCGCGCAAGCATTTCTTCGACGTGTTGCTGGTCGATACCGCCGGCCGCCTGGCAATTGACGAAGCGCTGATGGCGGAGATCAAGGCTCTGCACGCGGCATTGAACCCGGTTGAGACCCTGTTTGTCGTGGACGCCATGCAGGGTCAGGACGCGATCAACACGGCCAAAGCCTTCAAGGAAGCGCTGCCATTGACCGGCATCATCCTGACAAAAACTGATGGCGACTCGCGTGGCGGTGCTGCGCTGAGCGTGCGCCAGATCACCGGTGCGCCGATCAAGTTCTCTGGCACCAGCGAAAAAATTGACGGACTCGAAGTGTTCGATGCCCAGCGTCACGCTGGTCGCATTCTCGGGATGGGCGACATTTTGGCGCTGGTCGAGCAGGTCACGGCCGGCGTGGACATGGAGGCGGCGCAAAAACTAGCGGCCAAGATGAAGTCGGGAAGCGGCTTTGATCTGAACGATTTTTTAAGCCAGTTGCAGCAGATGAAAAGCATGGGGGGGCTGTCCAGCCTGCTCGACAAATTGCCTGCAGAAATGGCAGCCAAGGCCGGCCAGGTGGACATGGGCAAGGCTGAAAAAGACATACGCCGCAAGGAAGGGATCATCCAGAGCATGACGCCGCTGGAGAGGCGCAAGCCCGAACTGATCAAAGCCACACGCAAGCGCCGCATTGCTGCGGGCTCGGGCGTGCAGGTTCAGGAAGTCAACCGCCTGCTCAACGAATTTGAGCAGATGCAGGGCATGATGAAAAAGATGAAGGGCGGCGGCATGATGAAGATGATGAAACGCATGGGCGGCATGAAAGGCATGCCCAGGTTCTGACAATCGGCGCCGTCGCGCAACTTGATGGTCAAATCGGAAGCTCGCCCTTATTGGACAAGCGCAATGAGCTATCAACTTCATAGCAATTCGCAGGCTGCCTGGCGCCCTAACCCAAGTCAGCCGGCACCGGTTCAGGTCGGCGGGTTTTCCAAACGGCTGTTGACCATTGCCCCATGACCACCACCCACCTGCTCTACCTGCACGGCTTTCGCTCCTCCCCGCAATCGGCCAAGGCACGCCAGCTCGGCGCGTGGGTGCAACAACAGCACCCCGGGGTGGTCTGGTGGTGCCCGCAGTTGCCGCCCTCGCCGCGCGCTGCGATGCAGATGGTGCAGCAAGGTATTGCAGCCTGGCCGCATGCCGCCATGGCAGTGGTT
>JBKJIV010000198.1:0-6491 GCA_046598365.1 Polaromonas sp. | reverse complement strand
CCAGTGCCTGACCCCGGAAAACCCGGCACTCCGCAGCAGAGCAGTCATGGACTCAAGGGTGTATTTGCACGAGTTCTCGGTGTGAATCCGCTCACCAGCAAGAAAGTGGCGCTCCCCGCCCGGCCAGCGCACGGTGAGATCGCGCTCGGCCTGCAAATGCATCTCTATGCGCGAATCGACTTCGTTGAACAGCCCTATGTGGCGCCACTGGCGCACCTCAAAATCGGCCCCCATCAAGGCATTGACGTGTAGCAGCACGTTTTTGTTGAATGCCGCAGTGACGCCCAGCGCGTCGTCATAGGCGGCTTCCAGCGTGGCCTTGTCCTTGACCAGATCGATGCCCAGCAAAAGGCCCCGGGCGTTTCCTTGAGCCGGATCGCTGATCTGTCTCAGGAAGACCTGCGCCTCCTCAGGAGAAAAATTGCCGAGGCTGGAACCTGGATAGAAAAAAACGCGATCTTGAGTCTGAACGACTGAAGGAAGCGACAGGCTTTGCGAAAAATCCATGCCTATGCCCACGATGTCGAGCGCGGGGAATGCGGTTTGCACTTGCTCCGCGGCATCGCGCAGAAAGTCCACTGAAATATCCACAGGCACGTATTGCCGGGGTTGCAGATACGGAATCAGGCGCGCGGACTTGGCACAGTTGCCGGCGCCCAGGTCAATCAGGCACCCTTGCTTAATACCGCTGTCGGCGATTGCCCTCGCGATCTCAGGGCTGGCCTTGTCGAAAATCCCGGCTTCGGTGCGCGTGGGGTAGTACTCGTCCAGTACCGTGATGGCTTCGAACAAGCGGGAGCCCAGGGTGTTGTAAAAGTACTTGGGAGCTATCTGCGCGCGGGTGGCGCTGAGGCCTGTGGCCAGCTCGTCCAACGCACTTTGTGAGGCAGCGCGGGAGGTTTCACCATATTGGTCAATAAAACGGGGTGAGGCGGGGGCTGGGCTGGAAAGCTCGAGTGGCAAGTTCAATTCGGTTCAACCTCGTCAAGATGTGGCGGGCAACGGCCGCGCGGATCGCAGCTGGTTTGAAGCCCTGCAAAGATTGGGCATCATCATGCCTTCTTTTTTGCAAATCATCCGGGCGCTGGCGGCAAGTCCAGATGCCGTTTGCTGCTGAATCGCCTCTTCAGTCCAGTGAAGGGATCGTCAAAGGCGATTTCTTTCGCCAGCAATTGCAGCGGGTAGCGGTAGTCGTCGTCGGGGGTTGGGTCCACCGGCGGGTACATGCGGTCGTTAACGATGGGCAGACCGAGCGAATTCATGTGCACGCGCAACTGGTGCTTTTTGCCGGTCACTGGGTTCAGGCCGTAGCGCGCCAGGGCCCCGCTGACTTGCAGCACATCGATCAGGGTTTCGGTGTTGGCAGTGCCTGGTACTTCGGTTTGCCGAAAAAATGGCTGGCCCTCAACAATGCGGCTGGTGCAGACCCTCGGGAAGCTCATCCCGCTGCGCCACGGTGCAACCGCTTCATAGTGCTTGTGCACCTCGCGCTGGCGAAAAAGATCTTGGTAGGCGGCGCGCTCGTGCGGCTGCAGTGCGAACAACACAAGCCCTGCGGTTTCCCGGTCTATGCGGTGGATCGGGCTGAGGTCTGCGATGCCCAGTCGATTTTTCAGGCGCACCAGCAGGGTCTCCTGAAGGTAGTGCCCAGACGGCGTCACCGGAAGAAAATGCGGCTTGTCCGCAACAACCAGATGTTCGTCCTGGAACAGGATTTCCTCGTCGAAAGGAATGCGTTCCTCGGGAGGCAGGGCGCGGTAATAGTAGACCCGCATGTGGCCTTGGTAGGCACGATTTTCAGTGACAGCTTGGCCAAACTCATCTGCGACCAAACCCTGCGTCATTCGGTCAAGCCAGACCTCGCGCGCGATGGCTGGGAAGCGATGCAGCAAAAAATCGGTGATGGTGGGCCAGTCCCCGCCGGGCAGGCTGACGCAGCTTGGACTGACCCCGTCAAGCGTCGGCAGGCCACCTAGGGCAGGTCGGGTTTTCACACGCGCTCAAAGACCAGGTCCCAGACGCCGTGCCCGAGCTTGATGCCGCGGTTCTCGAACTTCGTCAGGGGCCGGTAGTGCGGCTTGAGTGCGTATCCGCCATCTGTTGCTGCCGTGTTTTTGAGCAGCGCTTCACCGCTCAACACTTCCAGAATTTGCTCGGCGTACGGTTGCCAATCGGTTGCGCAATGCAGATAGGCGCCCGGCTTGAGGCGGCCGACCAATTGATGTATCAGTGGCGGCTGAATCAGCCGGCGCTTGTTGTGCTTTTTCTTGTGCCAGGGATCGGGGAAGAAAATGTGCACGCCGTCCAGGCTTTGCGGGGTGAGCATGTGCGCCAGTACCTCGACCGCATCGTGCTGGAGGATGCGGATGTTGCTCAAGCCCTGCTCGCTGATGCGCTTGAGCAGTGCGCCCACACCGGGCGTGTGGACTTCGCAGCAGAGATAGTTTTTTTCTGGCATCAGAGCGGCGATGTGCGCCGTCGCCTCGCCCATGCCGAAGCCGATTTCCAGAATGGTGGGCGCAGCACGCCCGAAGACTGCCGCAAGGTTCGCCGGGCCAGGCGCATAGGGCACAAGAAAGGTCGGGCCCATGTCCTCAAAGGCTTTGGCTTGGGCCACCGTGGTGCGGCCAGTGCGTCGGACAAAGCTGCGGATGGTTCGCGGGTGGGCGGTTTGCGCTGCAGTCGCAGGCGCGGCGTCGGGGGAGGTTGGATCAGTCACTGCTTGATTTTACGGCGCTGCTCCATTGCCTCACAGCCTCCGCCAGCCAGTCCGGTGGATGGCTTGCCTGCGGCTGCAGGCCCAAGACCCGACCTGCGTCTTTCAGCGCGCTCAGCGGGTCACTGGTATCGAGAGGCAGCGCGCCGTTTTGTTTGGAAAGCTTTTCACCATTGACGCCGCGTACCAACGGTACATGCAGGTAACGCGGCGTGGGCAGGCCCAGGGCCTGCTGCAGCAAAATCTGCCGCGAGGTGTTGTCCAGCAGGTCCTCGCCGCGCACCACGTCGGTGATGCCCTGCGCAGCGTCATCGACGACGACCGCCAGTTGATAAGCCCACAGGCCGTCTGCGCGCTTGAGAACAAAGTCGCCAACCGCCTGCTCCACGTTTTGCTGTTGCAAGCCGAGACGTCTATCCTGCCAGTAGATGGCGTCAGCAGCCGGATCGACGGTCAGGAAGCGCCAGGCGCGTGCTTGGCGTCCCTGCAGGCCATGGCGACAGGTGCCGGGATAAATCAGGTCGCCATGACGCGGTCGGATGGTGGATAGCGCGTGTTCAATTTCCTGCCGCGTACAGGCGCAAGGGTAGGCTTGATGTCGGGTGACCAGCGTTTCCAGAGCGGCTTGATAGTGCGCACCGCGTCGTGACTGGTACAGCGGCGGCGCGTCAGGCACCAGCCCGCAGGCCGCCAGTTGTTGCAGGATGGTTGTATCGGCGCCCGGGATGCAGCGCGGCGTGTCGGTGTCTTCAATGCGCACCAGCCATTGGCCGCCGTGTGCCCGTGCGTCGAGCCAGCTGGCCAGCGCCGCCACGAGCGAGCCCGCGTGCAAGGGTCCGGTAGGCGAGGGTGCGAACCTGCCGATGTAGCGGACAGGAATAGTTTCACTCAATGTTGGCATGGATTTTCCGACGGGCCGCCCCTAGGAAAATGCGCCCCTCGGGGGGCAGCGCATTACACGAAGTGAAAAGCATGGGGGTAAAGTTTTCCGACGGGCCGCCCCTAGGAAAATGCGCCCCCTCGGGGGGCAGCGCATTACACGAAGTGAAAAGCGTGGGGGCTAACAGATACTCAATGCCATCTCCAGCCCCGAGACAAATCCGTCTTCGACGCGGTGGCCAATGCACCAGTCGCCACAGCTGCCGATGCGTGAATTGGCATCCCACAGAAAGGGTTTGCCAAGCGGCTCAGTGGTTTGAGCGTAGCGCCAACGGTGTACCACGGCATGGGACGGCTGCGCGCGTATGCCGGTGACCTCGGTAAATGCCTTGAGCAGTTTGGCTTTGACGCGTTCGGCGTCGTCTTCCAGGTGCCGCTCAGACCACTCGGGGCTGGCCTGGACCGTCCAGCGTTCGATAGCGCCGCGTCCGGGTTTGGACGACTCCCTCGCCAGCCAGGTGATGCGGTGGTGGGTACTGCGCGCGGCGTTCCAGTGCGGCCCCAGGTGCGTCAACGTTGGCTGTAATGCCTGCGGGAATGCCAGCATCAAAGTCCAACAAGGGGCAATGCTGATGCCGCTGAGTGCCGGCATGAGCGTTTTGCCATGTTGCGAGCTCAACAGCAGGGCATGGGCCTGCGGCGCCGGCACAGCGAGTACAACTGCATCAAAGCCAGAGTAAACCTGGCTGGTGGCGCCAGGTCCTTCAGTCTGTAACTGCCAGCGATCCGGGTGCAGCTTGTCGGCTTCCATGCGGATGACCTGGGTTTCCAGGGCCACCGCGCGAGTCGCCATCAGTGGTTCGGCCCACTGTTTGACCAGCTCATTCATCCCTGGTGAGGCAACCCAGTGCGCCTCTTTGGGGGGCAGTGCGGACGCCACCACACGGCCAGCCTCATCCAGAATACGCACGGTGTTGGCGCTCCATGGGCGCACCAGACCGGAGGCCGAAGCCAGAGCTTGTTTAAAACGTGCGTCGCGCACCGTGAAGTACTGCGTGCCATGATCGAAACCGCCAAATTCTGTGTGGCGCGTTGCCATGCGCCCCCCGAGGCTGCGACTCTTTTCGAACACCGTCACCCGGTGGCCGGCCTGCACCAGCGTGCGTGCGCAGGCGATGCCGGCAATGCCTGCGCCTACAACCGCATAGTGGCGCGGTGCGGCCCGTACGGGCGTTACCGCAGGTTTTGCGGCTTTGCTCGCGGCTCGTTTGGAAGGGGGGTTGGCGGATTTTGTTTTTGCTGTCATGACTGCACTCTACACGCTGTGGAGGCGCTCCAGCAATGCCTGTTGTGTTTGCGGCCTTGCCAGTTGCTCCAGCCACCAGCTTAGAGCCAGCCCGTGGGGCGGTACCCGCAAGGCGGACGCTTCGGTTTTATTTTTTTTCCTCGCCGGTCCGCCCGGCGCCGCACGCGGATCTCGCCAGGCGTAGCTCAGAGGCACGGTGCGGCTCGGCCGGGCAACCTGCTTGCCCACCAAGCGGCCGCTTTCTATATACGGTCGGGCCAGGCTTGCCGGCAGAAAACCGCAGCCCAGGCCTCGCAGTTGCGCCTCCAGCTTGTAGTGCATGGTGGGCACGGTCAGCACGTCCTGACCACCCAGCAGCCCAATGCTGATGCCCGCGCCGCGCAGCGTGGTGTCGGCTACGGCCACCGCCCGGTGCTGCTGCAACTGCGCGTCGCTGATGCTGCCGGCGATGTTTGCCAGCGGGTGATGCGGTGCAACCGCAAATACAAAGGGCAGGTTGCCCAAAGGCTGGCTCAGGAGGCCGCGCGACTGCGAGACCTCCACAACGCAGCCAATCGCCAGGTCAGCCTGACCGAGCACCAGCGTCTCCCAGGTGTCCGAGAGGGTCTCGGTACGGATGCGCAGGCGAGTCGGCGGATTCAGGGCGTAAAAAGCTTCACACAGTTCAAACAGCGTGGTGCTGGAGATCACATCATCGGCCGTGATGGTCAGTTGCGACTCCCAGCCAGTGGCCACCCGCTTGATGCGGTGTGCCACAGCGTCAAGCTCCATCAGCAGGCGCTGGCCTTCGCGCAACAATTCGTGCCCTGCTGCGGTCAGCCGTGCCTGGCGCGAAGAGCGGTCAAACAGCAGCACGTCCAGCGCGTCCTCCACCTGGCGTATCCGGTAGGTCAGGGCGCTGGGTACCACGCCGAGTTCACGTGCGGCGGCCGCCATGCTGCCGGTGCGGTGCACGGTTTCAATCAGGCCCAGGGTTTCCGGGGTCAAGGCATCGCGCACGCGGTTTCGGATCATTGTGGCAAATAAGGTTCAAATAATTTGAATGATGCCATCAAAGCGGCGCAATGGCGAGACGGCTGGCTGCCCCTACATTGGAGCTATTCACACACCGCTCGAAAGGAGCCATCCATGATCACCCAACGCAGTTCCAGCGAACGCGGCTACGCCGACCACGGCTGGCTCAAGTCCTTCCATTCCTTCTCGTTTGCCGGTTATTACGACCCTGCGCACATGGGCTTTGGGAATCTGCGCGTCATCAATGAAGATCGCATTGCAGCGGGTCGGGGCTTTGGCACCCATGGCCACCGCGACATGGAAATCATCAGCTACGTGCTCAGCGGTGAGCTGGCGCACAAAGACAATATGACGGCCCCCAAGACGCCTGCGGCGTCGGCCCCCCAAGGGGGCGCGTCGGTCTTGGGGCGGCCCGGCGGCCGCCCGGCAACGTCCAGCCAGGTGATTCGGCCGGGGGACGTGCAGCGCATGAGTGCAGGCACCGGTGTGCAGCACAGCGAGTTCAACCATGCCGAAGGGCAAACCACTCATTTCCTGCAAATCTGGATAGAGCCCAATGTCACGGGCATCCCGCCC
>JBKJIV010000174.1:0-9163 GCA_046598365.1 Polaromonas sp. | reverse complement strand
GCGGCCATGGCCTCGATGGTGGTGCGCACCACATTGTTATAGGGGTCCTGCTCGGTCAGGCTCCAGCCGCTGGTCTGGCAGTGGGTGCGCAACATCAGGCTCTTGGGGCTTTTGGCGTTGAACTCTTTCATGATGCGGCACCAGAGCAGGCGCGCAGCTCGCATCTTGGCCACTTCGAGGTAGAAGTTCATGCCGATGGCCCAAAAAAAACTCAGCCGACCGGCAAAACCATCGACGTCCAGGCCCTTGGCAATCGCCGTCTTGACGTATTCTTTTCCGTCGGCCAGGGTAAAGGCCAGCTCCAGAGCCTGGTTGGCGCCGGCTTCCTGCATGTGGTAACCCGAGATGCTGATCGAGTTGAACTTCGGCATGTGCTTCGCCGTGTACTCGATAATGTCGCCAATGATGCGAATGCTGGGCGCAGGCGGGTAGATGTAGGTGTTGCGCACCATGAACTCTTTGAGGATGTCGTTCTGGATGGTGCCGCTGAGCTGCTCCTGGCTAACCCCCTGCTCTTCCGCAGCCACCACATAACCAGCCAGCACTGGCAGCACCGCGCCGTTCATGGTCATCGACACCGATACCTTGTCCAGCGGGATCTGGTCAAACAATATCTTCATGTCCTCGACGCTGTCGATAGCCACGCCGGCCTTGCCGACATCACCCGTCACCCGCGGGTGGTCGGAGTCGTAGCCACGATGTGTGGCCAGATCAAACGCCACGGAAACACCCTGCCCGCCTGCGGCCAAAGCCTTGCGATAAAACGCGTTCGACTCTTCGGCGGTTGAAAAACCGGCGTACTGACGGATGGTCCAAGGACGCACGGCGTACATCGTGGCTTGCGGGCCCCGAAGAAACGGCTCAAAGCCCGGCAGGGTGTGGGTATGCGGCAGGTCCTTGACGTCCTCTGCGGTGTAAAGGGGTTTGACGACTATCCCGTCGGGCGTGTGCCAGTCCAGCGCATGCAGATCCCCGCCCGGCGCCGATTTGGCGGCCGCTTTGGCCCAAGCCTCTAGGCTGGGGGGGGGGAATTCTGAGCGGTCGGAAGATTTTGGGGTACTCATGGCGCGGATAAAGGTCTGGTTGGGCAGGTGCGCTGCCAAGGTTGTCAGTTTACATTATTTATAATTATTGATGCAAAATATAGTTTCATATAAGATCGCCCTGTCCAGCCCAGGCTGCAATTGACCTCTCTATATAAGAACATGGCCGCTGTTTCACTGACCCCCCGAGCACTTTACGAAGAAGTGGCGGAGCTGCTACGCCAGCGCATTTTCAACCGCGAGCTGGTGCCTGGCAGCTGGATTGACGAGCTCAAACTGGCCGAGGAGTACGGCATCAGCCGCACGCCACTGCGCGAAGCACTCAAAGTGCTGGCTACCGAGGGCCTGGTGACCATGAAGGTCAGGCGCGGTGCCTACGTGACGGAAGTGTCCGAGCGCGACCTGGCTGACGTGTACCACTTGCTCTCTCTGCTGGAAAGCGATGCGGCCAGCGTGGTGGCCAGCCAGGCTACCGACGCGCAGTTGAAAGAACTGCAATCACTCCACCGCGAGCTTGAAAAAGCCGTCACCCACCGTGAGCGGTTTTTCCAGATCAACGAAGCCTTCCATATGCGCCTGCTGGAAATCGCCAACAACCGCTGGCGCGACCAGATGGTGGCAGACCTGCGCAAGGTGATGAAGCTGAACCGGCACAACTCGCTGCTTAAAAGCGGGCGTCTGGAAGAGTCACTCACAGAGCATCGCGCCATCATGGAGGCGCTGGCTGCTCGCAATGGCGTGCTCGCCGCGCAAAAAATGCAGCACCATTTTGCAAGCGGGCTCGCGGCAGCCGCTTGATTCAGCCAGAAAATTTGGTCGCCAGAGGCTCTACGGACAGCAGAAAGCCCCACACTTTTTCAGATTAGTGAGCTGACTCAAACTGCGGGTAAAGCCGGAGTAGCTTTCGCATGGGGGCAAGCAGAATCCAGTACTTTGCAACAAAAGGATGCTGGATGAGCGCTGAGAAGTCGATCTACGATCACAAACCCTGGCAAGCGGCATACGGCGAGCACATTCACGCTCAACTGCCCAGCCCCCGCTATCGCAACCTGGCCCACATGGCCAGTGAGGCCTGCCGCCGTTTTGAAAAGCGGATCGCCTTCACCTGCGTGGTGGGCAACGGCATGAACGGCAGCCTGAGCTACGCCGAGGTTAACCAACTCTCTGACGCGTTCGCCGGCTACCTTCGCGGCGTCTGCGGTCTTCAGGCCGGCGACCGCGTGGCCGTACAGTTGCCCAATTCCCTGTCGTACCCCGTAGTGGCCTTCGGCGTGTTCAAGGCCGGTTGTGTCCTGGTCAACACCAACCCGCTGTACACGCCCAGCGAAATGATTCACCAGTTCAATGACTCCGGGGCCAGCGTGCTCGTGGTTGTAGACATGTTTGCAGACAAGCTGGCAGAAGTGGTGCCCAAGACAGGCATCAAGCGTGTCGTGCTGGCTGGCGTGTCCGAGATGTTTCCAGCCATCCCCAACATGGTGGTACGCGGCGTACAAAAAGTGTGGAGCAAGACTTTGCCCCCCGTGCCCACGCTGGCGGTTCCCGTAGAACGCTTGGCAAGCGCCTTGCAGGCCGGCGCCAAGGCCTTGCCCGCAAGCGGCGCGAAAACCTGGTGGGAGCACATTCCTGCAGACAGCGTCGCGGCGCTGCAATACACGGGCGGCACGACCGGAGTCAGCAAAGGCGCCATGCTCAGTCACGCCAACCTGCTCGCCAACGTGGATCAGGTGCTTGCCATGGGCCGCTCGCACATGAACGCCCAGGACGGGAGCGAAGAATGCGTGCTGACCGCACTCCCGCTGTACCACGTGTTTGCCTTCACCGCGAACCTGCTGACCTTCTTTGACATTGGCGCGCGCAACATTCTGGTGCCGACGCCGCGTCCGGTGCAAAACCTGCAGCGGGCCATCGAGAACTACCCCATCACCTGGATTACCGGGGTGAACACGCTGTTCAACGGCCTGATGAATGAGGAATGGTTCAGCGCATTTCCGCCGAAACATCTGAAGGCCGCCATTGCCGGCGGAACGGCCCTGCACAGTGCGGTGGCCGCGCGTTGGCAGGCCATGACAGGGACACGGGTTGCCGAGGGCTATGGCCTGACCGAGACTTCGCCAGTCATCACCTTCAACCCGATGACCGGGACTGCCCGGCCCGACAGTATCGGCATTCCCGTGCCAGGGTGCGAAGTCCATCTGGTCGCCGACGATGGCAGCCTTGCGCCGGTCGGCCAGCCGGGCGAGCTGGCGGTGCGTGGCCCGCAAACCATGCTCGGTTACTGGCAGCGGCCAGACGACACCGCGCAGACCCTCAAAAACGGCTGGCTTTACACCGGGGACGTCGCCGTGATGGATGAAAGCGGCTACTTCCGCATCGTGGACCGCAAGAAGGACCTGGTCCTGGTGTCGGGCTTCAATGTGTACCCCAACGAGATCGAAGAGGCTTTGTCGAAACTGGATGCCATCTTTGAGGCGGCAGTGGTTGGCATCCCCGACACGCGCTCGGGTGAAGCCGTGCGCGCCTACGTCGTGAAGAACCCGGAGTTCGAGGGTGAGCTCACTCAGGAGATGGTCATAGCGCATTGCAAGAGCCTGCTGACCGATTACAAGATTCCGAAATCCATTGTTTTCAGGGACGAGCTTCCCAAATCACCGATCGGGAAAATCCTGCGCAAGGATTTGAAGGCCGAAGTCAAGGCGGAGCACGCCGCCCATTCAGCTACCGCCCGCTAAAACACAAAATACCCTGGAATACCGAAGACATGCTTACTCCACTAGAAACCAAACTGCTCGGCGCGATGATGATGGTGATCATGCTGGGCATGGGCGCCAGCCTCACCTTTCGCGACTTCCTGATTGCCTTTCGCAAGCCGAAGGGCGTGATGGTCGGCGTCCTTTGCCAGTACGGCATCATGCCTTTTCTTGCCTACCTGTTAGCGGTGCTGCTGGGCCTGCCGCCAGCGCTGGCGGTCGGCCTGATCCTGATGGGTTGCATGCCGGGCGGAACCACCTCGAACATCTTCACGTACTTCAGCAAGGGAGCTCTTGCGCTGTCCATCATGATGACCAGCGTATCGACCCTCATCGCCGTTGCCGCGGTGCCCGCGCTCATCGCTTTCTACAGCAAGCTGGCTGGCGTGACCGGTGACTTCGCCATTCCCGCCGCCAATGTGGCGCAGGTGCTGGTGGTGCTTCTGGTGCCAACGCTGCTGGGTATGGTGCTGCGCAAGTGGAATCCCAACATCGGCGCGACCATTGAGCTGGTCGGCTCCATGCTGGGCATCCTGGTGATTCTTTTTCTGGTGGTGTCGTGGGTGCCGCGCAACTACCAGCTGCTGCTTTCAACCCCATGGCAGGTCTTCTTCGTATCTATCGGACTGGGACTGTTCGGCATGCTGCTCGGGTACTGGCTGGCGCGCGCGCTCCGGCAAGACAGCAACCGTTCCCGCACCATCAGCCTGGAAACCGGCATTCAAAATGGCCCGCTTGCTGTACTCATCGTGTCGCTGACTTTCACCGGAGAGATGCAGCAACAGGTGTTACTGATACCCGTGCTCTACAGCCTCTTTATCGTGTTGAGCAGTTCGGTCATCACCGTCTGGTACCGTGCCAACGCGACCCGCGAGGCCCTGGCACGCGATGCGGCCAAGGTCCAGCTCGTCACTGCATAAGGGTGCAAGGTCGGCGGGCTATTGAACCGCCCACATCGCCCGCCGTTCAGGCACGCGGTAGCGGCGGAGCAGCCGGCTTGGACGGTCGCGTGACCAGAAAAACACCGGGCAGGATCATCAGCGCACCGACCGCATGGTGCCAGCCCGGTGGCTCGCCGAGCAGTCCCCAAGCTGCGACCGCCGCATAAAGAGGCCCCAGGTACAGCGCCACCGCCACCCGGCTGGCCCCGAGGATTTTTTGCGCCCAGCTGTAAATCCAGTAAGCGCCTATGCCCGGAATGAGGGCTGCCAGTACGACCAGCAGCAGCGCATACCCCCCGAGGACATCGGCATCGGGCCGCGTCGCCTCCCACAGTGCCGGAGGCAATAACACCAAGGTCCCCCCGACACAGATCGCCGCCAGGCGAGCGGTCGCGCTAAGGGGGCTGGGCCAGCGTTTTTGCAGCAAGGCATAGGCGGCCCAAGACACCGTGGCCGCCACAATCCACGCATCACCGACGGAAAACGCGACATCGGCCAGCGCCGTCCATTGCCCCTTGACCACCACATGCACAACCCCGGCCAACGCCAGCACCACACCGGCTTTCTGGCGCGCGCCAAACGCTTCACCCAGCCACCACATGGCGCCCAGGCTGATCAGCACCGGCGACGCCGAGTAAATCAATGCAATATTCATCGCCCCGGTTGAACGTGCACCCTCGTACACCCAGGCACCGCAAATCACCATGCCCAAAGTGCCAAGCACCAGGTACTGGCGCCAGGCGCGGGCAATGGATTCGCGCTCACGCCATAGTTCGGTACGGGTGATCAACGCGAGAATCAGCGCGGCAAGACCCCAGCGACCCAAGGCCAGCATGTAGGGACCAATCACACCGGGTGCTTTGCGCGCAACGATGTAATTAACGGCCCACAGCGCGGGTACAAGCCACAACAGCAGCAGCGCCAGGCGGGCTTCCCGCTGGGCGGCCTCAGGCATGAACCGGCACAGGGACTTGCATGAACGACTGAGCGCCCCCGCCCCCCAAAGCCGGCGTATGTGCCAGCGCCATCACCTCACGCGGGTGCAAGGCCTTGAGCTTGTGATCGCTCCATACCTGGCGCCAGCGGCGTGCACCCGGCAGCCCATGGCGCAGGCCCAGCATGTGGCGGGCGATAGAACTCCACGGCGTTGCGTGCTCAGCGGCTTCCCGCGCCATGTAGTCCACCATTTGCTCTTCCACAGATTCACGCGTCAGCCCCTGCGGCGGCGCGCCAAAGAAGTCTGCATCCCACGAGGCCAGCCACCAGGGGTTGTGATAAGCCTCCCGTCCCACCATGACGCCGTCGAGTTGCTGCATTTGCTGCGCAACCTGATCGGTACTGGCTATGCCACCGTTGATACCGATGCTGAGGTGTGGAAAGTCACGTTTGAGCCGGTAAACCAGTTCGTAGCGAAGGGGCGGCACTTCGCGGTTTTCCTTGGGCGAAAGACCCTTGAGCCAGGCAGCGCGGGCATGCACGATAAAGGTGTTGCAACCCGCCTCGCTGACCGCGCCCACAAAGTCACGGACAAACTCATAACTGTCGGTCTTGTCAATACCAATCCGGTGCTTGACCGTCACGGGCACACTCACCACATCCACCATGGCCTTGACGCAGTCCGCCACCAGCTGCGGCTCAGCCATCAGGCAGGCACCAAAAGCGCCGCGCTGCACGCGTTCGCTGGGGCAACCGCAGTTGAGGTTGATCTCGTCATAACCCCATTCCTCGCCAAGCTTTGCGCAATGAGCCAGATCCGCCCGCTCACTGCCGCCCAATTGCAGCGCCACTGGATGCTCTTCAGTGTTAAAGCGCAAATGCCGCGCCACATCCCCATGCACCAGCGCACCGGTTGTCACCATCTCGGTGTACAACAGTGCGTGCTGCGAGAGCAGACGGTGAAAGTAGCGGCAATGACGATCCGTCCAGTCCATCATCGGGGCAACGGACAGGACTTTTCCTGCGTTTTTCACGTCTTTCAGGGGGCGGGGGGCGGCGTCACTCATCACTGCGTAGTTTCTCACAGTGAAGTCTCGCCACGCTTACCCGTTGCCCCCGTTGAAGCACCCACTGGGATAATATGACCCAGACCGAGTCCGTAACCGCAAAGTGATGAAAATGAACGATCAATCCACCAGGATGTCGGCGCTATTCGCCCCAGCAAAACAAGCCCCATCAGCGGGACAACTGCGCCACCCGGCAGGCTACGCACGCACGGGCATCGCTTGCGCCCTGCTGGTCACACTTGCTGCCTGCACATCGATACCGCTCCCCCCATGGCCTGCGCCAAGCAACCCTCCACCCCCGGTCGCAACTGCCCCGGTGCCTGCGCCCTCTGCCCCTCCGGTTTCGGTAGTAACCCAGCCGGTTCCGCCCCGGACAAGCATCTTTGCGCCCGCCCCCGTCACAGTGGTGGCCGCGCCCTACAGCAACGCCGTAGCAGCCCGCTTTCCGGCCCCCTCGGTCGTTTACAACACCCCCGGTTTGCAGGCTGGCCGTGACAGCTTCACCTCCAATGCGGAAATCCAAAGCTGGCTGCGCGACCTTGCTTCATCAGCATCACGTACCGCTACTTTGAAAGCTGCGGTGTTGCCCCTGGGCCAATCGCAACTGGGGAACACCATCGAAGCCCTGGTGCTGACACGCGCCGCGGGCACAGATGCCGCAGCGTTGATCGCCTCCAACCGACCTACCGTGCTGCTGATTGGCCAGCAGCATGGCGACGAGCCGGCCGGGAGCGAAGCCATGCTGGTACTTGCCCGCGAGCTCACCGAAGGCCTGCTGCAGCCCGTGCTGGAGCGCATCAACGTCATCATCGTGCCACGCGCCAACCCCGACGGTGCATCTGGCGCGACGGGCGCGCAGCGCACCACCACGGGCGGACTGGACATGAACCGGGACCATTTGCTGCTCAACAGCCCCGAAGCCAGAGCACTCGCCACGCTGACACGCGACTACCACCCCACTGTGGTGGTCGACGCCCACGAATACACGGTCACCGGCCGCTTTGTGCAAAAGTTTGGCACCGTCCAAAAATACGACGCCTTGCTGCAATACGCCACCACAGCCAATATCCCCGAATTTTTGACGAAGGCGTCCGAAGAGTGGTATCGCCGTCCGCTGTTGTCGGCGTTGCAGGTACAGGGCCTCACAACCGAGTGGTACTACACCACCTCGACAGACCTGAACGACAAGCAAATCTCCATGGGCGGCACACAGCCTGACACCGGCCGCAACGTCTTTGGGCTTAAAAACGCAGTCAGCCTGCTGATCGAAACCCGGGGTGTCGGAATAGGCCGGCTGCACATCCAGCGCCGCGTGCACACCCATGTGACCGCCATCACCAGCGTGCTGGCCAGCACCGCGCAACGCGCTGCGGAGCTGGGTCAGTTGCAGCCCTACATTGAAAAAGACCTGATCGCGCAAGCCTGCAAAAGTGAAGCTGTCATTGAGGCCGGCCCCACGCCGGAATCCCACGACCTGGTCATGCTTGACCCTGTCACAGGTTCCGACAAAACACTGAAGGTGGAGTGGAACTCGGCCCTGACGCTGCGCAAGATAAAAACTCGGGTACGGCCCTGCGGCTACTGGCTGTCGGCGGCATCCAAAACGGCAGTCGAGCGGCTGCGCCTTCATGGCGTTCAGGTACTGCGCGTGATGGAGCCTGCCTCCATGCTGGGCGACCTCTATCGCGAAACCTCCCGAGCTTCGGGTACAAGGCAGGATGTACGCGGCGCCATGCTCGACGCCGGACAGATCGTGAAAATTGATGTTGCCCTGGTGCGTGGTGTGGTCGACGCACCTGCCGGCAGCTACTACGTACCTTTGGGTCAGCCATTGGCCAACCTGGTGATCGCCGCGCTGGAGCCGGACACCCAAAACAGTTTCTTTGCAAACCAGCTACTTGACAACGTAAGCAGCATGGCCCGCGTCATGTCCGAACCCACGCTCAAGACAGAACCGCTCCCGTGAAAACCGCGGTCACTGGGCCTCGCCAGAAAATCCTGACGTCCTACAAAAACGGGCCATGGTGACTGACAGCCCAAACACGTGATCCGCGCGCTAATGGGGCCATGAAAACCTTTGAACTTACCCCGAAGATGCTGACCCTGGGCGGGGTCTTTTACCCCACCGGTTATGCCGTCATTCTGTTCCCGGAATCTGCCCACGCAGACCAGGCGGCGCATGCTCTGGAGGCCGCCGGCTTTGCAAGCGACGCAGTGATGCTGTTGCCACCAGAGACCATCTTGCGGGAGATCGGCAAGGTCGACGGCGACTCGGGTGCCGGATTGCCATCTGTTGGCACCGAGGGCCATACCGTCAACAAGTACATAGCCCTCGCACGCCAAGGCCACCATGGCGTGATGGTTCACGCCCCCTCGGACGATGACACACTCCGCGTCATGGCCGCGGTAAAACCTCTGCCCTTCGC
>JBKJIV010000024.1:0-16051 GCA_046598365.1 Polaromonas sp. | reverse complement strand
CGAAAACGATGCCACGGGCCGGCTGCTGCTGCGGTCATTGCGGGAGGCAGCGCTGCGCGGAGTCAAGGTCCGCGTCCTGGTCGACGATCTCTACACGTCGCACAGCCAGCAACTGCTTCTGGCACTGTCGAACACGCCCAACGTCGCCGTCCGGCTGTTCAATCCGTTCTGCTGCGGTCGCGGCGGTTTTTTATCGCGCTTCGCGGCCTCCCCGCATGAGATTTCGCGGCTCAACCATCGCATGCACAACAAGCTGTTCATCGCAGACGGTGTGATGGCGGTCGTGGGCGGTCGCAATATCGCCGACGAATATTTCACTTTGAGCGAGGCCCAGAATTTCATCGATATGGACGCGCTGGTGGTGGGTCAGGTCCTGCCGCAGCTCGAGCAAATCTTCGACCGCTACTGGAACAGCGACCAGGTCTGGCCGATCCAGGACATCGTCAGCGGCGCTGGAGCGCGCGCACCGACCGGTTCGGATTTCGATAACTCGGTCGGCATGGCGGCGCCGCCGCCGAAAATCGAACTTCCGCCCTCCGACGTCCTGGGCTACGGCCCGATCGGCGAGGAACTTGATGCCGGCCAGATGGGATTGCTGTGGGGCGAAGCTCGGGCGATCGCCGATCCCCCGAGCAAGCCCCAGACCATGAGCGCAGCCGAGGCACTCTCGACCAGCGTCACCATGAAGGTCTGGGACCTGTTGATGGACGCCAAGTCGGAGGTCGACATCACTTCCCCGTACCTGGTGCCGGGCGAAACCGGAATGGCCGCCTTCGAGGATCTGGCCCGGCGCAAAGTCAAGTTGACGCTGCTCACCAACTCGCTGGCAGCAAACGACGAGCCGCTGGTGCATACCGGCTATGCGCGGTACCGCCTGCGGCTGCTGAACACCGGCGCCGACCTGTATGAGCTCAGCCCGGAGCGCACCAGGGTCGGGACGCGCTTTGGCATGTTCGGCAAGTCGCTCGGGCGCCTGCACTCCAAGACGGCCGCCATCGACCGGCGCAAGATCTTCGTCGGCTCCATGAACCTCGACCCGCGCTCGGCAACCCAGAACACCGAGATGGGCGTGGTGGTGGAAAGCCCCCAGCTCGCGCGCGAGATGCTGCGGGTGATCAACATCAGCAAGCTGCAGAATTCCTACCGGCTGAGGCTGGCGCCAGGGACCCAGGCCCTCGAGTGGCTGACGACGGACGGCGAACGGGAAATGATCCTGACTACCGAGCCGGAATCGAGTTTTTTCCAGCGGCTCTACAACATCCTGATTGCCCCGTTCGTTCCGGAGATGCTGCTGTAAACGACGAAATGCCCGCCGGATTGAAGTCCGGCGGGCATTTTTATCGTGGATCGGTCGAAAGACCGGGAACCTTACAGCTTCTTGGCGTCTTTGGCCATTTGCTCGTCGGTCGAGTTTTTCTTGCCGGTATGGGCCTTCTTCTTGTGCTTGGCTTCGGCCTTGGCCTGGGCCTTGTCGCTGCCGGACTTCATGGCTTCGGGCTGCTTGGCGGTCTTGTCAGTCCCATGGGGCTTGGCCATGTGCTTGGTTTCGGCTGCGGCTTGGGCCTTTTCGCTGCCTTGCTTCTGGGCTTCGGGCATCGGGGCGCCAACATGCGAAGCGGCGAAAGTGGCGGTTGCAAACAGGCTGGACAGCAGGATGGCGATCAGTTTATTCATATTCAAGGTCCTCTGGGAAGTTGGGGAGAGCGGAACAAGCGCTCTCCATTTTCAGGAGAGGCAACCACAGCAACGTTCTTGTCCGAGCTGCGGTTGACTCAACAACTGTCCGCAGGGCAAAAATCCCCCGGACAGGCTGCCAGTTGGCGTCGTCGCCCTACTTGGCCGGCGTTGGAGTGGCCGGAGCGCCGGCCGGCAGGGCCTGCACCGGCGTCGGCAGGCCCGGCGCGGTCGGAGTCGACGTTGCTGCCGGCGCGCTGATGGCCGATCGCGTGGCCGCGCTCTCGGCCGCCGGAGCTTCCCCGCCATGGAACTTCACCACCAGGGGCACGATCAGGAGCGCCACGATGTTGATGATCTTGATCAGCGGGTTGATCGCCGGGCCGGCCGTGTCCTTGTACGGGTCGCCCACTGTGTCGCCGGTCACGGCGGCCTTGTGCGCCTCCGAGCCCTTGCCGCCATGGTTGCCGTCCTCGATGTACTTCTTGGCGTTGTCCCAGGCGCCGCCGCCGGTGCACATGGAGATGGCGACGAACAGGCCGGTCACGATCGTTCCCATCAGCAGGCCGCCCAGGGCCTTGGGGCCGAGGATCAGGCCGACCAGGATTGGCACCACCACCGGCAGCAGCGACGGGATGATCATTTCCTTGATCGCCGCCGTGGTCAGCATGTCGACAGCGCGGCCGTATTCCGGCTTGGCCGTGCCTTCCATGATGCCCTTGATGTCGCGGAACTCCCTGCGTACTTCGACCACCACCGCGCCGGCGGCGCGGCCCACGGCCTCCATCGCCATGGCGCCGAAGAGGTAGGGAATCAGGCCGCCGATGAACAGGCCGACGATCACCATCGGATCGCTCAGGTCGAAGCTGATAGCGCGCCCGTAGCTTTCGAGCTTGTGGGTGTAGTCGGCGAAGAGCACCAGCGCGGCGAGGCCGGCGGAACCGATCGCATAGCCCTTGGTCACGGCCTTGGTGGTGTTGCCCACCGCGTCCAGCGGGTCGGTGATCGCGCGCACGCTCTCGGGCATGTCAGCCATTTCGGCAATGCCGCCGGCGTTGTCGGTGATGGGACCATAGGCGTCCAGTGCAACCACAATACCGGCCATGCTCAGCATGGAGGTAGCAGCAATGGCAATGCCGTACAGGCCGGCCAGTTTGAAGGCCACCCAGATGGCAATACAGACAAAAATCACAGGCCAGGCTGTTGAGCGCATGGACACGCCCAGGCCGGCAATGATGTTGGTGCCGTGGCCGGTGGTAGATGCTTGCGCAATGTGCTGAACCGGCTTGTACTGCGTGCCGGTGTAGTACTCGGTAACCCAGACCAGCGCGCCGGTCAGAACCAGACCCACGGCGCAGGCGCCAAACAAGGCCATCTGGCTGCCAGCGGCTTTGATCGAGTTGTCGGGCATCAGCCATGCGGTGACAAAGTAAAAGGCGATCAGCGACAGGCCACCAGCCACTGCCAGACCCTTGTAGAGCGCTGGCATCACATTGGTCATGCCGGGGGAGGCCTTCACGAAGAAGCAACCAATGATGGAGGCGATGATGGACACCGCGCCAAGTGCCAGCGGGTACACCACCGCGCTGGTGCCGGCGTTGGTCACCAGCAGGGCGCCCAGCACCATGGTGGCAATCAGGGTCACGGCGTAGGTTTCAAACAGGTCTGCGGCCATACCGGCGCAGTCACCCACGTTGTCGCCCACGTTGTCGGCAATCACGGCCGGGTTGCGTGGGTCGTCTTCAGGGATTCCGGCTTCGACTTTTCCCACCAGGTCAGCACCGACATCAGCGCCCTTGGTGAAAATGCCGCCGCCCAAGCGGGCGAAGATGGAGATCAACGACGAGCCGAAGGCAAAACCGATGAGCGGGTTGAGCAGCGCAGCCAGGTTGCTGTCGGGCTTGTAGTTGCCGTTGCCGACCAGGAACCAGTAGAAGGCGGTGACGCCCAACAGG
The DNA here is from genome assembly GCA_046598365.1 of Polaromonas sp. Classification (GTDB taxonomy): domain Bacteria; phylum Pseudomonadota; class Gammaproteobacteria; order Burkholderiales; family Burkholderiaceae_C; genus Polaromonas. The sequence goes on along the minus strand of JBKJIV010000024.1, from coordinate 12,422 downwards.
CCCAGGCCAACCACCAGCATGCCGGTGATGGCGCCGCCACGGAAAGCGACGTCCAGTGCGGGGCCAATGCCCTTGGTGGCAGCCTGCGCCGTGCGCACATTGGCGCGCACCGAAACATTCATGCCAATAAAGCCGCAGGCGCCGGACAGCACCGCGCCGACTACAAAGCCGATGGCGCTGGGTATGTCCAGAAAAATGCCAATCAGGAGCGCCAGCACCACGCCGACGATGGCAATGGTTTTGTATTGACGCGCCAGGTAGGCGGCGGCGCCGGTTTGAATGGCGGCTGCAATTTCCTGCATGCGCGCGTTGCCTGCGTCCTGGGAAAGAATCCAGCCGCGTGCCCAGAAGCCATAACCCACGGCAATGAATCCGCAGACGAGCGCAAGAATGAGCGCTGAGTTGCCTGTCATAGAAAATCTCCTACGTTGTTTTTCGCTTGGAGGGGGCGCCACGCTAGCGGAGCCCCCGCTGCGTTGCTTCCTCGCTGCTCCCGTGGAGACGATTGGCCAACTCTCGAAATTTAACGCGAAAACGTGACAAGTTCGCGTAGCGTCAGGCCCGAATCAGTAAAATGAGGGTAAATACTGACAGGTATCAAACTCTTTCTTCCTTTTCATTACTCCTGCACAAAGCACCATGTCCCTCGATAAAGTTACCCCCGGCAAAAACGCACCCGAGTCCTTCAACGTGATCATCGAAATCCCGATGAACGCCGACCCGGTGAAATACGAAGTGGACAAAGAGTCCGGCGCCATTTTTGTGGACCGCTTCATGAGCACGTCCATGCACTACCCGACCAACTACGGCTATGTTCCAAAGACGCTGAGCGGCGACGGCGACCCGGTTGATGTGCTGGTCATCACGCCCGTGCCGCTGATTCCCGGTGTCGTCGTGACCTGCCGCGTGATCGGTATCCTGAAAATGACCGACGAGGCCGGCGAAGATGGCAAGGTTCTGGCGGTGCCTATCGACAAAAAATGCTCGCTCTACACACACTGGCAAAAACCTGAAGACATGAACCCGCTGCGCCTGAAAACCATTGCGCATTTCTTTGAACACTACAAAGATCTGGAAGAAGGCAAGTGGGTCAAGATCGAAGGTTGGGAAGGCCCCGATGCTGCCCGCAAGGAAATCACTGACGGTATTGCCAACTACAAAAAAGAGCACCCGGAAGCGGCTTGAATGTGAGGCGTTTTAGCCCGCTGGCCCTTGTGGCTGGGGCGCTGACAGCCATCAAAAAGAAGCGCCTGCAGTGTGAGCTGCAGGCGCTTCTTTGTAGTGGGCGGCTGGTATCAGACTGCGCGCGACGGATCCGGGTAAATCAGCCCGTGAAAAAACGTTCCCTTGCGCTCAAAGGCTTGCCAGTTGCCTTGGGGCTGCGCCAGCCGGTCTGCCACGGCCCACCAGGAGCTGGGGTTGAGGCCCAGACCAACATGGCTGGCAATCACCTCGATGTTTTCGGTTTGCGGGTTGTGCGGCGCAGGCTTTTGCACACTGCCTTGCCAGGCCACAATGCCGTCGCTGCGCGAGTAAATGCTGGTGGTTGGCACTGGCGGTGCAAATGGCAGGTCGTAGTTTTCGGTTTCACGCTCCACCTTGCGGCCGCTGGCCAGCTCGTAAATGCGCCAGGCGTTGGTTGAGCGGTGGGAGCCACCAAAGGGTGTACCTAAAGTGATGACGCCGCGCACCATGTGCGGCAACTCTTTGGCAAGCTCGCGTGCGTACACGCCGCCAAGGCTCCAGCCAATCAGGCTGACCTTGCGCCCGCTGTCTTCAAAGGCGCGGGTCACCTGGGCGCGGGCTTCGTCAAGAACGCCCACACGGGGTCCGAAGTTAAAGCCCTGTTCCCAGCCGGAGGTTTCATAGCCCAGTGAGCCGAGGTATCGGCGCAGCGGAATGGTAGAGCCGTCGCTGGCTGACAGGCCGGGAAACACCACAACGCTGTGGCCATCGCCCTTGGGCGCCCTGGCCAGTACCGGCCAGGCCGGCAACAGCGCGCCAAACTCCCAAAACGCGCGAAACTCCAGCGCCAGCAACCAGGCGCTAGGCGGCGGGCCTTCGTGCCGGTCTTGCGGCTGATTTTTGGGCTGTTTTCGTGTTGACTGCTTTTGCGCGGGTTGTGCCATGGCTGAGTGCATTGGATGTTTTTGTCGCCTTGTTCTTGATAGGCTCTATCTTGGGACTGCTGGCACGTTTCACAGAGGGAGACTCCCCTAACGTCGTCGCTGATGCGACAGGCCTTGTTCGGGTTTTTACTGGTTTTGGGGCGGGCTCTGCCGCTGGGGCAAGCAGCGCTTGTGCCTCGTCAAACGCGTCCTGGATGGCCTGAGCCAGATTCTGCGCATGCGGCAAGGCTTTTTTGCCGGCAATGATGCCGAAGTCCACATGCCCGGCATAGGTCTGGATGGTGATGTTCAGCGCCAGCCCATGCAGCACGATGGACAACGGGTGGAAGGTCAAAAATTTGGCACCGGCCAGGTAAAGCGGAACGGGCGGGCCCGGCACATTGGAGATCGCCAGATTGGCCACCATCGGCAGGCGGCTGGCCAGCCCGCTTTTACCGTAGGCGTTGAGTGCCGCCTTGGCGGCACCGCCGACCAGCCAGGGCGCCAGCAGGGAAGGGTAGTCGGTTGGCAGCAGGCCCTTGAGGCTTTGCATCGAGCTTTTAACCTTGGCGGTTGACGCCATGATTGCATTCATGCGCTTGAGGGGGTTGGCAAGGTGGGTGCCCAACTCCACCAGGCTCATGCTCACCTGGTTGCCCAGGTTGGTGGCATCACTGGCCCCTGCTTCCCGCAGCGACACCGGCATGGCGGCGACCAGTGATTTTTTAGGCAGGCTGTGATGCTGCGTGAGGTAACTGCGCAGCGCGGTCGAGCAAATCCACAACACAACATCGTTAAAAGAACCGCCCACCGCCTTGCCCATGGCCTTGCATTCGGCCAACGGAACGGTGGCGGTCACAAACACGCGATCGGCGGTGATACCTGTATTGAACGGAGTGGCTGGGGCCAGCTTCATTGGCATTTTGGGCCGACCGCCTGCCGCGCCAGAGGCGGTCTGGCGGGCCAGTGTGCTGCCCAGGGTGCTGGCTGCCGAGGGCAGGGCCTTTGCCAGCTTGGCAAGTTGTCCAAACGAGCTGGAAAAAACTGAACCAATCATCTTGCCCAGCTTGAGGTCGGACTCCAGCTTCCGACGGCGCGTCGGGTCGGGCGGCGCCACCTCGCGCGGAACCGGCCCAATGTCCAGCATGGCGTTGGCCAGCATCACGCTGCCCTTGCCATCCAGCGCCGCGTGGTGGATTTTTGAGAAAAAACCTGCAACGATTTTGCCGTCCGGCAGCTTGATGCGGTCGAAGACGTAGAACTCCCAGAGCGGAAAGTTGCGGTCTATCAGCTCACCATGCAGCCGTGCGCAGAGCCTGTGCACGGCGGCTAGCGTCATCGGAGGAACGCCTTTTTTGGCAGGGTCGGCGCGCCGGATATGAAACCCAATGTCCACAGCTTCGGCATCCACCCACAGCGGATGGCCCAGATCAAAAGGCATAAACACCAGCTTGCGGCTGAACACCGGCGCCAGGTGCATGCGGCTGCCAATGTGAGCTGTTACGGCTTTGTGAAAGCTGCCCTTGAAGCCTGCAGGCAGCTCGCACAAATTGAGCGAGCCCACATGCATGGGCATCTCGGGGGTTTCGAGGTAAAGAAAGGTGGCGTCGAGGCCGGTGAGGGTTTTCATTGTTGGGTAGGTCTCCGTGAGGGAGACGTTAACCTAGCCTGGAAGGCTGTGGCACTAGGGTTTGCCGGGCTGACAAAAAGCGAAGCGCAGGAGCTTGGGCTTGCCATACCTCGGAGATGCGCGGAGATCAGGTAAGCTGCCGGAAAAATCACGCACTGCCGCGCGCGCGCCGACAGCGAAGTGGCCGCACGAAAAACAAGCATATGAAACTCATCACGAAACACATTAAATGGATCATGCTCGTGTCGGGCGCACTGACCTGCACCATGTTTTACGCCGTTATCGCGCCGCAAGCCGCGCTGCTGAGCACCTTTGGTGAATCCATCAGCGGACCCCTCGCGGAGATTGTGGTGCGCAACTGGGGGGCGTTGGTTGCCCTCATGGGCGCCATGTTGATTTATGGCGCATTTCGACCGATTCACCGGACGCTGATCATTACGGTTGCCACGATCAGCAAAATGGTATTTATCGGCCTGGTGCTGACGATTGGAAGCCAGTATCTGGGCAAGGCGGGCGTCGCCATTGCCTTTGATTCAGCGGTTGTTGTTCTTTTTATCGTCTATCTCGCATCTGTGCGGCGTGTACGGTAAGGCGTCAGCAACTCGCCCCAGCTGGCTCAGGGGGACCAGTCAAGTCTGCTTCGGTGTCGCCGAGCAGGCCCTGCTCATCCTCATTGAGCCCGGCCACTGGGGTTGCCTTGGCCAACGCCATCCACACACCCAGCGGCAACGACTGCCGGGAATGCCGTGGCGCCGCTCTGGCGACTACCAGGCGGCTGTTTTCAACAACCAGCACACCGCATTCAGTTGGTACTTCGTCGGCTTCAGCAATGCAGCGGCCTTTGGCGTCGCATCCCAGCACATACCAGCATTCCCCGCCCAGGTCGAGGTAGGCGGCGCGCTTTTCGGGCTTGCGCAGATCGCCCAGTAGGTCGGAGCGGCGCACCTTGATCTCATGGACGATGGGGTCGACGTATTCGGCGACGGAGGTGTTGCGGATCGAGAAGACATCGGGGCGAGCGATGCACCAGCGAACTTTGCCGCCTTCTTCCAGCGGTGGAAGCTGTGCCCGCAGCCCGAGGCCGCGCCAGGTGATGCGGCCCGCGCGCACCATCTCGCTGGCCACGCGCTCGACAAGTGCTTCGTGGTCTGACAGCACCGAGCGGTTGCGCACCAGCGTGGCGGCCAGGTAGCTCACACCGGCGTCGGTCACGCGCAGGGTTTCGTGGCCCAGGGGGCCCGCAACGCGCTGCAACATGCCCCAAGCCAGCAGTTCAATTTCAAGCACGTCCTGGCAGGGCCAGCCAGCCGAACGGTAAATCTCGCGCAGGCGGCGGGCATGCGCGCGGCCCAGGGGCGCGGGTTGGCCGCTGGGCGGTGCCAGGCTTGCGGGGGACGGGGTGGTGTCAGGCATGAAAAGGGCTGGCGGCAAACAGGGCAATGGTCATCAAGGTCATTTGTCGCATTCTGGTTTCACGGCTTGCCGGAAGGGGTTGCGCCGCTCCAGATCCTCCATGTAGTTGTCAATCCCTTCGCCCTCCCGCACCAGAAAGCGTTCGACGGCATCGGCAACGGCGGGGTGGGCCAGCCAGTGGGCGCTGGTGGTCTTGACAGGAAGCAGGGCGCGCGCCATTTTGTGCTCACCCTGGGCACCACCTTCAAAACGCTGAAATCCGTGTTCTATGCACCACTGCAGGGGCTGGTAGTAGCAGGCCTCGAAGTGCAGGCAGTCCACCCGCTCAGTTGCGCCCCAATAGCGGCCGTAGGCCACGTTCAGCGGTGGTAGCGAGTCAATTCGGAAGTCCATTGTTTTTTCACGAGAGCTGATCGCTGTCAAGCTGGTAGCAATGGCCGCGCCTTCACGCTCTGCCACAAACAGCAACCAGTTCTCGGGCATGGTGTCTTGCATGCGCTGAAAGAAGTCGCGGCTCAAATAGGGGGCGTTGCCATGTTCGTAGTAAGTCCGCTCGTAGCAACTGTAGAAAAAATCCCAGTCGGCGTTGCTGATGTCCGCGCCTCGCGACCATCGGAAAGTTACGCCTGCTTCCTTCACTTTGCGCCGTTCCTGGCGGATTTTTTTGCGTTTTTCCTGGCTCAGGGTCATCAGGAAATCGTCGAAGTCGCGGTAGCCTGCGGGTGGAGCAGTCCAGTGAAATTGCACGTTGTGGCGCAGCATCAAACCGGCTTCCTCGCAGGTGGTTACATCTTCCTCGGAGGCAAACAGCAAATGCAGCGATGACAGTTCTTCCTCAGCGCACCACGCCACCACTGCTTTGACAAGCAATACGCGCGCAGCGGCGTCGCGCGCCAACAGGCGGGCGCCGGGCACGGGCGTGAAAGGCGGGGCGATCAGCGCCTTGGGGTAGTAGGCCAGGCCGTGTTGGTGATAGGCGTTGGCCCAGGCGTGGTCGAACACGTATTCGCCGTAGGAGTGGTCTTTGAGGTAAAGCGCGCAGGCGCCAATCAGCTCATCGCCGTCCCACAGCGTAATAAACCGCGCGGTCCAGCCGGTTTCTGGCGTGGCGCTGGCGCTGTCCAGCATGGCGGCCAGGTATTCGTGGCGCATGAAGGGGTTTATCCCGCTGGCCGGGTCTTGCGCGGCGAGCAGGGCGTTCCACTGCGCAGCATCAACGTGATGGGGCGAGTCCAGCACGCGGATGACATAATCGTTTTCAGTCACAGCACCTACCGTTTTTTTCTTTTTTCATGACTCTCAAAATCTGCGTTGCCCAATTGAACTACTGCGTGGGCGACATGCCGGGCAACGCACAAAAAATCATTGATGCCGCCCGCAGCGCCTATGCCGACGGCGTGCGTCTGATGCTTACCCCCGAAATGGCCATTTGCGGCTACGCCGCCGAAGACCTGTTTTTGCGCCGCTCGTTCATCGAAGCCTGTGATGATGCCGTGAATCGCATCGCCCGTGAGCTGGCCGGGTTAAAGGGCTTGACGGTTGTGGTGGGCACGCCCACCCACGGCGACAGCGGCAAGGGCCTGCGGACCAAAAGCGTCGAGGTGCAGCAGCGCCACAACGCCGCGCGGGTGTTGCGGGATGGTGCGGTGATGGCCACCTACGCCAAGCGTGAGCTGCCCAATTACCAGGTGTTTGACGAGCGGCGTTATTTCACACCAGGGCAGGGCGTGTGCGTGTTTGAGGCGGGCGAAGGCGCGGACGCGGTGCGGGTCGGTCTGTTGATCTGCGAAGACGCCTGGTTTGAAGACCCGGCGCGGCTGGCCAAAGAAGCCGGCGCCGAGCTGCTGGCGGTTATCAATGCCTCGCCGTTTCATGTGGGCAAGGGCGGCGAGCGCGAGCTGATGATGCGCCAGCGCGTGCTGGCCACCGGCTTGCCCATGGTGTACGCGCATCTGGTGGGCGGGCAGGACGAGATTGTGTTTGAAGGCCACTCCTTTGCCCTGCAGGCCGACGGCGCTCTGGCCGGTCGGGCCGAAAGTTTCAAGGAAAATCTGTTTGCAGCCCAGGCAGAACGGACCCAGGCAGGGATCAAATTAACAGCTGATGCGGTGCCCATCCGCAGCGCCGAGGCAGACTTGTGGGACGCGCTGGTGCTGGGCGTGCGCGACTACCTCGGTAAAAACGGGTTTCCTGGCGCGATTTTGGGCTTGTCTGGCGGCATTGACTCGGCGCTCGTTCTGGCCATTGCCGTTGACGCGCTGGGCGCCGACAAGGTGCGCACAGTCATGATGCCTTCACCCTACACGGCGGACATTTCGTGGATAGACGCACGCGAGATGGCGTCCCGCATGAAGGTGCGGTACGACGAAATTTCCATCGTCCCCGAGTTTGAGGCGTTCAAGGCTTCCCTGAGCGGAGAATTCCAAGGGCTGAAAGAAGACACCACCGAAGAGAACATTCAGGCGCGCATTCGTGGGGTGTTTTTAATGGCGCTGTCCAACAAGTTTGGCGCGATTGTGCTGACCACCGGCAACAAGAGCGAAATGGCCACCGGCTATTGCACGCTGTATGGCGACATGGCGGGCGGCTTTGCGGTGATCAAGGACTTGCTGAAGACCACGGTGTTCAAGCTGGCGCGCTGGCGCAATGAAAACGATCCCTACGGCACGGGCTCTGCACCGATTCCCGAGCGCATCATCACGCGGCCGCCCAGCGCCGAGCTGCGGGCCGACCAAACGGACCAAGACAGCCTGCCGCCCTACGAAGTTCTGGACGCCATTTTGCAGCGCTACATGGAAAACGACGAGAGCATTGAAAGCATCATCGCTGCCGGTTTTGAGCGGGCGGTGGTTGAGCGGGTGACCCGCCTGATCCAGATCAACGAATACAAGCGCCGCCAGGCACCCATAGGCATTCGGGTTAGCCACCGAAGCTTTGGCAAGGATTGGCGCTATCCTGTCACCAATAAATTTCGTGCCTGACAATATTTAAAAACCAACGGAGCCCTCTGTGAAGCAAATTACCGCCGTCCTCAAACCTTTCAAACTTGAAGAAGTCCGCGAAGCGCTGGCCGAATGCGGCGTTACCGGTCTGACCGTAACCGAAGTCAAGGGTTTTGGCCGCCAGAAAGGCCACACCGAGCTGTACCGTGGCGCCGAGTACGTGGTGGACTTTTTGCCCAAGGTCAAGGTGGAAGTGGTTGTAAAAACTGAAGACGTGGACCGCTGCGTCGAGGCGATCGTTCGCGCCGCACGCACCGGCAAGATTGGCGACGGCAAGATTTTCATCACCAGCGTTGAGCGCGTGGTGCGCATTCGTACTGGGGAAGAGGACGAAGCGGCGGTCTGATCCTGCTGGCCCCCACGCTTTTCACTTCGTGTCATGCGCTGCCCCCCGAGGGGGCAGATTTTTCCTTGGGGAGGCCCGGCGGAACAACCGGCCCGGAGCTTCCTCCACCGACCCCGAGCTAAATCTGGTCCAGCCTCTGTGCCTCGGGTGCCATGCCTGCAGTCTGCACCAGTTGTTGCAGCAGCTCCTCAGTCTCCGCGCCGACGCAAATCAGTTCCATCTGCCAGTCGCTCATGAAACCGCTTTTGACTGAGGCGTGCAGAAAAGCCAGCAGGTCGTTGTAATAGCCGTCCAGATTGAGCAGTCCGACCGGCTTGGCGTGGTAGCCGAGTTGTCGCCAGGTCCAGACCTCAAAAAACTCTTCCAGCGTGCCAATGCCGCCGGGCAGCGACAAAAAAGCGTCCGCGTGCTCGGCCATGATGCGTTTGCGCTCATGCATGGTGTCCACAATGTGCAGCTCGGTGCAACCGGTATGGGCCCATTCCTTTTCAACCAGGGCCTTGGGTATGACGCCAACCACGCGCCCACCGGCCGCCAGCGTGGCGTCGGCCACGATGCCCATCAAACCATTGCGTCCACCGCCGTAAACGAGCTGGCCGCCATGTTGGCCAATCCAGTCGCCCACCTGGCGTGCAATTTCGGCAAACCCGGGGCTGTTGCCAGCGCGCGAACCACAATAAACGCACAGCGAGAAAGCAGGCTTCACGTCAAAAACCTTTGATAAAGCGCCATGGCCCAAGTGGCGGCGCATAAAAACAGGCTGAGCAAGACGGCTGCACTGCCCATGTCTTTGGCGCGTTTGGACAGGTCGTGCCACTCTGGACCAATGCGGTCGATGGCGGTTTCTATCCCGGTGTTGAGCAATTCGACAATCAGGATCAGGATCACGGTACCAGCGAGCAAGGCTGTTTCAACCCAACTACGGCCAAGCCAAACCGATGCGGGCAGCAAGACGAAGGATGCGCGGCCTCTTGCCGGAAAGCGGTTTCTTGCCAACCTGCACGCAAGCCGGCAACCGAGTAGCCCAAGGCATGCCAGACCCGGTTGAGGCCCTTGCGGTCTTTTTGGGGATTGACCGGAGAGTTGATCGGCGCACCATCAATTGCGGCAGGCGACGCGTCGTACGTGGGAGAGGTAACTTGTTCAGACATGGACTGATTGTGGCGCAGCTCTGTTTCAGTTTGATGCGACAGCAGGGCGACGGAGGGTCAGGTCGCGGTCGCTTTGATTTGACCCGCCGGCAGGCTGGTGACCAGCCGCGTGCCCGCCAGTGCGTCGTGCCAGAACTGCCGCTCAGGATGAAAGCGCGACAAAATCGCCCAAATTGCGACCCAGCCTATCGCCAGAACGGCAGCCTCACGGCCCGGCAGGCCGAACAGCCAACTGACGGCCAGTGGCGGCAAAAACCACAGCCAACTCAGCGCATAACGGAGCAGGGCGCGCTTTTGCGTGAGGGGCATCCCTTGCTTGTTAACAACGCGGATATTCCAGGTTTTCATGGCAAGGGTCTGCCCCTTGGCCCAAAACCAGACGAAATAAATACCAAAAATGACAAAAAGAAAGGCTTGCAAGGCGTTGCGGTTGTCCAGAGCGTGACGCGTCTGGCTCAGCGAGCTAAACAGGTAGCCGGCGAGAAAGACCACACCGAACATCAGCAGGCCTTCGTACATCCAGCACGCCATGCGTCTGCGCAAAGAGGGTGTGGGCGCAGTTTGCGCATGATTTGCTATCAAGGTTATAGCTGTCAGGTTAGATATTTTGAGGATGCAGCGCGAATGGATAACAAGCCAAAACGCCAACCGGCCGAACGGCGACCCGGCCAAGCGTATCTGTATCAACTTCTACTGGGCCGGAGTCTGCGTAGCGCCTGGAGCGACGGCCGGGACAGCAGCCGGTGCAGTGCCAGCTTGATTACCCGCAGGCTGCAAACCAGCGATTTTAGGCACTGGTTTGACTTTTTGCTTGTCGGTGTTGGACGGGACCGTGGCCAGTTTTTGCGGCGACACTGGCTTGGGCGCAAGTGCTGCACCCAGGGGCTTGGGTGGCGCTTTGGCGGCGAGTTTTTTCTTTTCTTCCTCGCTCAGTGACTGATAAGCCTGCCACTTCGCCTTTTTTTCCTCTGCGGTCAGCTCTTTGGAGAGCTCTTTGGTGGTCGCAAAATTCAGCCGGGCCTGTGCGCGCTGCTGCGGACTTAGCGCGACCCATTCCTTCATGCGGCCCTGCATTTTGGCCTGCTCTTCCGCCCCCAACGTGGGGTAGCTTCTGGCGACTTGAATCCATTTGCGTTTGTGACCCTGGCTAAGGGATGGCCAGGTGGGCGCCAGAGGCTGAAGGATTTCCCGCTGGGCGGGGGTCAAATCAGCCCAATCCAGACCGGCCGACAACTGGGCAACAATGGTTTTAGCGGGGGCTGATGCTGCCGGCGCCGGCGCCTGGGCTCTGGCCGGGGTATTGAGCCCGAAAAGCAGCATCAGGGACAGCAACATCAAGCCGGAAATCATGAAAGCCCAGCGCATGGCATGCATGTGCTGAAGGCGCGCGGCGCGGCGTGGGGTGGAGATAGTCATCACCTTCATTCTTCAGGCGGGGAGGCCCGATTTAGGGTGTGGCTTTGAGAAATTGCACAAATCCGGGGTCGGAAAATGCGTTGGGCGGCAGATCGTCGGTCAGCAGGGCAGAGTCTACTTCCGCCAGTTCCAGGGCGAACCTGTCGGCCTGCAGGGAGTTGATGGACAGCAAGCCCACGACCAGGACAATCAAGGGCAACACTGAGCCAATACGGCTCCACATCCCAAAACCGTCGTCCGAGCCCCAAGTCAGCGAAGATCCCACGCCTGAAGAGGCTGTGGCTGTTGACGTGTGAATTTTGGCAATTTTGCGCGTTCCGACGGCTTGGGCACGCGCTGCGCGCAGGCGCTCGGAAATGTCGTAAGGAAGTGTGGCGGTACCGGCAGACAGGTAGGACACAGCTTTGAAGCCGTAGCGGTCTTGCAGGATTTCGGTATGTTTTTGCGGTGAGTGACTCATAGTTTGATTCCCTTGGCGACCAGCGCTTTACTGAGTGCATGGACAGCTCTTGAACAATGCGTTTTCACGCTACCTTCAGAGCAACCCATGGCAGCAGCTGTTTCAGCCACGTCCATCTCCTCCCAGTAACGCATCAGAAAGGCTTCCCGTTGACGCCCGGGAAGCTCCTGAATCTCCAGTTCTATCTCCTGCAAGATTTGCGCCCGCTCCGTTGCATCCTGGACACTTTCAGTACCCTCTGAGTTGGTTGAGCTCTCTAAAGTTTCAAGTAAATCGAAATCTCCGTCATCCCCGGCGGATTCGAAGTCACTCATGTTGGAAAACAGCGCATTGCGCGTCTTCCGGCGGCGAAACCAGTCCAGCGTGGTGTTGGATAAAATGCGCTGGAACAGCATGGGCAATTCAGCCGCTGGCTTGTCGCCGTAGTGCTGGGCCAGCTTCATCATGCTGTCCTGCACGATGTCGAGTGCCGCCTCGTCGTCCCGAACGTGATAAACGCTGCGCTTGAAGGCGCGCTTTTCAACGTTTTTCAGGAAATCGGAAAGTTCTTGTTCAGTTGCCAACGGTAGGGGTCCCGGTTTGTCCCGGCGCTGTCATTGTTGTGTTTTCTGCTCGTGCCGCAGTGGATGCAAGCTGCAAAATTATCGCATCAAGGGCCACCGTGAAGGTACTTTTTTACCAAGCAGGCACGGGGACGCCACGCTAATGCCATAATGCGACTTGCAATTCAAACAGCAAACGGGTCATGGCTCGGCGGAATATGTTTCCGCTTATGGTTCTGGCCTCAAGTCTCGACGCCGCTCCACAAGAGTGGGTGAAGAGGCACCCAAGGTATTTCGTTAGAGAAATTCACAAAGGTTCATCATGGAAATCACAAAAGCCGAAATCGCTTCGGC
>JBKJIV010000015.1:0-7329 GCA_046598365.1 Polaromonas sp. | reverse complement strand
TGGCGCAGCGCGTGCTCCATCACCACCAGCGCCAGCATGGCCTCGGCAATCGGCGTGGCGCGAATGCCCACACAGGGGTCGTGCCGACCTTTGGTAACGACGGTCGTGGGTGCACCTGCCATGTCGATCGACTCTCGCGGCGTGATGATGGAACTGGTGGGCTTGATGGCTATTGACACCTCAAGATCTTGCCCCGTGCTGATGCCGCCCAGCACGCCGCCGGCATTGTTTGACTTGAAGCCCTCAGGCGAGAGCGAGTCACCATGCGTGGTGCCGCGCTGCGTCACGCTGGCAAAACCCGCGCCGATTTCCACACCCTTGACGGCATTGATGCCCATCATGGCAAAGGCGATGTCGGCATCAAGCTTGTCGAACAGAGGCTGGCCCAGGCCCACCGGCATTCCAGTGGCGGTAACGCGAATGCGCGCGCCGCAGGAGTCACCAGCCTTGCGCAGCGCGTCCATATAGGCTTCGAGCTTTGAAACGTCGGCGACCGGGGCAAAAAATGGGTTGTTCGGCACGTGGTCCCAGGACTCAAAGGCGATAGGCATGTCGCCAATCTGCGTCATGCACCCGCGAAAAGTTGTGCCGTATTTCTCAAGAAGCCACTTCTTGGCAACTGCACCTGCAGCCACCATGGGCGCGGTGAGCCGGGCCGAGGCCCTGCCCCCGCCGCGCGGGTCACGGATGCCGTACTTCTGCAAATAGCTGTAGTCCGCATGGCCGGGCCTGAAGGTGTTGAGAATGTCGCCGTAGTCCTTGCTGCGCTGATCGGTATTTTTGATGAGCAGGCAGATCGGTGTACCGGTGGTTTTTCCTTCGTACACGCCGGAGAGGATTTCGACCGCATCAGGCTCATTACGCTGCGTCACATGCCGGCTGGTGCCCGGGCGGCGCCGGTCCAGATCACCCTGGATGTCGGCCTCGGTCAAGGCCATGCCGGGCGGGCAACCGTCAATCACACAGCCAATGGCCGGTCCGTGGGATTCACCGAAGTTGGTGACTGCGAATAAGGTACCGAAGGTGTTTCCGCTCATGGGGGGATTATCCCAGATGGCTTTGCTGGTCAAGAAATGCTCGTGGATCCAGGGATAGAGCGGCCGGGACCTGTCTGCGAAGTCTCAACCCGACTGTACATGCACGACTACTGTCACCTTGGCACTACGGGGTATTCAGCGGACGCAAATGAAATACGCAGATTTATCCCCGGGTGCGGGAGACGATTCATGCGAGTGTGGGATGATTTTCAAGACAAGTTGACCTTAACCCCTTGCAGCGGTCACGAGTAGCTATTGAATTTATGGCGTTTGGTTTGACTGCTGTCTGTGACCAGTGGTATCTCGCAACATGCTTGGCTTAGTGCCGGTAACCGCGCAGCCTATCCACCCTGCTGTCCTTGCCCCCTGAACTCTCCCGGCCAGTAGCGGAAGTTAGCCAAGAGCGGCTTCTACAATCGAGCGCGCAGGTAAAGTTGTAGAAAACCCATTCGCCGACAGCCACTCGCAGAGTTCCTGCCTGTCTGCCTTTTCTATATCGGAGGAATCAAATGATGATTAAAAACGTTCTCAGCAGCGTCCTGGGGAACATTTTCAAAAGGCGGAAGCGGGAGGTTGCGCCACTTGAGGATGACGTCACGGATGTCGCTATTTTGGATGGCGCTTCAATTTTGAGGCTTGGCGATGCGCTATATGACAGCAACCGAGTCGAAGAGGCTGAGGCGACGTACCGCAGAGCGCTTGGTTCAGACGCGCCTATCGAATTGGTTAACCGCAAGCTACAGCGGGTCGTCGCGCGAATAGCACGCAAATATGAGGACCCCAGGATGCTCATGATCCCTCCGGGAGACGGCACTGCATCAATCCCTGATCTCGTTGAGTTCTATTCGATGCTTGAAGCAGTGAACAAAGAATTGTCAACTGTTCCGGAGGCCACGCCGTCCAAGTTCTGGGTATCTCATGCAGATCAACATATCGAGATGCTTGTCAAACATGGCCTGACCAACTTCAAGCGGACAGTAGCCCACAATTACTACAACTGGGTCACCGTCTCTATCAGCGACGCGCAGATACGTAGCCTTATAGAGCTTTGGCCCACGCATTGCAGCGTGGAGGCTCTAACCGATGAGATGGACGACTCCCCAAATTCAGGGCCTCGTCTAAATTTGTTCAAGGACGTCGAAGCCAGGCTGGCGTACAAACTGGGGGTCAGCCTGCTTTGGGACTACACGCTGCACACTGACCACCATGGAATATTGCGAAAAATTGCCGAGCCCGTCACCGGTAACCCCTTGAAAATAACCCGTCGAGGGCGGGTTATATCGCAGGATCTTGCTCATTCCGTGCGGGAAAGAAACCTCATCCTGGACGCTTCAGGCTTGGCGGCGGATGCCGACAAACCGATCATGATTGGTGAGTTGGGCGCAGGACATGGGCGGCTGGCACACCTGTTTGCGATGAGCACGAACTGCAGATATGCCATTTTCGATATTGCACCTGCGCTTCTGGTCTCCCAGTGGTACATAAGGAGCTTGTTCCCCGACGAAAAAATCTTCACCTTCAGGTCCTTCGACAACTTCGACGACGTCGCGGAAGAGTTGAGCGAATGCCGGTTTGCGTTTTTTGCATCCAGCCAGCTTGAAAAGTTTCCAGCAAACTATTTCAACCTTTTCATCAACGTGTGCTCATTGATGGAGATGCGTGTGGACAGCATCAACTACTTCTTCCGCGAAATCGACCGCGTGACCCAAGGCCACTTTTACACCAAGCAATGGCTGGTGCAGAACAATCGTCAAGATGGGATTGTCATTGAGAAAGATGATTACCCCGTACCTGCAGCATGGACAAATCGCCTGGACAGCATAGACCCTATCAATAAACGCCTGTTCCAGCAGGTGTGGGAAATTCCCTGAGCGGCTGGCGGCTTTCGCCGCCTGGCCGCACGCCAATCAGAGCTTGGTCTCCGATGTTTCGTCTTCTTCACCCGGCCAATCCCGAATGTAGGCCTTGAGCATCTTGTTCTCGAAGTTCTGTCCGTCCACCACGGCCTTGGCGACGTCGTAAAACGAAATCACGCCTTCAAGCACTTTCTTGTTGAGCACTGGCATGTAGCGGGCGTGGCGGCCCAGCATCATGCGGCGCACTTCGTCGATCTCGGTGTCGGGGGTGCAGGTCAAAGGTGCGTCGTCCATGGCTGTGCGCACGATCGTGTTGCCAATTTCGCCGCCGTTTTTGACGATGCACACAATCACCTCGCGAAAAGTCAGCATGCCAACCAGTTCGCCATGCTCCATGACCACGAGGGAGCCGATGTCTTTTTCCGCCATGATTTGCGCGGCTTTGGCGAGCGGTTCGCCAGGTTGCACGGTGTAAAGCGTGTTGCCTTTGACGCGCAGAATGTCGAGTACTTTCATGGGGGCGCTCCTCTGTTTTTGGCTGGGTGGCCAGCGGGGTGTTTCCCGCTGGCACTCCGGGGCAATTCGGTTCAAATATAGCCCACAATCCCCATGCAGGCCATCGGGATTTGTTTCAAGAGGCTTGTTTTCCCACTGCTATTTTCTGGAGACACCATGTCTGGCTACTCTGACCCGGGTTTTGACACACTGGCCCTGCACGCCGGCGCTGCACCCGACCCGACCACGGGCGCACGCGCGGTGCCCATTCACCTGACAACATCTTTCGTTTTTGAGTCCAGCGACCATGCGGCCAGCCTGTTCAACCTGGAGCGGGCCGGGCATGTGTATTCGCGCATCAGCAACCCGACCAATGCGGTGCTGGAGCAGCGCGTGGCTGCGCTGGAAGGCGGCATAGGTGCCATTGCCACCGCCAGCGGCCAGGCGGCGCTGCACCTGAGCATTGCCACGCTGATGGGTGCGGGCTCACACATCGTGGCCTCTACCGCGCTGTATGGCGGTAGTCAGAACCTGCTGCACTACACCATGCGCCGCTTTGGCATTGAAACGACCTTCGTCAAACCCGGCGACATCGACGGCTGGCGCGCTGCTGTGCGCCCCAACACCAAGCTCTTCTTCGGGGAAACCGTGGGCAATCCCGGCCTTGACGTGCTGGACATGTCAACGGTATCCAGCATCGCTCACGAAGCCGGCGTGCCCTTGCTGGTGGACTCCACGCTCACCTCACCATGGCTCATCAAGCCTTTCGACTACGGCGCCGACATCGTCTATCACTCGGCCACGAAGTTCTTGAGCGGCCACGGCACAGTGATTGGCGGCATCGTGGTGGATGGCGGCAGTTTCGACTGGGACAAATCCGGCAAGTTTGTCGAGCTGAGTCAAGCCTACGACGGCTTTCACAACATGGTCTTCACTGAAGAGAGCACAGTGGGCGCCTTTTTGCTACGCGCACGCCGCGAAGGCCTGCGCGACTTTGGCGCTTGCATGAGCCCGCACACAGCCTGGCTGATTTTGCAGGGCATAGAGACGCTGCCGCTGCGCATGGCACGGCATATGTCCAATACTGAAAGCGTTGTCGCCTTCCTCGCCAGCCACCCGCTGGTTTCGCGCGTCGGTCACCCTATGCTGGAATCGCACCCCAGCCATGCGCTGGCCAAAAAGCTGCTGCCGCGCGGCGCGGGCTCGGTCTTCAGCTTTGACATCAAGGGTAGCCGCGAACAGGGCAAGGCTTTTGTCGAGTCGCTCAAGGTCTTCAGCCATTTGGCCAACGTAGGCGATTGCCGCAGCCTTGTGATTCACCCCGCCAGCACCACGCACTTTCGCATGACGGACGAGGCACTTGCAGGCGCAGGCATCACACAAGGCACGATTCGCCTGTCCATCGGCCTGGAAGACCCGGACGATTTGATTGACGACCTGAAGCGCGCACTAAAGGCAGCGGAGAAAGCGGCATGATCTTCACCGTCAACAACCACCCAACTTACTGCTACACAGGCGGCAAGCTCCTCGATGCAGACAAACCCACGGTGGTCTTTATCCACGGCGTGCTTGACGACCACAGCGTCTGGAGTCTTCAAAGTCGATACCTGGCCAACCACGGATGGAACGTGCTCGCGGTTGATCTGCCGGGCCATTGCCGCAGCGAAGGCGAAGCACCTGCATCGGTGGAGGAAGGCGCCAACTTTGTAGCCGCGCTGCTGGATGCAGCAGGCATAAAGCGCGCCGCGCTGATAGGCCACAGCTGGGGCTCGCTGATTGCCCTGGAAGCGGCCGCCACACTCAAGGACCGTATCAGCCACCTGGTGCTGGTGGGCACCGCCTCGCCCATGAAGGTTTCTGCCGCGCTGCTGGAAGCTTCGTTGAACGAGCCCATGAAAGCCCTGAAGATGATCAACATTTTCTCGCGCAGCACCCTGGCAGCACCACCTTCGGCGCTAGGGCCGGGTACCTGGGTCTATGGCGCCAGTATGGCGTTGGGCCGCCGCGTGCTGGCCAGCAACACCAAGGTCAACGTGTTTCACCGCGGCTTCAAGGCCTGCGACAGCTACGCCAACGGCGACAACGCCATCGCGCAGGTCACCTGCCCGGTGCTGTTCATCCTCGGTGCGCAGGACCAGATGACGCAGGCCAAAGCCGCACAGCCTTTGGTAGACAAGGCTCGCGCCAGTGGCAAGACGGTGCAGGTCGCCAGCCTGCCGGTTGGCCATCACCAGATGACGGAAGCGCCCGAGGAGACCTTGTTTGCGATGCGGGATTTTTTGAAATCATCCTGATCATCCCGAGGCATCAAGGGTCAAGACTCGCGACGCCCCGGCCATGTCCCGGCGCCGCAGTCATCTATTGCGGGGCGTGACGCTGATTGGGCGCTGCAGAGCTACAGTGGAACGGCTATCACGCACCAACCTCTCCCTTCCACGATCCACATGACCTCTTCACGCCGAACTTTTGTCATTCATTCCCTCAGCGCCACCGGCGCATTGGCCGTCAGCGGTCTTGCGCTGGCGCAAACCGCTGCACCCGCGCTGGTCAAGGACACCGACGCAAACGCCGTTGCGCTGGGCTACAAAACTGACGGCAGCAAGACCGACCCTAAGAAATACCCGAAGTACGCAGCCAGCCAGAACTGTGCCAACTGTGCGCTGTACCAGGGCAAGGCCAGCGACGCAGCCGCAGCCTGCCCGCTGTTTGCCGGCAAACTGGTGCCAGCCAAAGCCTGGTGTAGCGCCTGGGCGAAAAAAGCAGCTTGACGCCTCTTCGAGAACAGCCGGACGAACCCCTCGGACCGGCCCATGTATCGCGCGTCATTGAGATGGCCTGGGAAGATCGCACCCCCTTCGAGGCGATAGAGCTTCAATTCGGACTCAGCGAGTCCGCGGTCATCGCCTTGATGCGCCGCGAGTTGCAGCGCAGCTCTTTCCGGATGTGGCGCATCCGGGTCAGGGCCCGGGCCACCAAACACGCAGCATTGAGCCCGGCCACTAACCGGCACAGGGCCAGCCACACACGCCAAGCCTGAAGGCAGCAGCGCTGCGGCTTCACTGCATGCCAAAATCGCCGCATGCCTGCTGCTCCTGCTTTTGTGATCACTGCGCCCATGACAACCGAACGCGCGGCGCAGATCGCGGCCAGCTTCGACTTGCGGGACCTGCCCGCCGACTTCTACGCCAACCCCTACCCGGTGTATGCCTGGCTGCGCGAACATGAGCCGGTAAGGCGCATGCCGGACGGCTCCTGGTTCCTCACACGTTACGCGGACCTGGTGGCGGTGTACCGCGATGCGCAGACTTTCAGCTCGGACAAGAAGGTGGAGTTCACGCCCAAGTACGGCGCGGGCTCGCCCCTGCTGAAGCACCACACAACCAGCCTGGTGTTTAACGACCCACCGCTACACACACGCGTTCGCAAACTCATCATGGGCGCCTTGAGTCGGCGAGCGATTGCAGAGCTGGAACCCGGCCTCGTCACGCTGGTGGATGGCCTTCTCGACGGAATGCAGGCCCGCGGCGGCGGCGATTTGATCGAAGACTATGCCTCGGCGATTCCGGTCGAGATCATCGGTAACCTGCTGGGCGTGCCACACGCGGACAGGGGTCCGCTGCGTGGCTGGTCGCTTGCCATTTTGGGCGCGCTGGAACCCAAAATAACGCCTGAGCAAGAGGCACTGGGTAACCAGAGCGTCAGCGAGTTCACGGCCTACCTGAAGACGCTGGTGGCAGAGCGACGTCGAAACCCGGGTGACCCTGAGCACGACGTACTGACCCGCTTAATCGGGAGTGAAGAGCCAGGGGAAAAGCTGAGCGAATCCGAACTGCTGCAAAACTGCGTCTTTATCCTCAACGCGGGGCACGAAACCACCACCAACCTGATTGGCAACGCACTGGTGGCTTTGCAGGAGTGGCCTGACGCCAAGGCACATTTGC
>JBKJIV010000011.1:0-2963 GCA_046598365.1 Polaromonas sp. | reverse complement strand
ATGTCTGGCTACTCTGACCCGGGTTTTGACACACTGGCCCTGCACGCCGGCGCTGCACCCGACCCGACCACGGGCGCACGCGCGGTGCCCATTCACCTCACCACTTCGTTCGTTTTTGAGTCCAGCGACCATGCGGCCAGCCTCTTCAATCTGGAGCGGGCCGGGCATGTGTACTCCCGCATCAGCAACCCGACCAACGCGGTGCTGGAGCAGCGCGTGGCGGCACTGGAAGGCGGCATTGGCGCCATTGCCACCGCCAGCGGCCAGGCTGCGCTGCACCTGAGCATCGCCACGCTGATGGGTGCGGGCTCACACATCGTGGCCTCTACCGCGCTGTATGGCGGCAGCCAGAACCTGCTGCACTACACCATGCGCCGCTTTGGCATTGAAACGACTTTCGTCAAACCCGGCGACATAGCCGGCTGGCGTGCCGCCGTGCGCCCCAACACCAAACTGTTCTTCGGGGAAACCGTGGGCAACCCCGGCCTTGACGTGCTGGACATGCCAACGGTATCCAGCATCGCGCACGAAGCCGGCGTGCCCTTGCTGGTGGACTCCACCCTCACCTCGCCATGGCTCATCAAGCCTTTCGACCACGGCGCAGACCTGGTCTACCACTCGGCCACCAAGTTCTTGAGCGGCCACGGCACAGTGATAGGCGGCATCGTGGTGGATGGTGGCAGTTTCGACTGGGACAAATCCGGCAAGTTTGCCGAGCTGAGTCAGGCCTACGACGGTTTTCACAACATGGTATTCACTGAAGAGAGCACTGTGGGCGCCTTTTTGTTGCGCGCACGCCGCGAAGGCCTGCGCGACTTTGGCGCTTGCATGAGCCCGCACACAGCTTGGCTCATTTTGCAAGGCATAGAGACACTACCGCTGCGCATGGCGCGGCATATGTCCAATACTGAAAGCGTTGTTGCCTTTCTTGCCAGCCACCCGCTGGTCTCGCGCGTCGGTCACCCGATGCTGGAATCGCACCCCAGCCATGCTCTAGCCAAAAAACTGCTGCCGCGCGGCGCGGGCTCGGTCTTCAGCTTTGACATCAAGGGCAGTCGCGAACAGGGCAAGGCTTTTGTCGAGTCGCTCAAGGTCTTCAGCCATCTGGCCAACGTGGGCGATTGCCGAAGCCTGGTGATTCACCCTGCCAGCACAACGCACTTTCGCATGACGGACGAGGCCCTGGCGGGCGCAGGAATCACCCAGGGGACGATTCGCCTGTCCATCGGCCTGGAAGACCCGGACGATTTGATCGACGACTTGAAGCGGGCACTCAAAGCAGCGGAGAAAGCGGCATGATCTTCACCGTCAACAACCACCCAACCTACTGCTACACCGGCGGCAAGCCCCTCGATGCCGATAAACCAACGGTGGTCTTTATTCACGGCGTGCTTAACGACCACAGCGTCTGGAGTCTTCAAAGTCGCTACCTGGCCAACCATGGGTGGAACGTGCTCGCTGTTGATCTGCCAGGCCATTGCCGCAGCGAGGGCGAGGCTCCCTCGACGGTGGAGGAAGCCGCGGATTTTGTTGCTGCGCTGCTGGATGCCACCGGCATAAAGCGCGCCGCCCTGATCGGCCATAGCTGGGGGTCGCTGATCGCGCTTGAAGCAGCCGCGAGACTGAAAGAGCGCATCAGCCACCTGGTGTTGGTCGCCACCGCTTGGCCAATGAAGGTCTCAGCAGCACTGCTGGACGCGGCGCTGAACGAACCGATGAAAGCCCTGAAGATGGTCAATGTGTTTTCCCGCAGCACCCTGGCAGCGCCTCCGTCGGCGTTTGGCCCGGGCACCTGGGTCTACGGCGCGGGCATGGCACTGGGCCGGCGAGTACTGGCCAGCAACACCAAGGTCAACGTGTTTCACCGCGGCTTCAAGGCTTGCGACAGCTACGCCAATGGCGAAAACGCCATCGCGCAGATCGCCTGCCCGGTGCTGTTTGTGTTGGGCGCGCAAGACCAGATGACCCTGCCCAAATCTGCACAACTGCTGATCGACAAGGCAAAAGCCAGCGGCAAGGCCGTGCAGGTCGCCCGGCTGCAGGTTGGCCACCACCAAATGACCGAAAGGCCGGAGGAAACGCTGTTTGCGATACGTGATTTTTTGAAGACATGAGTAAGACTGCCGTCACTCCCGAAATGACCGCAACGCGCGCGCAGGAGATTGCAGAGAACCTGGACTTGCACGCCCTCCCAGCCGACTTTTACGCCAACCCGTACCCGGTCTATGCATGGTTGCGAGAGCATGAACCGGTGCGGCGCATGCCGGATGGCTCGTACTTTCTCACGCGCTACGCAGACATCGTGGCGGTGTACCGCGACGCGCAGACTTTCAGCTCGGACAAGAAGGTGGAGTTCACGCCCAAGTACGGCACGGGCTCGCCGCTGCTGGAGCACCACACCACCAGCCTGGTCTTCAACGACGCGCCGCTGCACACGCGCGTGCGTAAGCTGATCATGGGCGCACTGAGCCGGCGGGCGATTGCTGAACTGGAACCCGGACTGATTACCTTGGTCGACGGGCTGCTCGACTCAATGGAGGCGCGCGGTGGCGGCGATCTCATCGAAGACTTTGCCTCGGCGATTCCGGTCGAGATCATCGGCAACCTCTTGGATATGCCGCATGCCGACCGTGGTCCGCTACGGGGTTGGTCGCTGGCCATTTTGGGCGCGCTGGAGCCCACACTTACGCCAGAGCAAGAGGCGCTCGGTAACCAGAGCGTCAGCGAATTCACGGCCTACCTGAAGACGCTGGTGGCAGAGCGACGTCGAAACCCGGGTGACCCTGAGCACGACGTGCTGACGCGCTTGATCGGGAGTGAAGAGCCAGGGGAAAAACTGAGCGAAACCGAACTGCTGCAAAACTGCGTCTTTATCCTCAACGCGGGGCACGAAACCACCACCAACCTGATTGGCAACGCACTGGTGGCTTTGCAGGAGTGGCCTGACGCCAAGGCACATTTGC
>JBKJIV010000116.1:0-20416 GCA_046598365.1 Polaromonas sp. | reverse complement strand
CAATGCGTCCTTGTGGTTTCTTGTCGAGAACAATCCATTGCGGGACGGCCATATAACTCCCGAAATTCTTCTTCGTGAGGCAGAGCTACGGAAGATCGACACGCTCGTGTTGCATTTTTCCCCAACGTTGCTGAATCCCGAGGCGGTCGAGAAGGTAGTCAATCTTGCTGCGAAACGAAAGATCAATGTCTCAGTGATTCTGCCGGTTCCGGTTTGGAAGGAGAACATTCCCAAAGCGCTTTATCGGAACTTCAGGGATTCCACCATGCTTCCGTCAATGACTTTCGAAGACTATCAGGCGGCTCACAGCGCCGTTCAGAAGGAGCTGTCGAAAATACAGTCCAGTAACTTCAGAATTTACCCCGTGGCCGAGTTTTTCTGCCGCCCTGGCTGCCAGTTGGCGGACGCCTCAGGCAAACCTCTTTACTTTGACAACTCCCACCTCACGCTGACAGGTGCTGAATTGCTGCGGCCCCTGCTCGCTGCGATTGCAGAAAATGGCGGGTGATCCCAACTGCGCAATAAGGGGTAAAAATAATGCCTGCACAAAAAGATTTTGAAACCTGGCCCCGCGATCTTGCTACCAGTATTTATCAAGACGGAACCTACCTGCGCAACAACGATAGCTGGCATGTAGAGCACTCGCCCTGGAAGGCGGGCCATATAGCTGAGATTCTGAGCAAAAATTCGGTGCGTCCCTTAAGCATCTGCGAAGTTGGCTGTGGAGCGGGCGAGGTTCTAAAACAAGTTTCAGATCGGATTCCGGACGCCACTTGTAGCGGCTATGAACTGTCACCTCAGGCGTTCGAGTTGTGCAAAGCCCGACAGTCCGGAAAGGTCAGCTATCACCTCAAGAATATCTTGAATGAAGAAGATTATTTTGACTGCCTGCTCTGCATCGACGTTTTTGAGCATGTC
Organism: Polaromonas sp.; assembly: GCA_046598365.1. Taxonomy (GTDB): domain Bacteria; phylum Pseudomonadota; class Gammaproteobacteria; order Burkholderiales; family Burkholderiaceae_C; genus Polaromonas. Next base: position 19,498 of record JBKJIV010000116.1, on the reverse strand, counting down.
GAAGATTACATGGGCTTCATCAGGGCTTTGAAGCCCAAGGCTGTCTATAAGGTGTTTCATATCCCGCTTGACCTTTCGGCGTGGGGGATATTACGTTCGTCAATGATGAGTTCAAGAAAAATGGTCGGACATCTTCACTACTTTTCTAGAGAGACCGCATTGGCAACACTTGTGGACTGTGGGTATGAAATTCTCGATAGCTTTTATACGAAGGCACTTGATGACTTTCCGGTCACAAAACTCAGGGCGAAGATAATGCGTTATCCACGGCGAATTCTTTATGCAATTTCCCCTGACTTCGCGGCTAGTTTGATGGGGGGCTACTCATTGATCGTGCTGGCCCGTTAGACAAGGTGGCCTAGTTTCAGGTACTCATTGCCACATGAAAAATATGCACACTTTCTCAACATGATTCTGCTTACTGGCGGGGCTGGCTATATCGGCTCTCATATGGGGGCAGCCCTGGCAGAGGCGGGGATGCAGTTTGTCGTTTTCGACAATTTTTCGAATAGCAAGCGTGAGGTTTTGCAGCGAATGGCAAAAACCGGTAGCGCTCCACTCGCAGTAGAAGAGGGTGATGTGCGTGGCGCGGGGCACTGTATCGCCTTTTTGGCTCCTATCCCATAACGTCTGGAATTCACTTTGCCGGGCTCAAGGCTGTCGCAGAGTCGGTGCAAAGACCGGAGATTTATTACGACAACCACGTAACCGGCTCCATCAACCTCGTCGTGGCCATGGCCAGAGCAAACGTTAAGCAGCTCGTTTTCTCATCTTCGGCGACGGTGTAGGGGACGCCGGTGACCTTGCCTCTGAGCGAATCGGCTTCCCTGTCACCGACCAACCCTTATGGCTCATCCAAGCTCATGGGCGAAAGAATTTTGGCTGATACGGTGGCGGCAGACCCGACTCGGCGAGTCGCAAGTTTGCGGTACTTCAATCCTGTGGGGACGCACCCAAGTGGACTTTAGGGCGAATCTCCTTTGGGCACGCCGGCGAACCTTCTCCCCTTTATTGGGCAGATTGCGGTCGGGCTGCTTCCTGAGTTGCAAATATTTGGAGATAACTGCGGAACGCACGACGGAACAGGTGTGCGTGATTGCATTCACGTGATGGATCTGGTGGAGGGACATCTGGCTGCTATAAAGGCAATCGCTGGTTCCGCGCATGGGAAGCTTTTGGTGGCTAATCTTGGGACCGGTCAAGGTATTTCCTTGCTTCAGATGGTCGGGGCATTCGGTGCCTATACAGGTCAAACTGTCCTTTACCGGACAGCTGCTCGCAGGTCTGGAGACGTGACAAGCTGTTTTGCCGACGCAAGGTATGCGCGCGAAGTTTTGGGTGGGTCGCAAAGCGTGGATTGTGGGAGATGTGCGAGGATACTTGGCGGCGGCAATGCTCGGTCGCCGCTGCAGCCCAACCATCCTTTAAAAGCTAAAACCGAAGCGGAGTCCAGCGTAAACTGGTTCACAGGTAGGGCTGTGGTGGGTCCCTTATTTGCGACTTGATTATGATTGCAGGTTTACGTTTGTTTGAACAGGAAGAAAAAGTGAAAGTTGTCATCCTCTGCGGTGGGCTTGGTACCCGACTAAGCGAAGAAACATCCGTTAAGCCCAAACCCATGGTGGAGATTGGCGGGCGGCCCATCGTCTGGCACATCATGAAGATTTATGAGCGCCACGGCATTAACGATTTTGCCTTGGCACTCGGCTACAAGGGTGAAGTCATCAAGGATTATTTCCTGAATTACCACGCGCGACAGAGCGACATGACCATTCACCTGAAGTCCAACCAGGTGGATTACACCAACCCGACTGTTGAAGATTGGCGCTTGTCGCTGGTTGATACGGGTGCAAACAGCATGACTGGAGGACGTCTGTTGCGCCTCAAGCCACATCTTGTTTCCCACGGCACCTTCATGCTGACTTACGGTGATGGCGTTTCGGATGTTGACATCACGGCGCTGCTGGCTTTTCATCGAGCGCACGGAAAGCTGGCGACTGTAACGGCCGTGAGGCCGCCTGCACGCTTTGGCAATCTGCACATAGATAAGGGCAAGGTCACGTCATTTGAGGAAAAGCCGCAGGTGGGCGAGGGCTGGATCAACGGTGGCTTTTTTGTTTTCGAACCCGGGGTCTTCGACTTTATTGCGGACGACAGTACCGTGCTCGAAAAGGCACCTCTCGAGCAACTGGCTCAGCGCGGCGAGCTCATGACTTACCAGCACCCAGGCTACTGGCAGTCCATGGATACGTTGAGGGACAAGCACGCTCTTGAAGAGCAGTGGGCGAGCGGACACGCGCCGTGGAAGGGCTAAGCGATGACTCACTTTGCAGATGTCTATCGCGGGCGTAGAGTTCTGGTCACGGGCCACACTGGCTTTAAAGGATCGTGGCTGACGCTTTGGCTTAAAAGCCTGGGCGCGACAGTTGCGGGCTACTCTTCCGACGTCCCCACCCAGCCTTCCAATTTTGACCTGCTTGGTCTTGAAAAGCATATCAGCCACTACGTGGGGGATATTCGTGACCGTGCACGCATGGCTGAAGTCATGGACGAGTTCCGGCCTGAATTCGTGTTTCATCTTGCTGCGCAAGCCTTGGTGCGCCGCTCTTACGCCGACCCGGTCGCAACGTTTGAAACCAATGTGATGGGCATGGTCAACGTACTTGAATGTGTGCGTACCCGTCCATGGATCGAAGTGGCGGTGATGATTACCAGCGACAAGGCCTATCGCAATGACGAATGGTGCTGGGGATACCGTGAGACAGACGCCCTTGGCGGGCATGACCCGTACAGCAACTCCAAAAGCTGCGCAGATTTGGTCGCGCAATCATTTTTCCATTCGTTTGTACAAAAGACGCCGACCAGGCTGGCCATCACGCGTGCCGGCAATGTGATTGGTGGTGGAGATTGGGCAGAAGACCGCATCGTCCCTGACTGCATTCGCGCCTGGTCCAAGGGTGAGTCCGTGTCAGTTCGCAGCCCGCAGGCAACGCGCCCCTGGCAACATGTGCTTGAGCCCTTGAGCGGTTATCTATGGTTGGGAGCGCGGCTTTGGCAAAAGGCCCCCGGACTCAATGGCGAAGCTTTCAACTTTGGCCCAGATGCGGGCGTCAATCAGACGGTGGCTGAGTTACTTGATGCGATGGGCGAAAGGTGGCCCAGTGTCAAGTGGGGGGTCCCCGAGGGCTTCGAGCAGGGTGGCCATGAGGCCATGCTGCTTAAACTGTCTTGTGACAAGGTTTTGTTTCACCTGAAATGGCAGGCTGTGTTGCAGTTCCCTGAAACAGTTGCGATGACCGTGGACTGGTACCGCAACTGGCACGAGGGGCGCGAGATCTACGCCTACACGCAAGGACAGATTGAACAGTTCTCGCAGTTGGCACTGCAACAAGGCGCAGTTTGGACGCGATAGTGCGATGGAAATCGTTTCTGGGAAATGACATAGCACTTCCCAAAAAGATCAAGGCCTTTTTGTGAGTTTAAACTCTCCGCGTTTGCTGGTGGTCGGTGGCAACGGCTTCATTGGTCGCCATATAGTCAATCACGCCCTTGGCATGGGCTGGTACATCACGAGTCTGAGTCTTTCCCTGCCTGTTGCCGGAGATCGTATAGACGGAGTTTGCTACCTTGCGGCAGACATTGCCAACGGTGATGAGCTGAAGAAGACTTTGACCGAACCCTGCTTTGAGTATGTGGTCAACTGCGGCGGTTACATCAATCACGCGTTATTTTCAAACGGTGGGCGCAAGGTTTTTGAGGCGCATTTTTCCGGTGTGCTTCATCTCGTTCAGCTGCTGAATCGGAATGCCTTGAGGTCTTATATCAATGTGGGCAGCAGCGATGAATATGGAAGCAATTCAGCCCCTCAAATAGAGACCCAGCGCGAAGCACCTATTTCGCCGTACTCTCTCGGGAAAGTTGCCGCATCACATTTTCTGGAAATGCTTTACCGCACAGAGGGCTTTCCTTCGACGACGTTGAGGCTCTTTCTAACTTACGGTCCCGGTCAAGACACAGGCCGATTTCTGCCACAAATCATCAAGGGTTGTCTTGAAGATCGCTCGTTCCCTGCGTCCGCAGGCCAGCAACTGCGTGATTTTTGTTTTGTTCAAGACACGGTTGCCGCAGTTTTTGCGGCTCTGAGCGAACCAGCAGTCCGAGGTGAAACCATCAATATCGGTTCGGGTACCTGCATCTCCATTCGCCATATGGTAGAGACGGTTCAGGCGCTCATTGGCCGCGGCACCCCTCTTTTTGGAAAAGTCGCATACCGTCCCGGCGAGAGCATGGCTCTTTACGCTGATGTGACCAAAGCTAAGCAACTCCTGGGGTGGTCAACGGGGGTGCCGTTGGAGGTTGGATTGCAGCAAACCATTCAATGGGTAAAGGACAGGATTTGACAAAGACGCCACTCGTCAGCGTCATCATGAACTGCTACAACGGTGCCACGTATCTTCGGGCCGCGATCGAGTCGGTTCTGGCGCAGTCTTACACCCACTGGGAAATCATTTTTTGGGACAACCAGTCCACAGACAACAGTGCCGATATTGTCCGTAGCTACGCCGATCCGCGGATTCGGTACTTTTACGCTCCTGTACACACGCTGCTTTATGAAGCTCGCAACTGCGCCGTACTAAAGTCCGCCGGTGAGCTGTTGGCTTTTCTGGATGTCGACGATACCTGGCTCCCGCGCAAGCTTGAACTGCAAACTGCGTTGTTTGCAGACCCCGAAGTGGGTTTTTCCTGCGGTAATTACTGGGTCGAGAGTGAGCGCAAGGGCCGCCGCTGGTTGGCGCACAAACGTCCGTTGCCGGAAGGGCGTGTGCTCGACGAATTGCTCAAGTTCTATTTTGTGGGCCTTGTCACCCTGGTGGTCCGCCGGATCGCGTTCGATTCATTGCCCTACCCTTTTGATCCGAGGTATCACATCATTGGGGATCTGGACCTGGTGATTCGACTGTCGATGGTCTGGAAGGTTAGCAGCGTACAGGAGCCTGTGGCAGTTTATCGCCTGCACGGAAACAACGAATCCACCAAGCATCGCGGAAGGCATGCAGATGAACTGGAGTTGTGGTCGGGTGAGATGAAAGAGCTTGAGGCCATCCGCCAGAGCGGCAATGCCCATTTCATCAGGAGCCATTTTGCCTACATCAAGGCGATGAACTTTGTTTTGCTGGGGAACAAGCGGGGCGCGTACGGCTTGCTGGCAGAACTTCCCTTGGGTCAACTCAAGTTGCGCTTGTGGATGTCCTTGCTCTTGCCGCGCTTTGTGATTCAGAGAGTGAAGAACTAGTCTGATGAAGGTTCCTTTGTGTGTCCGAAATCCTCTCTGTGAGTATTGATCTTCCAGAATAATGGTCACGCCGTCTAAGCTTTTCACTGTTGGCCATGCCATTGGCTTGGGCCTGCTGTTGCGCCTGGGTATGGCTGTGTGGAATGGTTTCTGGGGCCCCAGTTTTGGTGCAGGGCCTGACGCCGCGGGCTTTCATGAAGGTGCGGTGGCTTATGCCGCCGGTTCGGGCAGTGGCGACTTTTATCTTTCCAACATCTATATGTATGCCCTGGGCATGTTGTATCGCTGGACGGCACCTTCCCTGTTTCTGGGTAGCTTTTTATCTTGCGCAGCCTGGTTGGTGTCTGCGCTACTGATGGCGCGCATGGCCACAATGTTGTCGCTCAATAGTGCGCAACAGTTCAAGGCCATGCTTCTGTATGCCTTGTTGCCCTCTGCCATTGTGATAACCAGCGTTACCTTGAGGGAGGTCTATCAACTACTGGCGGTGAATCTCGTCGTGTATGCAGCTCTGACGATCTATATAAACCGCTCGTCCTGGCACTGGCTGTTGTTGCTGGCTGGCGTGGCGTTCATGGGCGCCCTTCACGGTGCATTGCTGGTGGCCGGCTTGTCGATAACAATGACTACCTTTCTCCTTGTATTTTTCGGCAAGCAGGATCTACGCTCGTTGATCAAGCTGGCATTGATGCTGCTTTTTCTGGGGCTGGTGGCATATGCTGGCTCTACGCTATTCTTGAATGTGGTGTTTAACTCAGATGCGGGTATCGGTGCATCGGTGCAAATCCGACAGGAGAGCTGGCAACACTCGGCCAGAGCGTCTTACTCGACAGGCATGAGGATCAGCTCGGATGCCGACCTTTTGCTGTTTGTACCGATCGCGCTCTTTCACTACCTGTTTCAACCAATGCCCTGGAGGGCATCGACCGCTCTGGACTGGACGCTCGTGCTGGAGAATCTGCTGCGTGCCTTTTTGCTTTGCAGAGTGGTGGTCGGGTTATACTTTTTCCCTCTGAGCGGGAAGATGCGGGTGGGTTTGGTGTTTGTCGCGTATCTCATCGTCGAGATTGTCTGGGCGGTAGGAACCATCAACTGGGGAACGGCCGTGCGGCACCACATCCCCGCGTATGGCTTGCTGCTTCTTGCAGCTTTTGCCTTTTCGAAAAAGCCTGCCCCTTGCCCAGTCGTCAGTGGCCGGAACTGATTTGTGGAGTGATGGTTCTTTGATTCGTCACGACGCCTCCCTGGCCGGACCGGCTTCAGAGCTTTCTGCAGTCGCCTTTCATACTCAGCACTGGTCGATTTACCCCGTTCCCAAGAAATTTTCGGAACTACCAGCACCTACTTTGGCTAAACGATGAAGCGGTTTCAGGCAATTCAATTCTTTTTCGGAAACTTGCGGCGCATCTGGATTTTCGTTTTCCTTTTTTCGGCGACCGCTGCATTGCTGCTGCAGCTGGTGGTGCTGCCCATTTGGGCCACAGGTATGCATGCGGGAAATGGCTTGTTGGCGGGCGGGGATTATGCCGGTTTTCATTGGATTGCCGTAGAGCTCGCCGAGAAAATTGCTCAGCAAGGATGGGGGGCCTGGGAACTGCGTGCAAAGCAGCAGGCGCCCGCCGGCATTGCGGCTGCGGTGTACGTTTTTACCGGACCGCATCCCTGGGCGTTGATTCCTCTGAATACAGCGGTGCATGCCACTGCCGCGGTGCTCATCGTGCGACTCGTGCAGCCCGTTGTTCCGGATATTCGATATGCTGCACTTTGCGCTTTGCCGTTTGTTTTGTTTCCGTCTTCACTGACCTGGTACGCGCAAATTCATAAAGACGGTATGTTTTTTCTGGGCATGTGTCTTTGCCTTTATGCCTGGGTACTTCTATCGCGCGCAGAGACCTGGAGTGCGCGCTGCGCGCCAGCCTTCCTGGCTATTGCGTATGTTTTTGTGGGTTGTTTTTTGATTTGGGTTATGCGCCCCTATGGGATCAAACTTATACAGGGCATCGGCCTCATTTTTGCACTCGTCCTGGTGCCGTGCTTTGTTTATCGCGCATGGCGCGGCCAACTTCAACCACGTAAGGCACTGCTGGCAATACTTGTCATTTTGGCGATGCCGCTCGCGATAGGTGTGTTCAAGGATGGTGCCGCAAAAGGGGAGGTGACGTTGGCAACCAACGAAATGTTTGAGCCTTTGAGTGCTGAAGAAGAGCAGCGCGGAGGAATGGTGGCGTCGCGCGGCAGCTTTGCCAGCAAGGCACAAAATGTTGTTGCCGCCATTCAATGGAAGAAAACGCAATGGCTGCCCGATGCTTTGGACAACATCTTTTTGACCTTGTCCATAGTGCGTTACGGTTACGCGGGATCGAAAGGCGGCAGCAATGTGGATACGGAAGTCGTATTTGACAATGCTTTGGCCTTTTTTCCCTATTTACCCAGAGCAACCCAACTCGGATTCACGGCGCCTTTCCCTTCCAGCTGGTTTGAACAAGGTGCTCCTAATTCTTCCAGCGTATTTCGCAGGGTTTCCGTCTCGGAAATGCTGGTTGTTTATGCTGCCTTGCTATTTTTGCCTTATGTTTTTTGGCGAGGACGCAAAAAAGTTGAAATTTGGTTGATTTTCTGTTTTTGCGTCATTTTCATTTTGCTGTACACGTACATCACCCCCAATATTGGCAGCCTGTATCGATCAAGGCATGGTTTTCTTCTGCTGCTCGTCGCATTCGGCATTGCTGGCGCTATCTCCTTACGGCGTCGCAGCCAAGGCATAATCTCGCCCAGTATGGTGCAAGCAAACAATTATTCATAGGCGCGAATGGATCAATTCAGACGGTTTTATTTGAAGGCTGGCCGCCGTCCTCTTTTGTCCGCGTGGCTGTTTTTCTTTGCTTTTGCAGTGATTTCGGCACTTTTGTTGCAACTGCTGGTTTTGCCTTTTTTGTTTCCCTCCTTACATGCGGGGAACGGATTGTTGATTGGCGGGGACTGGGTCGGATTTCATCGCTTTGCCGTAGAGCTCGCTGAAAATGTTGTTCGCGAGGGTTGGGGGGCGTGGGAGCTGCGACCGGATCGGCAAGCGCCAGCAGGTATTGCGGCCGTGATCTACGTTTTTTTCGGCCCACACCCCTGGGCTCTGGTGCCGATCAACGCTGCGGTGCATGCAACGACCGCCGTGTTGCTGGTGCGTATTGTCCAGCCCTTTGTTCCTGATGTCCGTTACGCGCTTATTTGCGTGCTGCCCTTCGTTTTTTTTCCTTCTTCGTTAACCTGGTACTCGCAGATTCATAAGGATGGGGCTTTTTTCCTGGGCGTTTTTTTGTGCCTGTATGGCTGGCTCCTGTTGTCGCGTCTTGAAGCGTGGACTGGCCGGTATGCGCAAACTTTGCTAGCCTTGTTGTGCCTGTTCGTTGGCTGCTTCCTGATATGGGTCATGCGCCCTTACGGCATCAAGCTGATGCAGGGCATCGGATGCATTTTTGCGGTCATGCTGGTGCCATATTTTGTCATTCAAGCTTTCCGGCGGAAGCTGTCAATTACGCAGACACTGCTGGCCACACTGATAGTTTTCGCGTTGCCCATGGCTTTGGGTATTTTTAAAGACAGAGGTGAAAAGGGTGAAGTGACGCTGGTCACAGAAGCCATGCTCACCGACACCGCGCCGCCCCTGGTCGCCAGTGATGAAGGTCAAAAAGTTGGCGAAGGTGGAAAAGTTGGCGAAGGTGAAAAAATTGGCAAAGATAAAAAAGTTGGCAAAGGTAAAAAAATTGGTGAAGGAACAGTTACCGCCGAGGAAGAACGCAGAGGAGCCTTTGCGATAAAGGCGCAAAACGTGGTTGCGGAACTCCAATGGAAGAAAACGGATTGGCTACCAGACTTTTTGGATAACGCATTTCTGACCCTTTCTGTAGTCCGCTCGGGTTATGCGGGGTCCAAGGGGGGGAGCAACATAGATGCAGACGTGCGCTTTCGCAGTGCACCGGAATTCTTGCCCTATTTGCCGCGGGCTGTGCAGATCGGTTTTACTGCACCGTTCCCAAACAGCTGGTTTAAGCAAGGCGCTAGCGGAGGCGCCACGTTCATGCGCAGGATTTCGGCGATGGAAATGGTCTTCGTCTATGCGGCACTGTTTTTCCTGCCCTATGCTTTGTGGCGCTGGCGTGGACAAATTGAGACTTGGTTGATATTCAGTTTTTGCGGTATTTTGCTTTTGCTCTATACCTATATCACCCCCAATATCGGCAGCCTGTACCGTTCGCGTCACGGATTTCTCATGCTGCTGCTCGCCTTTTGTATTGCAGGTGCCATAGCTGCGCGGCAGCGAATGTCGGGTGCACTCTCTCCCAATACGCCGTAGATAAAAGAGCACTGATAGCTACCGATGGCGCAATTCAGACTGCCTTTGTTAATGGCTGAACGCCGGCCTCTGTTGGCTGCCTGGCTGCTATTCTTTACCTTTGCGGGGTTTTCGGCGTTGTTATTGCAATGGGTGGTGCTGCCCTTGTGGTTTCCCGCTTTGCATGCAGGCAATGGGTTGCTGGTCGGCGGCGACTGGGTCGGGTTCCATAAGCTGGCCGTCGATCTAAGTCAAAAAATTCATGATCAGGGTTGGGTTGCGTGGGAGCTGAGTCCTTTTGGGCATCCGCCTGCGGGCATCGCCGCGGTGTTTTACACACTTGCTGCGCCCCATCCCTATGTATTGATACCGCTCAATGCTGCGTTGCATGCCACAGCAGGTGTTGTGCTGATGCAAATCGCCCGAATGCTTGCAGGTGATGATCGGATCGCTTTTTACGCCTCGCTGCCGTTTGTCGTGTTTCCGTCAGCCTTGGCGTGGTATGCCCAGATCGGCAAAGACGGATACTATTTTGCGGGAGCTTTTTTGTGTCTTTATGGCTGGATTGTATTGGCGCGCCTGCCTACGTGGCATTCCGGTGCGCTTGCAGTCATGGCTGGATTGCTTTGGCTTGGCTTTGGACTTCTGCTAATGGGCACTGTGCGAACCTATGCTTTTCAGTTAATGCAAGGCATGGGGGTGCTTTTCGGTTTGGGATTGTCTGTACTGTTTGTTGCAAGGGGCGCGCAACGCGTTCTTTCCTGGAAAAAATGCATCCTCGCTATTGCTGTTTTGTTTGTGATACCGCTGTCGTTGAATTTTGCCCCCATTGAAACAAGGGGGACGTCTGAAGTTCCGCGGTCCGACGTGGCTGTTGGGCTGTCGTGGCATGGCTCCGATTTCGCCCGCGACAGGTGGCGCCCGACGGAAGGGCTTCCGCGGTTTATTGAAAACAGCTTTCTCCGGATTGCTGTGTTGCGCAACGGGTATTTTGTGACGCCAGGTTATGACGCTTCAGGAAGCATGAGTGACCGCAACGTCGAGTTGCTGAGTGTGAAAGACTTCATGATTTATCTGCCGCGTGCCTTGCAGTTGGGCCTGTTTGCACCTTTCCCGTCTGAATGGACAGGTCCTGCGCACAGCAGCGGCGGGGCGATAATGCGGCGTGTAGCTGGCTTTGAAATGAGTGTCGTCTACGTGGCGCTGATATTCGTGCCCTATGCGCTTTGGCTTTGGCGTCGCAGGGTGGAGTTCTGGCTCTCTGTTTCTTTCGGCGGCACTCTTTTGTTGATGTACAGCTATGCGACGCCCAATATCGGTTCTCTGCACCGACTGCGTTATGGTTTTCTGATGTTGCTGGTGACTTTAGGCGTGGCTGGCGCCGCTGTTGCATGGCACAAATTTCGTGGTTTTTCTGATAATAGTTTCCCTTTGAAGGCTTAATAAATATGACTCCGACACTTCGTTCCAAGCCATGCCGCTTCTGCGCGACGCCTCTTAAGCACACGTTCAGCGATCTTGGCATGTCACCGCTTTCGAATGCTTTTGTCAAGCCCGATGCCCTGGATCGCATGGAAAGGTTTTATCCACTGCACGCGTACGTTTGTGAGTCCTGTTTTTTGGTCCAGCTGGAGCAATTTGCAAGTCCCCAGGAGATATTTGACGACTACGCCTACTTCTCTTCCTATTCGCAGTCATGGCTGCGCCATTGCGAAGCCTACACACAGCAGATGTTGAAGCGGTTCGGCTTGGGTAGTCAGCATCAGGTCGTTGAAATCGCCAGCAACGACGGTTACTTGCTCAAATACTTCATGGCGGCGGGAGTGCCGGTGTTGGGCATCGAGCCAGCCGACAACGTGGCCAAAGTCGCACAGGCTGCCGGCGTGAACACGCTGGTGAAGTTTTTTGGCACGGAGACAGCCACGGAGCTTGCCGACAGGGGTACGCGTGCCGATCTGCTGCTTGGCAACAATGTGCTGGCTCACGTACCTGATCTCAATGACTTCGTTGGCGGCATGAAGGCTCTTCTCAAGCCCGAAGGCGTGATTACGATGGAGTTTCCGCATCTGTTGCGGATGATCGAAGCCAATCAGTTTGACACCATCTATCACGAGCATTTTTCCTACCTGTCGTTTCAAACAGTCGAAAAGGTATTTGCACACCATGGCTTGACCATGTTCGATGTCGAGGAACTGCCAACACACGGTGGTTCAATCCGCATCTATGCCCAGCATCCTGAAACGGGCAAGCAAGCAGTATCACCTCGCGTAACCGCGATGCGGACCCAGGAAGCCGATTTTGGCCTGGGCAACTTGGAAACCTATACCAGCTTTGCCGAGCAGGTATGCAAAATCAAACAGGCACTGCTCGAATTTCTGATTCAAGCCAAGCGCGAAAAAAAGAGTATTGTGGGTTATGGCGCTGCAGCCAAAGGGAACACCCTGCTTAACTACTGCGGCATCCGGTCCGACTTTCTGGACTACGTCGTGGACAGCAGTCCGCACAAACAGGGCCTGTATTTGCCGGGCACGCGTTTACCGATCCATGCGCCTGAAAAAATCCGTGAGACCAAGCCGGACTACGTTCTCATATTGCCGTGGAACTTGAAGAACGAAGTCATGGAGCAGATGGCCTATGTGCGCGAATGGGGTGCGAAATTCGTGATCCCGATTCCTTCTGTACAGGTGCTGCCGTGAAATTTATCCCGACCCCACTTGAAGGCGCCTTCATCATTGATATCGAAACGATGGAAGACGAGCGGGGTTTTTTTGCCCGCAGCTGGTGTGCTGAGGAATTCACAAAACATGGTCTGAATCCCAACCTTGCGCAGTGCAGCGTCTCTTTCAATGAAAAGCGCGGAACGCTTCGGGGCATGCATTATCAGGGTGCACCATATGAGGAAACGAAGGTGGTCCGATGCACCACTGGCTCGATCTACGACGTAATTGTCGACGTCCGGCCCGAGTCTGCTACCTTTAAACAATGGATTTCGGTTGAGTTGAGTGCCGAGAACAGGCGCATGATTTACGTGCCGGTCGGGTTTGCCCACGGCTTTCAGTCACTGGTTGAAAACACCGAAGTTTTTTATATGGTCTCCGAGTTTTATCATCAGGAGTTTTCCCGCAGTGTTCGGTGGAATGATCCGCAGTTCGCCATCGAGTGGCCACATGAGGAGCATCGGGTGATTTCGTCAAGGGACAGAGACTACCCGGACTTCGCTTTGTGAAAAAAGTGCTGGTTACGGGGGCGACCGGATTCATCGGTCGCCAAAGCTTGCCTTTACTTCGCCGTGCCGGGTACGAAGTGCATGCCGTCTCTGGAACCCGGCCGCCAAAGGACTCAGAGGAAGCGATTTGGCATTGTGCTGATTTGCTCGATCCGGATGAGCTTGCCTCTCTGGTGCGTGAAGTAAAGCCGAGCCATTTGCTTCACTTTGCCTGGTATGCCATCCCGGGAAAGTTTTGGACCGCGCCGGAAAATCTTGACTGGGTCAAGGCAACCGTCGGTTTGATGCAGGCCTTTCATGCGCAAGGGGGAGAGCGCTTTGTGGCCGCCGGGAGTTGTGCCGAATACGATTGGTCATTTGATTGTTGTTCCGAACTAACAACACCTTGCCGGCCAGCAACACTTTACGGTGCGGCCAAGTACAGCACTCAACTGTTGCTCCAGGCCTGGGCTGCAGAAACAGGCATGTCACATGCTTGGGGGCGGATATTTTTTCTGTACGGCCCTGAGGAATATCCCTCCCGGTTGGTTCCCTCGGTTATCAACTCATTGTTGCAAGGTCAGCCGGCGCGGTGTACTCATGGTGAACAAGTGCGCGATTTCATGCATGTAGAGGATGTGGCGGCAGGTTTTGTGGCCTTGCTCGGCAGTGATGTGAAGGGCGTCGTGAACATCGCGTCGGGTGCGCCAGTGGCGTTAAAAGAGATTGTCCACACCATTGCTGATCAGATAGGCAGGCGCGATTTGGTTCAGCTGGGTGTTCTTCCTTCCAATGCGGCCGATCCTGCTGGATTGATTGCAGATATCGGGCGGCTGCGTGATGAGGTCGGCTTCAGGCCGCGTTACTGCCTGAAAGATGGCATCGCCCACACTGTTGATTCCATGAAATTGCCGAAGCTGCAGTGATACGAAAATTTCACCGGAAACCATGAATTGACACAAGCCACACTTTCAGTAGTTGTCTCCAATTACAACCATGCGCGGTATCTACCGGAGGCGCTTCAAGCTATTCTGGGCCAATCTCTTCGGCCTATGGAGGTCATCGTCATTGATGATTGTTCGACAGATGACAGCGTCGAGGTGATCGAAGCTTTTGCCCGTCAAGACCCAGTTGTTCGTCTGTATCGGAACGAGAAAAACCGGGGCGTGATTTTCTCTACGAATCGCGGCCTCAGCATCGCTTCGGGAAAATATGTCTATTTCGGAGCTGCAGACGACCGCATTTGTCCGGGCCTTTTTGAAAAATCCATGGATCTTTTGAGCAAAAACCCGGAAGCTGGATTATGTTCAGCACTATTGAAACTGATCGGTCCGGGTGGGGAAGACAGAGGCTGGATTTCGACACCAGTTATTTCGCAAGGACCCTGTTTCTTGCCTCCGGAGAAAGTAATTGCGGGCCTGACGGCTTATGGCTTCTGGTTCACGGGACAAACCATCGTGTACCGGCGTGACGCAATCTTGAATGACACGGACGGGTTTCTGGAAGAACTCGCTCATCGTACCGATCACTTTGTGGACTACGTTGTGGCTGCCAAGTACGGTGCATGCTTTATACCCGAAGTACTGGCCACTTACCGCATTCTGGCTTCAGGATATGCGGAAACGGTTTTTGACAACGAAGAGCTATCGAGAAGCACCTTTACCAAGCTGCTTGATTTGATGCGCACCACCAAGTACGCGCCGTTGTTCCCGGAAAACTTTGTAAGCACGCTGGAGAACAGGGGGTGGTATGACTTGGAGGTTCGCACGCTGCGCCGGCTTTTCCAGAGCCAGATCGATTTTGTTGGGCGCCTGAGGGCATTGAAGCCCAACGCAAGTTTGCTGGACAAACTGTTTTTCTTTTTGCTCACCATGCTGACGATTGTCGGGTCCACCGTGGCCAAAATTTATTTGTGGCATCGCCGCATTAATTGGGACATGCGTTGGGTTGGGATGAAGATCAAAACCCGTTTTTCCAAGCATGCGCGCAGCGTTCCATCAAATGGTGTCTAGTATGTCAATAACTCAGGATGCTCAGGGAGCACTCAATCTGTTTCGGCCTTGTCCGCTTTGCGGCGGGCCGGCTTGTGCCTTGTTTACCGCCATCGATGAGAATCATCGTATTTCTCAGGTGCCGTTTGCATACTTGAAGTGTGAGGACTGTCACGGCGTTTTTCTCGATAAACCGCCAGCGGACCTTGGGCATTACTACCAAAGTGAGTACTATGCCATTCCATCTCTGGAGCAACTCCAGAAAGTGGCTGACAAAGATCGGAACAAGATCGACACGGTGCGTCGTTTCGCAGCAGGCGGGCGTCTTCTTGAGGTAGGCCCAGCGTTTGGGGTGTTTGCCTGGCAAGCCAAACAAGCCGGCTTCGTTGTGGATGTTATCGAAATGGATTCGCGCTGTTGTGAATACCTACAAGGGACCTTGGGTGTGAACGTCACGCAGAGCGACAACCCTCCTGCAGCGATGCAAGCCCTGCCGCAGCACGACGTGATCGCCATTTGGCACGTACTTGAGCATCTTCCCGATGCTTTGGCTTTCCTGCACGCGGCGGCAGCCAATCTTAAGCCGGGAGGTGTACTCATAGTGGCGATGCCTAATCCCGATGCTTGGCAGTTCAAGGTCATGGGTCGACGCTGGCCACACCTCGATGCACCGCGCCACTTGACCCTGATTCCCGAGGCATGGATGACGCACGAGGTGGCGGCGCTTGGCCTGGAGCGGGCGTACCTGACCAGCGACGACAGCGACGCCCGTAGCTGGAACCGTTTTGGCTGGCAACGGCTGTTGATGAACCGGTTCTCCAGCAAGTTCATGCAGCGCGCCATGTTTGTGATGGGTTATGCGGTGAGTCTTGTCCTTGCACCGTTTGACCGTAAGAATTTCGGCGGCAGCGCTTATACGATTGTCTTCAGAAAGAAATAAATTTTTATGAAATTCTCGGTATTGCTACCAACCCGAAATGGCGGTCCTTTTCTGGAAAACTGCATCCGATCCATTCTGGAGCAGGGTTACGACGACATGGAGTTGGTTATCTCGGACAACGCCAATACTGACAAGACTCCTGAGATCATTCGGCAATTCATGGGTGACTCCCGAGTGAAGACCTTGCGACTGGAGACGCCCGTTTCGGTGACTGATAACTGGAACAATGCTCTCAGCGCCTCGTCGGGTGACTACATCCTCATGATGGGCGACGATGACTATTTGCTGCCGGGTTATTTCCATCGCATGGAGCAAATCCTCGATAAATATACGCAACCCGATTGCGTGCTGCATAACGCCTACTCCTACGTCGCACCCGGTTCTATTGCAGCCAATCCGCATAGCTTTTACAGCGAGTCGCACTTCCAATTCGGCGACGACCTCACGGAAGAGGGTTTGCTGACGCCGGAACAGCGCTCGGGCATCGTGCACGACATGTTTGACTTCAAGGTGCGGATTCCTCTGAATATGCAGACCACGCTGGTTGCCCGCAAGGCCTTTAGCAAAGTGGGTGGGGGAGTGTTTCAGAAGCCTTTTCCGGACCACTACGCACTCAACTCCTTGTTGCTGACTGCTTCGAACTGGGTTTTCTCACCAGAGAAGCATCTTGTTGTGGGCGTATCTCCGAAGTCGTTTGGTCACTATGTCTATAGCAACAAGCAGAGCAGTGGCCTCAGCTATCTGGGTATCAATGCCGATTTCCCGGGTCGACTGCCGGGAAATGAATTACTGAACGGCATGCATGTGTGGCTGGAGCTGCTCAAGCAAAACTATCCGCAGCTGCTGAACGGTGTGACGATCGACCGTGCTGGCTACGTGCGTCGCCAGTTTTATGCCTGGTTCATGCAGCGCAAGCTTGGGGCAATCACTACGGGCGGACTCTTGGCCAATCTCGGTCTACTGTCTCTTGTTGACTGGCTGGGCTTGGCTGCTACGGTATTTGACAAGGCCAGTTGGGCTCGATTGCTACGTGTTGTTTCTCAAGGTTCAAAAAAAAGCGGAGCCGAAGCCCAGTGGCATTCATTGCGCCCGCTTGAGGGCGTTATGGACATTCGTCAGTTCGACCATTGGCTGGCTCAGCGGGACACGACGGCGCCTCAATGACGATGGATTCTCCGCCACTGCGGAACCTGCAGGATACGCGTATAGGTTATGTCCCGTACAGCCAGGAGCTGGACAGGCCGGGCGACCGTCGGCGGTTTGTCTACTATGCAAGTAAGCGTGGCATCAGGTTTGAAATTGCAGATCCAGCGAAGGAATACGACCTGGTCATTCTCTCCGCACGTGCAGATGCCAGTGTGTGGAGCAGCTACCCCAGGGCGAAATTGGTGTATGACCTGATCGACTCCTATTTCGCTATTCCCCGGACCGATCTGAAAGGGCGATTGCGTGGTCTGTTCAAGTTCCTGTCGCGGCAGAGTCGTTACTTGCAGCTTGACTACTGGAAGGCCATTGGCGGCATGTGCGCACGCGCCGATGCGGTGGTGTGCTCCACGGAGGAGCAGCGGCAGGATATTTTGAAGTTTTGTCCCAACGTGCACATTGTTCTGGACGCCCACATGGGTGTCACGCGTGCGGTCAAAAGTGACTACCGAGCGCAACGACCTTTTCGCATTGTGTGGGAGGGCTTGCCCCAAACCCTGGGTTCCCTCGCCCTGTTACGCCCCGTACTCGATCGCCTGCAAGAACGATATCCCGTCGAGATGCACATCGTGACCGACAGCGAGTACTTCCGTTATATGGGGCAGTATGGCAAAACAGATACCTTGACGAAAGCGCGACGTGTTTTGCCGGATGTGCAGTTCCATGAATGGAAAGAGTCTGACTGTGCTGACATCATTTGCTCCTGCGACTTGGCCGTGATTCCGTTGTCGCTGACCGATCCGTTTGCTGCAGGCAAACCGGAAAACAAGCTGTTGCTGTTCTGGCGTATGGCCATGCCGGTGGTGACGTCGGCTTCGCCGGCTTACCTGCGTGCGATGCAGTCAGCGGGGATGGATCTCACCGCCAAGGACGAGGCCGACTGGCTTGCACATCTGGAACGGCTGTGTGGCGACGAAGCGGCTCGACGTGAAGCGGGAACTCTGGGCAAAGCGTATACCGAGCGGGAGTTTTCCGAGGCAAGTCTATTGGCTCGATGGGATGCGGTTTTTTCGTCCCTTGGTTTTCGCATCGACGTGCAGAATGTGGCTCCAGCATGAGCGGTTTTTTTGTCACCCCGGGCAGGGCAGGCTGAGATGTGCGGCTTCACGGGGTTTTTAGGCGGAACGGCTTCGCACGGCGCTGTGGGTGAAGAAGCATTGCTGCGGCGCATGGCTGACGCCATTGCGCGTCGTGGTCCAGACGATTCGGGCTACTGGTGTGACGTGTCCCAGCGGGTTGGCCTGGGGCACCGACGCCTGGCGATTGTTGATTTGACCACTGCCGGCCATCAACCCATGCTGTCCGCCGATGGCCGCTATGTCGTGGTTTTCAACGGCGAAATCTATAACCACATGGAGCTGCGGCAGGAGCTTGGCCAAAATGGCGCATCTCCAGCCTGGCGCGGGCATTCGGACACAGAAACTTTGCTGGCTGGCTTTGGCGCCTGGGGTATAGAGGGCACGCTCAAGCGCCTAAATGGCATGTTTGCACTCGCTCTCTGGGATCGACAAACACAGACCTTGACATTGGCGCGCGACCGTCTGGGCGAGAAGCCGCTGTATTACGGCTGGCAGGGCCAAGGTGCAGCGCGGGCGTTTCTGTTTGGCTCCGAATTGAAGGCTCTGCGCGCGCACCCTGCATTTTGCAGCGAAATCGATCGCGGGGCGTTAAGCCTGATGCTGCGTCACAACTCGATCCCCACTCCGTACTCGATCTACCAAGGTATTTCCAAACTGCTCCCCG
The DNA here is from genome assembly GCA_046598365.1 of Polaromonas sp. Taxonomy (GTDB): domain Bacteria; phylum Pseudomonadota; class Gammaproteobacteria; order Burkholderiales; family Burkholderiaceae_C; genus Polaromonas. Next base: position 796 of record JBKJIV010000116.1, on the reverse strand, counting down.
GCAGCTTTTTGAGCGTCTCGCTGGCCCAGCCGGAACCTAGGCTGTCAACCTATTGGTCCGCTGCGCAGGTCGCCGTGGCTGGCGCTGGCAGCCGCTTTACCGGTACCAGCGCGCAAGCCGTTGATGCCCTTGAGGCGTTGCTCAAGGACGCAGTAGGCAAACAGATGATGGCCGATGTACCGTTGGGTGCTTTTCTGTCGGGTGGTGTTGACTCGTCGACAGTGGTGGCACTGATGCAGTCGCAGTCAGCGCGGGCAGTAAAAACTTTCACCATCGGTTTCGATGAGGCCGGCTACAACGAGGCGGAACACGCCAAGGCGGTGGCCGCACATCTGGGCACCGACCATGCCGAGCTTTACGTGACGCCGGAGCAAGCCATGGCGGTGATCCCCCTGTTGCCGTCACTCTATGACGAGCCGTTTTCCGATTCTTCGCAAATCCCTGCTTTTCTGGTGTCGCAGCTCGCCAGACAGCAGGTCACTGTGTCGCTTTCGGGGGATGCGGGCGATGAGCTTTTTTGTGGGTATAACCGCTACCAGGTCACTGCCCGGATATGGAGGAAATTAGCTGCAGTGCCCTTGCCGTTGCGCAAGGCCGCTGCTGCGGGATTGACCCAGGTCTCACCGGCAGCCTGGACCAGGTTTGCAGGCGCCATTGACGGCGTTTTGCCCAAGTCATTGAAATTTTCCAATGCCGGCGAAAAGATTCACAAAGGCGCCGGGGTGTTGGCCAGCCAGTCGGTTGACGACCTGTATCTGGGCTTGGTGTCTCACTGGGACGATCCCGCGTCTGTGGT
>JBKJIV010000030.1:0-20008 GCA_046598365.1 Polaromonas sp. | reverse complement strand
GCGCTTGAGGGTGTACGTCTTGACCAGCTTCACGCCGCCCTGCACCGGCGACTCGAACTTCACCACCAGCTCGTTGGCACCGTCCTTCAGCGCGCGCTCGGTGGTCACCGGCGTCATGATGGTCTTGTGCGTCGGGAACTCGGGGGCGCCGATCAGGCCGGTCTGCGCCAGGTACACGCGCTCGGCGCAGTCCGGCCTCATCGGCGCGCCCGAGTTCCCGACCCACAAGACCATCATGACGCCGGTGACCGCCGAGCGCGCGCTGAAGGACGGTGTCAACGAGCTGGTGGTGAAGTTCGAGTCGCCGGTGCAGGGCGGCGTGAAGCTGGTCAAGACGTACACCCTCAAGCGCGGTGCGTACGACATGCCGGTGAAACACGAAGTGGTGAACAGCGGCACCGCCGCCGTGACGCCGCAGCTATACCTGCAGATCGTGCGCGACGGCAACAAGCTGCCGGGCGAGTCGTCGTTCTATTCCACCTTCACCGGTCCTTCGGTCTACACCGAGGCGCAGAAATTCCAGAAGGTCGAATTCAGCGACATCGAAAAGGGCAAGGCCGAATTCGAGAAGACCGCGACCAATGGCTACGTGGCGATGGTGCAGCATTACTTCGCCAGTGCCTGGCTGCTGGCCGATGGGCTCAAGCGCGACCTGTTCATGCGCAAGGTGGACAACAACCTGTATGCGGTGGGCATGATCACGCCGCTGCCGGCGGTGGCGCCGGGCCAGCAGGTGGCGGTGGACGCGCGCTTCTACAACGGCCCGCAGGAAGAGAAGCTGCTCGAGCAGATTTATCCCGGCCTCGACCTGGTGAAGGACTACGGCTGGCTGACCATCCTGGCCAAGCCGCTGTACTGGCTGCTCGACAAGCTGCATGGCTTTTTGGGCAACTGGGGCTGGTCGATCATGGGCCTGGTGCTGATCATCAAGATCGCCTTCTACTGGCTGCAGGCCAAGGGCTACGAGAGCATGGCGAAGATGAAGGCCATCAACCCGAAGGTGATGGCCATGCGGGAGCGCTACAAGGAAAATCCGCAGCAGATGCAGCAGGAGATGATGCGCATCTACAAGGAGGAGAAGGTCAACCCGCTGGGGGGCTGCCTGCCGATCATGGTGCAGATCCCCGTGTTCATCGCGTTGTACTGGGTGTTGCTGTCGTCGGTGGAAATGCGCAATGCGCCGTGGACCCTGTGGATCCGTGACCTGTCGACGCCCGATCCGTACTTCATCCTGCCGGTCGTGATGACCGCCACCACGCTGCTGCAGACCGCGCTGAACCCGGTGCCGCCGGATCCGATGCAGGCCAAGATGATGTGGATGATGCCGCTGATCTTCTCGGTGATGTTCTTCTTCTTCCCGGCCGGCCTGGTGCTGTACTGGATCACCAACAACATTTTGTCGATTGCGCAGCAGTGGGTCATCAACACCCGCATGGGCGTGCCGCCGCAGTTCAACCTGCCCAAGTTCAGCTAAAACAAAAAAAGGGCCGCGAGACGCGGCGCACAGGCCCTTTACCATTGCGGTCATGCTTCCTCGTCACCACGACCCCATAGCCGCCATTGCCACCGCACCGGGCCGCGGCGCGGTGGGCATTGTGCGCGTATCGGGCAAGGGCTTGGCGTCCCTTGTTTCCGCCATCTGTGGCCGCTCACTGAGTGCCCGACAGGCGACCTATCTCCCCTTTTGTGACAGCGCGGGTCAGCCCATCGACCAGGGGCTGGCGATTTTTTTCCCGGCGCCCCATTCATATACCGGTGAAGACGTGCTGGAGCTGCAGGCGCACGGCGGGCCGGTGGTGCTGCAGTTGCTGTTGGCTCGTTGCCTGCAGGCCGCCGCCGAAAACGATGCAGCCAGCGGGTGTCCTCGCTTGCAGGGCTTGCGGCTGGCCCAGCCCGGTGAATTTACCGAGCGGGCCTTTCTGAACGACAAAATGGATCTCGCGCAGGCCGAAGCCATTGCGGATTTGATCGACGCCAGTACCGAGACGGCAGCGCGATCGGCGGCGCGATCACTTTCGGGCGAGTTTTCCAGAGAGGTCCATGTACTGCTGGACAAGCTGGTTCACCTGCGCATGCTGGTAGAGGCAACGCTGGATTTTCCAGAGGAAGACATCGATTTCCTGCAGAAAGCCGATGCACAGGGGCAACTGACGGGCTTGCAGAAAACCCTGGCGGCCGTGATGCTGCGCGCCAGCCAGGGCGCTATTTTGCGCGAGGGCATCAAGGTGGTGATAGCCGGCCAACCCAACGCAGGCAAAAGCTCGCTGCTCAATGCACTGGCCGGCGCCGAGCTGGCCATTGTCACACCCGTGGCCGGCACCACACGCGACAAGGTGACCCAACTCATTCAGATCGAGGGCGTGCCGCTGCATGTGGTGGACACGGCGGGCTTGCGTGACAGCCTGTTGCCTGAAATTGATCAGGTTGAAAAAATCGGAATTGAGCGCGCCTGGACCGAGATTCAGAGCGCGGATGCGGTGCTTTTTTTGCACGATTTGACGCGGCAGCAGACGCCGGAAGACCTCCGAATTGCCAACAACTACGTGGCAGCTGACGCGGAAATTGCAGCAGCTATCGCCAAAAAATTGCCGGCCAACACGCCGGTCATTGATGTGTGGAACAAGTCGGATGCGGTAGAGCTTGCAACCGGCCTGTCCGAACTTTCGGGCGTGTTGATATCGGCCAAGACAGGCGCAGGCTTGCCGGCGTTGCGGCAGCGGCTATTAGAGGTGGCTGGCTGGCAGGCTGCACCCGAGGGCGTCTTCATGGCTCGGGAGCGCCATGTGTTGGCCCTGCGCGAGGTGGATGCGCGGCTCGCGCAAGCCTTCGCGCAACTGCGGGCACCCGTGCCCGCCCTGGATCTGTTGGCCGAAGATTTGCGCCAGGCGCAAAACGCGTTGAGCGCGATCACCGGCGAGTTCACACCGGATGATTTGTTGGGCGAGATATTCTCGAAGTTCTGCATAGGGAAATAGCTTGCGCAGCTGATGTATCAGGTGTAAGCGAGCGTTAACATCCCTTGCGGCAGCCCAAGGATGGCGGGTATCTTTCATTCACTATGAATGCCCCACTTCTATCCCCCTTGCGTTTCGATATCCAGAGCCTGATTCAGGCCATCGCGCACAGCCATGCGAGCGACGCCCTCCGGTGCCAGCTGAGCCCGCAGCAATGGGAGGTTCTGGCGGGGTATATCCAGCCTTTTTCAATGCAGCAGGGCCAGTCCCTGATTGAACAAGGCGCGGCAGACCAAACGCTGTATTTCATTGAGAGCGGCACCTTGAGCGTTCACTACGAAGATGAAAAGGGGCGGGTTCGCCTGGCGATGGTGGGAGCGGGCTCGGTGATTGGCGAAGGTGCGTTTTTCTCGCGGCTGCCGCGCAGCGCGACGGTGCAGGCAACCAATGCGTGCAAGGTCTGGTGCCTGACCGCGTTGCGGTTCAAGGAGCTGGCCAACCGGCACAGCCCTATCGCGCTTGAATTGAGTTTGTCTTTGGGCGGCGTTCTCGCCAAACGGTTTTACAACCGGCCCAAACGCGTGGCGGTGACCTGAATCGAAGCCGCCCGGCAACGCAGCATCTGCATACCGGAGCGTCATGTATTCAAACCACAAAACCGTGACTTATTGCAGGCTTGGGTCTGGATTGATTCCAGCAGGCGGAGCCAGGCTACCTACTGTCGCCAAAAATCCCGGATGTTTCAGTAAACTGCCGGTATGGCGCGACTTGTCCGCAACCCGGAGCTCACCGATCGCTGTCAGACATCCATCATTTCATCAGGCGCGAACCCATGTCACTATTTAGCTGGTTTTCTAGTCCGCCCGTTTCTGTCAAGGAAGACAGTTCGGGCTTGATCCGTGACGAGCGCACTCGCCCCACGCTGGGTGGCCGGGGGAAAACAGCGGTAGCGATGCCCCCCGTAAGCACGCCGTCCGCGGGAGCCTCAACCATGGGGGACCGGCCCAGCGAGCGCAAGTCACACCGTCACGCCAAGCGTGAGTTGTTGTACGTCGCCGTGCGGGAGGCGATGATCCGCGCCGGCGTGCTGTCGGCCAGCTACAAATTCAAAGTTCTTTCGCTCGACCCGCGCGGCGAGCAATTCATGGTCATGATGGACCTTGCGCAGGATTTTGGAGACCAGATGGAGCGGCTGACGGAAATAGAAGTCATGATTGCGCAAAGTGCCAAGCAGCGCTACAACATCCGGGTGACCGCTGTTTACTGGCGCATGAATGAGGTGGTGTCCGTAGCTCGTCCTGTAGCCGCGGCACCTGCCGGCAGCGGGCCGCGCCCAGTATTTTCCGAATCCGATGCACAGGTGCACAGCATTGTTTCAACCGGACATGAAGCGGCGACGACGCAGTCGCCAGCGCGATCGCGCTACGAGCCGATTCATGCCGACGAGGTAACGGCATTCAAACAGGCGGTCGCCGCGGCGGCAACCATGGGTGCTGTGTCGCCGGACAAAGAATCCGTAGCCAAAGAAAAAGAAACGTCAAAGCGGAGCATTGCGCGCTCCTATACCCTGCTGACCGGTTTTGAAGACACAGAACTGCCCGACTTTCCGGCCGCGGTGCCGGCTTTAAGCGCCACGCAGTACGGTGATTTGAACTGACCAATTTCCGGGCGGTGTTTGAGCCAAGCCGGCTTTCTGCGGCCCGCCAAGTATCAAATTGGCCGCTTACGGCGGATTGGCTTTGCCGCCCGCGCCACGGAGCAGCATTCCCTCGGCGACCGCAAGCGCCTCTGGTTTGCCTGACAGCACCAGGGTGTCGCCGTCCGCCAGCAGCGTCTGCGCGTCGGGGCTTGACGCCTTGCCATTGCTGCGTCGCAGGCCCACCACGCGCACCGCAACCTCATGTAGGGACAGGGCGCCTAAGGTCTGCCCCCCGCTGCGGCTGCCGGCAGGCAGCGTGATGGTCGATAGCCGCTCCTGATCGACCTCGTGAACGGTGTTGTCGTCGGCGCCATGAAAATAGCCGCGCAGCAGGTTGTATCGCGCATCGCGCTGGTCTTGCACCAAACGAATCACGCGGCGCATGGGGACGCCCACCAACGCCAGCGCATGGCTGGCAAGCATCAGGCTGGCCTCAATGGCTTCAGGTACAACCTCGGTCGCGCCAGCGGCTTGCAACTTCTCCAGGTCATGATCATCGACCGTTCGCACAATCACCGGCACCCCAGGCGCATGGGCCCGGATGCTGGCCAGCACCTTCAAGGCGCTGGCTGTGTCAAGGTATGTCACCACGACGGCGCTGGCACGGGCCAGACCCGCTGCCATCAGGGCCTGCAAGCGCACGGCATCGCCAAACACCACGGAGTCTCCGGCCGCAGCGGCCTGGCGGACCCGGTCGGGGTCGAGGTCCAGCGCCATGTAGGGGATGCCCTCGCCGTCCAGCATGCGGCCCAGGTTTTGCCCGCAACGGCCGTAGCCGCAGATGATCACGTGCTTGTTGACGTTGATGGACTTGCGTGCAATCGACGTCATTTGCAGCGACTGTTGCAGCCATTCGCTACTGACCAGACGCATCACGATGCGGTTGCTGAACATGATGATGAAAGGGGTGGCCAGCATGGACAACACCATGCTGGCCAGAATCGGATTGAGTAGGTCTGGCGGAACCAGGCTGTTTTTCTGAGCCAGGGTGAGCAGCACAAAACCGAACTCGCCTGCTTGCGCCAAATACAGGCCGGTGCGCAGCGAGACGCCTGCTGTGCCGCCCAGCAGTTTGGCCAGCGCGGTTACGAGGACGAGCTTGAACAACACGGGCAGGGTCAGCAGCAGCAAGACCATGGGCCAGCGTTCCAGGACTAGCCGCCAATCCAGTAGCATGCCGATGCTGATGAAAAACAGGCCCAGCAACACATCATGAAATGGGCGGATGTCTGTCTCCACCTGGTGTTTGTATTCAGTCTCGGAAATCAACATGCCTGCAATAAAAGCGCCCAATGCCAGGCTAAGTCCTGCCAGCTCGGTCAGCCAGGCCAGCGCCAGTGTGACCAGCAGCAGATTGAGCACAAAGAGTTCTTCGCTTTTACGCCGGGCGACGATGGTGAGCCACCAGCGCATGACGCGCTGACCGCCGGCCAGAAGCAGGCCCACCAGCACAGCGGCCTTGAGCCCGGCAATGGCCAGCGCCATCAGCAGCTTGTCTGGCGAAGAGCTCAGAGCAGGAATCAGTACCAGCAGAGGCACCACAGCCAAGTCCTGAAACAGCAGCACGCCCATCACGCGCTTGCCATGTTCGGACTCAAGCTCCAGCCGTTCGGACAGCAGCTTGACCACCACTGCCGTGCTGCTCATGGCGATGGCGCCGGACAGCGCCAGCGCAGCCTGCCACGGCATTTTCCAGAGGGTCGGCGCCAAAGAGGCCAGGAACAATGATCCGAGAGTAGCCAGAACAATGGTGGAGACCACCTGCAACAGACCCAGGCCGAACACGTGGCGGCGCATGGAGCGGAGCTTGGGCAGATTGAATTCAAGCCCAATGACAAACATCAGGAAGACCACCCCAAACTCGCCAAGGTGACGCACGCCGTCCGAGTTTTGCGCCAGTGCCAGCGCGTTAGGGCCAATGACAACGCCGACCACCAGATACCCAAGCATGGGAGGCAACTTCAGCGACCGGCACGCGACCACACCCAGCACGGCAGCCAGCAGATACAGCAGCGTCAGTTCCAGCGCGGTCATGCGTTGATGGTAGCTGATGGCCATTGCACTTTGGGCCGTCCGGCGGCATGCGGCTCTATAGAATGCGGGCATGAGCTTTGATCCCGAGAACTTTGACGCCGCGCACGCATTGGCGCTAGCCCACAAGACTTTTGAGATAGAAGCCGCGGCAGTCCTCGGTTTGAAGGATCGGGTGGGCCCTGAATTCGCGCAGGCGGTGCAACTTATTCTGAAATGCAGCGGCCGCGTGGTGGTGATGGGGATGGGTAAAAGCGGGCATATCGGACGCAAAATTGCGGCCACCCTCGCCTCGACCGGAACGCCCGCCATGTTTGTGCACCCTGCCGAAGCCAGCCATGGCGATCTGGGCATGATCACGGCTGCGGACGTGGTGCTGGCCATATCCAACAGCGGTGAAAGCAAAGAGGTAACCGCCCTGTTGCCGGCGCTGCGTCGTCAAGGCGTGCCGATGGTGGCCATCACCGGCGAGCGCGCTTCCACACTGGCCGAATGCAGTGATGTGACGCTCAACAGCGGCGTGGCGCTGGAGGCTTGCCCGCTCAATCTGGCGCCGACGGCCAGCACGACGGCGCAGCTGGCACTGGGAGATGCGCTGGCGGTCGCCCTGCTCGATGCGCGCGGCTTCAAGGAAGAAGACTTTGCCCGCTCCCACCCCGGTGGTGCGCTGGGCCGCAAACTGCTGACCCATGTCAGCGATGTGATGCGCACCGGTGATGCTGTTCCGGCGGTGGAGCTCCAGACCAGCTTCACCGGGCTGATGCGCGAGATGAGCAGCAAAGGCCTGGGTGTCTCGGCTGTGGTCGATGAGGCCCGCCGCGTTCGGGGTATTTTTACCGACGGAGATTTGCGCAGACTGATCGAAAAAGGGGTGGATCTGCGCGCCAGCAAAGCCCTGGACGTGATGCACCCCAACCCGCGCACCTTGCGCTCCGATGCACTGGCGGTGGATGCGGTGGCACTGATGGAGCAGTACCGCATTACCAGTGTGTTGGTGGTGGACGAAAGCGGCGTGTTGTGCGGCGCGCTCAACAGCAACGATTTGTTGCGCGCAAAGGTCATCTGATGGGCGTGGCAACCGTGACACCTGGTGCGATCACTCCCGCCTTGAATTTCCCGCCTCAGCTGCTGCTGCTGGCGCAGCAGGTGAAGGTCGCGTTTTTTGACGTGGATGGTGTGCTGACCGACGGCGGCCTGTATTTTGGTGAACGCGCGCAAGACGCCGGGCAGGCCACTTCTGTTTTGGCCGGCGAGACGATCAAACGTTTCAACTCCCTGGATGGCCACGGCTTGAAGCTCTTGCAAAAGGCGGGCATCACGCCTGCCGTGATCACGGGGCGAGACAGCGCTGTGTTGCGTGCGCGCCTGCAGGCGTTGGGCGTGGCTCATTGTCACTTTGGCACCGAGGACAAGCGACCTGCGGCCGAGATCACTTTGAATGAGCTGGGGCTGGACTGGGACCAGGCGGCATTCATGGGCGACGACTGGCCCGACCTGCCGGTGATGCGTCGCGTTGGATTCAGCTGCGCACCCGCCAATGCGCATGCAGAGGTCAAGGCGGTGGCCAGTTACGTGACGCAGGCGCGGGGCGGCGACGGCGCGGTGCGAGAGCTGTGTGACCTTCTGATGGTGGCGAGCGGCCGATATGCGACGCTGCTTCAGGAGTACGCCCAATGATCGCCATCAACCGGTGGTGGCCGCCGCGAGGCGCGGATCCGAAATGGCGCCGCGTGCTCGACAACGCTTCCCGTGTGTGGGAGCGCACCGCCATTTACATCCCTGTGTTGTTGATGGGGCTGCTGGCGCTTGGAACCTACTGGCTGGTGCGAAACACCCCCACTGCGCTGGTGCCGGAAAGTCGCAGGGCGGCCTCTGCTGAGCCTGATTACTACATGCGTAAGTTCGGCATCAAAACCTTTGACGAAGCGGGACAGTTAAAAAGCGATGTTTCAGGCTCAGAATTGCGGCACTACCCAGACACCGACACGCTGGAAATTGACCAGGCCGTGATCCGAAGCTACAGCCTGGAAGGACGGTTGACAACTTCTACCGGGGACCGCGCCCTGAGTAACGCGGACGGGTCAGAAGTTCAGTTGATTGGTAGTGCGCTGGTGGTACGGGATGCTTTCAAGGATGTTGCCGGAAAGGAAATCCCGCGACTTCAGTTTCGCGGGGAATTTCTTCACGTGTATGTGAATGAAGAGCGCGTCAAATCGCATTTGCCCGTGGTCGTTAACCGCGGCAGCGACGAGTTTGAAGGAGACACTTTTGCCTTCAACAACCTGGACCGGGTGGCCGACCTGAAGGGGCGCGTCAAAGGTGTGCTGGTGCCGCGCAAAGCCGGTGCCACAGCGCCCTAGCCACGATTTGCCCATCATGCCAAAACTCGTTTTTATCACCGGTGCCTCCAGCGGAATCGGTCAGGCCTTGGCGCTGCGGTTTTACCAGGCGGGCTACCAACTGGCGTTGGTGGCGCGTCGGACGGCAGAGATCCAATCCTGGGCAACGGCACAAAAAATAAGTGTGGACAAGTACAGGATCTACAGTGCCGATGTGTCTGACGTAGACAGCATCGCAGTCGCCGGCAGGGCCTGCATCGCGGCGCAAGGCGTGCCGGATGTGGTGGTTGCCAACGCGGGAATCAGCATAGGCATGGACACGGCGGTACGTGCAGACATCGACGTGATGGCACAGACTTTTGCCACCAACAACATTGGCCTCGCAGCAACTTTCCACCCGTTCGTTGACGCGATGGTGCAGCGCGGCTCTGGTGCGCTGGTGGGTATTGGCAGTGTTGCCGGCATTCGCGGCTTGCCGGGGCACGGCGCTTACTCGGCCAGCAAAGCAGCGGTCATTAGTTACTGCGAGAGTTTGCGAGGCGAGTTGCGAGCCTCAGGCGTGAAGGTGGTTACCCTGAGCCCCGGCTACATCGACACACCGCTGACGCAGCAAAACCGATATGCGATGCCATTTTTAATGCAGCCAGCCGCATTTGCCGACAAGGCATTCGCTGCGATTGAAGCCGGTGCCAGTTACCGGGTGATTCCCTGGCAAATGGGTGTGGTGGCCAAGCTCCTGCGCCTGCTGCCCAACGCGTGGTTTGACCGCGCGCTGGCTGGCAGGCCACGCAAACACCGGCAAGACGGCGCGTAGAAAAGCAAAAAGGCTCCGGAATCTGAGATTCTGGAGCCTTTGAAGCGCTTCAGACGGGTCTGAAGCACTGGCAATAAAGCCGGGTTTTACGAGGGCTTAGTAGCCGCCGCGTCCACCACCGCTGCCGCCGGAACGGCCACCGCCGCTACCGCCGCCGCCGTAAGGACTGCGGAAGCCGCCGTCGCTGCCGCCGCCGCCGGAACGGCCACCGCCGCCACCACCGCCGTAGCCGCCACCGCCGCCACCACCACCGTAGCCGCCACCACCGCCGCCGCCGCCGAAGCCGCCACCGCTACGCGGAGGACGAGCTTCCATTGGACGAGCTTCATTAACGACAACGCTCCGGCCGCCCAAAGGCTGACCATTCATGCCGGTAATTGCGGCCTGAGCTTCGGCATCGCTGCCCATTTCCACAAAGCCAAAGCCTTTGGAGCGACCCGTGTCGCGTTCCATCATGACTTTAGCGCTGGTGACAGCGCCAAATTGGCCAAAAGATTGTTGCAAGTCTTCGTCGCGGACGGAATACGGCAAGTTGCCGACGTAAAGTTTGTTGCCCATTAAGGGACTCCTCTAAAACACAATAACAAAAGCGATGGGGTCCCGAAAGCACAACAAATCTTAAAACGTACCGCTGTAGCGCGCGAAACTGACCGATCACCAAACCTGTGTGGATGTGATCCACACCCGCATATTATGCGTCAGATACGTCCAGCACAAGCAAGCATCGTTTATACCTAGCCGGACCGGCCCCCGTGATCATTGGCTTAACGGGGTATTTCTAGCCCGCAAGCCTTGCCTGGGGCGGGTTTTTACTTTGGGGCGGAGTTGCCCGGGACGAGTTCAAGGAACGCAGACTCGAACATCAAAGAGGCCAAAAGCCTAAGTTGGCGCTCACTGTTAAATTGAGAGGTGGGCCAGAAGACAATAGCAGCACCTGTTCGGGAGACCGCTGGCGACATCTCGCTTGCCTTACATAAAGCGACAAATAAAAAGGAGACCAGCCTTGCTCGGCTGGATTAGCCCGATTACTGCTGCGTCCCGGCAGCAGGCGGGGTGCTGTCGGCGCCATCCGCATGATGCGCCCAATGCCGCATCGCCAAACGCATGGTGAGTATCTGGTTTTCAAATTCGGGACAGGCTCGGCACGCCAGCAGGTGCAGCTTCAGCGCGACCGTATCGGGCAAGCTCAAGGCGCGGTCTTCCCTTGCGACCAACAGGGCTGCGGCTTGCTTGCAGGTGCGCCTCAAGGGGAGTTGGAGCGTCATGGGGCAATCTCAGCTGGCGCTGCGGAACCAGTGAATATTGAGGCATTCGCGCAAACGCAGGCGCGCTCGATGAAGTTGGACATACAGGTTGGTCGGCGTCAGCGACAGTTCCTTACATACTTCTTCGCAGGAAAGTTCCAGCCATTCACGCATCAGGAACAGGCGACCCAGTCCGGAGGGCATTCGCTCGACGCAGGCGTCGAGCACCTCAAAAAACTGGCGTTGCTGCAGGGTTTGATGGGGGTCACCCCAATCGCCGGGCGAATTGGCAAAGTGACCGTCAGCCTTGAATGCAATCTTGTCAAGTTCGTCGGCCTCGTCGTCTGCTCCGTGGTCAGGGATCGCCACCTCGCGAGCGTTGCTGCGAATCATGTCGATGACTTTGTGTTTCAGTATGCCAACCAACCAGGTTTTAAGCTGCGAACGGTTGCCAAATGCTTGCGGCTTTGACAGGGCAGCCAGCAGGGTTTCAGATACAACATCTTCAGCCCATGCATCATTGCGAAGTTGCAGGCGCGCAAAACGCATCAGATAGTCGCGGTGCTCAACCAATTGGTCTTCAAATGTTGACATGCTGCGCAGTCTAGCGCAGCAACGAGCATCCCGCTTGATACCTTGCCTCATCCGGTCGGATGGAACTTTGTTGTTTCCCCTCTACTCATTCTGCGCAGTAGCGCTTATTCTGGCGGCTATCCAACTACCGGGCAGAACCATGAACCTCCACGCCACCTTCATGCCAAAAAATAGAAATGACAAGAGCCCAGCGAAAGTTCTGGCGTGGGCCGCAGCGCTGGTTTGCTCTGCAGGGCTGGGCCTGTTGCCAGCTCATGCGCAAACCCCAGCCAGCAAGCCAAGCGCCGCAGTGGCAATGCCGACGATTGAGGGCAAGACCACAGAGGGCAAGCCGTTTGCTCTTTCTTCGCTCAAAGGCAAGGTGGTGCTGGTGCTGTACTGGTCCACTGGCTGCGCGGTATGCCGCGACAAAATGCCCGAGTTGCGGACCAACTACGAAGGCTGGGCCGGCAAACCGTTTGAACTGGTGGCCGTAGCGACTGACAAGCGCATGCAGGATGTGGTGGACTATGAGCGCATCATTTCCCGCACGGTACCCACGAAGCAGCAGTTTGTACAGCTCTGGATGGGCGACAGCAGCTACCGCGATAACCTGGGCGCACATGCCCAGTTGCCGGCCGGTTATCTGATAGACAAGACCGGCAAGATTGTGGAGCGTTATGTGGGCCGTATTCCGGCTGAAGCCTGGGACAAAATAGCCGACCTTTTGTGATTGAGCGCCTTAAGGGCGGGGTTTTATTTTCGGCGCTAGCTGAAAACGCTGTAAGAATGCCGACGACGCCCTGACTAACTCCCAGCCAGACGAAAAAACATATTCCCTGGTTGGATTTTTAACCTGTTTACACTTTTTGGAGATTTTCAAATGAACCAACGCGCCCTGATCGCTGCAGCTGCAGCATCCCTGCTGTCCACCATGCTGGTTGCAACGCCCGCCGTTGCCCAGGAAAAAGAAAAATGCTACGGCATTGCCAAAGCTGGGCAAAACGATTGCGCCAACCTGAGCGGAAGCCATTCCTGCGCCGGCCAGTCCAAAGTCAGTGATGATGCCAATGAGTGGAAATACGTGGCCAAAGGCACTTGTGCCAGCATGAAGGGCATGACTGCTGACGCCGCCAAGATGAAGGCTAAAGCCATGATGGACAAAAAGAGCTGATTCCCATTCTGAGTGAGGCCCTACGGACGCTCGCGGTGACTTTTTCACGATAAACCGCGGGTCCCGAATGGCGCACTCCAGCTCTTTCGCCACAGGCATTGGATGGCGACATCCGCATTACGCGGCGTTGCTTGAATCAAAGCCAGAGTTGGACTTTATAGAAGTCCACTCAGAGAATTTTTTTGGACGAGGTGGCGCCGCGTTGGCGGTACTGCAACAGGCGCGCCACACCTACCCGGTCAGTTTGCACGGCGTGGGTCTCGCACTGGGCTCTTCAGCCGGTGTGGACTCCTGGCATCTGGACCAGCTCGCGCGACTGGTCGAGCGGATTGACCCGGTCCGGGTCTCAGACCATGCCTGTTTTGCGCGCGGGTCTTTGGGCGGTGCGACGGTTCACGCGGCCGATCTGCTGCCCATCCCCTTTCACCACCGCTCTCTTGATGTCCTGTGTGCCAATGTGCAGCAGGTGCAAGATAGGCTGAAACGCCCCCTGATCGTCGAAAACCTGTCGGCCTATGTGAGCTTCAACAGCTCCGATATGAGTGAAACCACCTTTCTGGCGGAACTGGTCAAGCGCAGCGGTTGCAAGCTGCTGATTGACGTCAACAATATTTATGTCAACGCGCTCAACGAGCGCCTTGCAGGAAGTGCGGCGGACCCCGTGCCGGCCTGCCTGGACTGGTTGAACCAGATTCCTCCGCAGGCGGTGGCAGAGTTGCATCTGGCCGGGCACCAGGACTGCGGCGATATCGTGATCGACGACCATGGGAGTCTGGTCTGTGATGCAGTCTGGCAAATTTACCGTCATGCGCAGCTCCGTTTTGGAGGCATCCCGGCGCTGATCGAGTGGGACACGGACATCCCGCCATTGCAGGTCCTGCTGGATGAAGCTGCGCGAGCACGCGCCTGGACGCCTGCTGCAGCCGAGTCGGTGGTGGCATGAATCAGCTGGAGTCTTCGTTGCCGGAACAACACGCCCTGTTGCAAGCGGTTTTGGGCAAAGGCGATGATGGGCCATTGTCCCAGTGGGTTGCCACCGGCAGTCTGCGGCAGCAGCAACTTTGGCGGCGCGGCCTGCAGGCCTACCGTGCCAACGGCCAGGCGCTTGCCGAACGTGTCTTGTTGGGCGCATACCCGGTGCTGGCGCAGCTGATGGGCGATGAAAACTTTGCTGTGTTCGCCCGTCATTTTTGGACGGAACACCCACCGCTGCGTGGCGACATGGCCTGTTGGGGCGATGGTCTGGCAGATTTCATGGACGCGGCCCCCCAGTTGGCAGACGATCCCTACCTCGGTGCCGTAGCCCGGCTCGAATGGCTGCTGCATCAGGCCGCCAGCGCGGCCGACGTTGACCCCGCTCCCTCATCGTTTGCACTCCTGACTTCCAGCGATCCCGCCGTGATCACGCTGAGCTTGGGCCCGGGCGTCGCCTTGCTGGCGAGCACCTACCCCGTGGCCAGCATCGTCAATGCGCATCTGCTGGGTAGCCCGACCCTGGAGCAAGCCGGGCAACTTTTACAAACGGGTCGCGCCGAATATGCGGTGGTCTGGCGTGAGGGCTTCAAACCGCGTACCCGCCCGGTCTCAATGGCTGAATACTTGCTGTTGGGCAAGCTGACAGCCGGGCACTCCCTGCTTGATGCCCTGGATGCCTGCGACGAAACGCAATTACCGCCGTCAGTTAACACCCCGCCATTTGATTTCAATGTCTGGTTGGGCGATGCTGTGCGTACCGGCTTGATAATCGGCGCGCATTTTTTACAAATAACAAAGGAGAAACGCAATGACAGGCAATCAACCTGAGTGGCTTGGGCGCGGACTGAGCGCATGGGACCAATTGACCCGGGCCCTGAACTGCCTGCAGCCGCTGGCGGCCTTGTTGGCGCGCCTGTACATTGCGCAGGTCTTTTTTCTCTCCGGGCTGACCAAGTTGCGCGACTGGGAAATCACCGTGGCATTGTTCACCGACGAATACAAAGTCCCTTTGCTGCCGCCGGCCATGGCCGCTTTCATGGGGACAGCCGGCGAGCTGGTGCTGCCGGTGTTGCTGGTGCTGGGCCTGGGTGGCCGCTTCTCGGCGCTTGGTCTGTTTGTGGTCAACGTGGTTGCGGTGATTTCTCTGAGCGAGATAGCACCCGCTGCCTTGCAGCAGCATATTTTCTGGGGCGCCCTCCTGGCCGGGCTGGCAATTTACGGCCTCGGCCCGTGGGTGTTGGACCGCTGGATTTCACCCCGGTTCAAACGCGCTTGAAGCAGACGGTGGGGGCCTGCCCTCCCGTGCGACCGATGATAGAAAACAATAGAGTCTGTCGGTAACGGTTGCACAACCTATTGTTTTTATTGACGTTCAAAATTGGCGAAACCGCAACAAAAACTGTCGAGACTGCCAGTGCCATTCGGCGGTATTGAATGCCTTGGAATGTAGTCCGTCGACTAAGTGTCACAAACACCAAAAACGCCTAAACCGTTCATAGTCCATTGGCAGCCTGTGAGGCGCCTCGTTTGACATAGACACTTAAGGCTGGAGGCATTGACTCGCATGGCGGTGCTTAGGAGAATGAGAAGGTTAAAAAAACTGCAAGACTGCGCGGCGCTTTACGTACCAATCGGTTCGAGGACTTCGCCTGAAAAAAGACACTATTGGCGCGGAAAATGTGGCCCTCACACTGACGCTTGATCCGCAAAGAGTTTTCGACGACATCACGGCTTACGTGCCCCCCAAGCATGGTGGGATTTTTGATTAAAACAGGTGGTGAAAAATGCGAACCTGGAACTATCGAATCATTGAACTGGCTACCTCATTACACGATCCGCTAGGAGCGGTAGACGTTTATCGCTCGATTCATGAGGTTCATTATGAAGACGGAATCCCAATTGCGTACAGCGAAAAACCCGCGACCATCGGGTGGGAGGCAAGTGAAGGAGATGGTGCCCCTTTTGAGATTCTCGATTTAATGCGAGCAGCTTTAGCCAAGCCCGCATTGGCAGCGCAAGCCTTTGGATCCAATGGCATTAACCTACACGCGCCGGTGGAGTTGCCAATGCAGGAGACAGAGCTGTTCCCGGAAGGATTGCGGGACGTCAGGGAACTCAAGGGCATGTTCGGACCCGCGCTGAAGGTCGTCAAAGTCGAGGACATGAAAATTGGCGTGATCGCTAACGTGAACATCCAGAGGGAATGACTGCGAAAACCTCCCTGCGGCCTGAGCCCTTCGCCAAGCTCTATTTAGAACGCTGAGACTTTTTCCGACAACTCGGGTTTGACGGCGCGCTGATTGAATCAGCGCGTCATTACAGGGTGCTCTCCGCGCCTGATCTTGTCGAGCTCCTCCACTAGCCTCGGGCGGGATGCTACGGCCCGACCGATTCCCTCACAAACGGACAGCCAGCCGGACCAATATTTTTGCTTGGGATACATAGTCTTATCCCAAATATCTTCCCACCATGTGGCATGTTGGGCACGATTTAAAACAGCCAATGGATGGGTGTTTCCTTTGCGCAAGGCGTCGAAATCGTTGGGCGCAAGCAGATAACTTTTCACTGTGGTGGCACTGCGGGAGGGATGTTTGTACAGCAGTTCAAGGGTCACCCAAAGGTGCGCCAATGCCGTTTCGCCTCCACTGCCTATCTCCTCACTGACATGGTATTGCGTGGGGAAAGTCTTGCAGTGACCTTCACCATTTTCCTTGATGACGATCAGTCCGCCAGTTGTACTGGCTTCGCGTGCAAGGTGGAGAGCTGTAACTTTGGCATTGAGATTCTCCTCATCCCACGACAATAGCCAGTCAAAAGCAGCAGTCGCGTCCTCGGGTACCCGATGATGGTGACTGAGGGGAAACATTTGCGCGTCCCCGTGCTGCAGCCATTCTGTGACCACGCCAAAGTAGGTAGCGGTTGCTGCGAGCTGGCTGAAGGAGGGCTCGGCCCGGCCGGTGAACCAATCTTCGACCACTTCCGCGCGATCTTCCCCAATAGCCTGCGCCAAATGTGAAGGTCGAAGGGCACTTCCCGTCCGAGCAGTATTTACTTGCTCAAGTACGCTACGCAATCGCCCAGAGACCTCAGCTCGGCGCGTACTTCGATCAAGCTCCAAGAGCGACGGCTCGACCCAGGCTCGCAAGGCATATCGTGCCTCAGCCTCTGTTGACCGGTCGTGTTTATCCGCCAATGCTTCAAGGGCAATCCAAATCTGCTGTGGAATGTTTCGAATTGAGATTTTGCCAAACATAATGACTCTTTTCGCTATCAAAAAGATTCATTGTACTTGTTGTGACCCTTTTTGATATCATTTTGCACAGTAATCCGATATCGGCGCTCGCGGCGCAGGGATTCTGTGGGTTTTTGGCAACTCCGAAACGCATAGGGCGGTGGCGAATGGTCAGTTTGCTAGTTCATAACTCTTCAAGGCAGCGACTGATCCGTTCAACTAATTCGCGCACGTCTCGTGCTTTGCCATGATCGATTTTTTTGCGTCGAAGATTTAGAGTCGCGAGGTCTTGTGGCCAAGTTTTGCTGGGGTTCCTCACGGTCGTGCTCTTCTGTGTGCCCTCAACGAACATCTAGCTTGTCGCGTGGAGGCCGTGACGATAATGCACCATGCTCACCGACATCTTTGCCACCCGCTACGAGGATCGTCCCATCTGGACTGAGTTTCGGGATTCGGATCGCATCCTGCTCGTGCAGGGCTACCGAATGATTGCGGAGCAACTGTGGCCAGCTGACAAGAACGGTAAGTTCGACGCTCCAACTATTGCTGCATGGAAAAGTGCCCACAGCAGGCTTAGCATGGAGCTAGGACGCGAAAGCCTTGCGTCGCTCGGATGGAACTTCAGGGATAAAAATGGCGTGCATCAGTGGGGCACGTACACGACCGATTGGGTCTGCAAGGCCTTCATGCTGGACCCGTACAAGCAAGGCGTGAACCCTGATTCGTACATGAAGGAACGTATCAGTTTCGTTGAACTTGCATTCCGAGCACGGTGGCACGAAGTTGAGAGAGTTGATGCGTCCTATCAGGCCTCTTTGACCTCCGCGGCTGGGAGACGAGAGAGAAAGACCTTGGCCGCGTTGGATAGCATGTCCGCTGCGATCGCTAATTCGCAGGAGGCCTTTTCAGTTTTGCTGGCCCGCAGCAACACTTCCATGTTGAACGCGTTCAATTCCACTTGTGATGAGTTAAATGAGCGCTTTCGCCGTGGCAGGGTGCCGCTTAATTATCACAACGGCTTCATTCAGATTGCCAGTGACTCGCTGGTGCAAGAGCAGATCGAGAAACCATTCTGGCAGCTAGTTGCGGATCCCAAGTGGGCGAACGTGGCTACTGACATGGCCGAGGCAGTCGATCGGCGGGAAGTGAATGATCGTGACCCTGCGTTCTGGGCCACAAAGGCATTGGAAAGCGTCATCAAAATTATTTCCGCTGAAAAGGGGTGGACACACGGTGGTGAGAAAGGCGCCCATAACTACATCGACAACCTGCAAGCGGCAAAGAACGGGTGCTTCATCCAGTCGTGGGAGGCGGAGGCTATAAAGCTTCTGTTCACCAGGGTCCGCAATCCACTTGGACACGGTCCCGGCGGGGAGAAGATGCCTGAGCTGACACAGGAGCAAACCAACTGGGCGATTGAAACATGCATGTCGTGGTCCAAGTCCCTCATTCAGCGACGTTAGGTCAAAATCGTGACGTCGGCTCACGAGCTTCGGCACGGACACTTGATCGCACCACCACCCGCTTGCGGCGCGTTGGCCGCAGTGCGGAACCGCTTACGCTCTCAGAACCTCAGAGAGGCAGGGCGGCGCAATATTTCCACAGCTCTTCAAGATCGTCTGACTTCTTAAGAACGCCATCAGCACCGAGACGTCGGGTGTGATCGACTATGTCCGGGATATAGTGATTGGTAACTACAACAATCGGTTGTCGATAACCCCGCCTGCGCGAATAGCGTACAACGCCAGCACCTGTACCCTCACGCAGAAACAAGTCAACGATTGCGAGGTCCCAACCGTCTGGGTTTGCATCAAGCCAGACTTTCGCATCGTCCTCGCAATCGGCAACACCGACCACTTCAAAGTTCAATTTCCGAAGTCCATCAGTAATTGTTGCCCTGGTTAATGGGCTATCTTCAACAATAAAAACCCGACGGGCCATTTTCAAAATTATTTGACTTCCGTGGAGGGATTCCAAGCGGTTTCAAAAGTGTAGAGAATTTATCCATAGTAGTCGCGGGACAAACTCTTCGTCCCGTGTAGGAGATTTGCTCGCCCAAAATTTGAAGTCGTATTGTCGGTTCGGGTCCCCGGGGGCCCGATCATCACTTCTGCGCAGACGCAGCCACATGGCGTTCAAGAATTTCCGTAGCGTCCTCCAACTTGGTGGCGGCATTGGCGAGTTTCGACCGGATGACTTTCGTGCGCTTTACGGCTTTTTTCGTATCTTGAGAAGGTCTCGACTTTTCACTTTCAACAGTCAGCACAGCATGCACCACGGTAAGGTCGTCCACAGCCTTTTTTATGTCTTCCGCTACTTGTTTGTTTTCTTCCACAACCTCCTGCAACGGCGCAGGAACATTCAGCGGGCTATCGCTTGTAGTCATATATAAAGCCTTTTAACAGCGGAACTATTTGGCACGATGTGAGAGCGTCATTTTAGTTCGGACCCGTGATCCTGCAACTCCCCCAAAGAACGCTAGTTAGTCCATGAAAACCGCACTTAGCATCTTGCCTCTGGTAGCTGCGCCCAGCATGTGGTGTATTGCGGAGTCTGAAAATCCTGCTTCATTTCAAAATTTCACTGAAGGCCTTTGACGCGCCCGCCTGGCCACCATGACAGTCCCTCGGCCAAACTGATCGCTCAACTTGTCCAGCGTATCCATGAGGTGGCCTCAGAATTGTGCTTTCGGTCTCCAGATCGAATTCGCCGCGCCGGGTTGATGGGACTTATTTGTCAGCGGGCGTTTGTCGCTTACTGTGTAGGTGGACTCTCGGATGCCCACCTTTTGATGTCTTCCTCCAGCAAGCGCTCGAAGTCCGGGCTGCCAAATTCACGCCCAACAGGCGCTATGTTGTGTTACCGCCGACCGAAAATTGACAGTCTGAAGTCGAGAGTGCCGATCGAAAATTGACAGGGGTGTTCCACTGTCCTGCTGAAAATTTCAGCAGGGATGTAAAGGTGATCACCATG